>DATJYG010000044.1:0-4118 GCA_035499695.1 Polyangiaceae bacterium
GCCTCCTCGTCGAGCACCCCGTACGGCGCGTCGACCACGCCCCGCAGCCAGGCCAGCGACCCCGCCGCCGACAGCATCACGCCCATCGCGTGCCACGTCCCGGGCACGGCGTGGCAGAAGACGTGCACGCGCGCCCGCGGCTCCGCCGCGTACCCGGGCAGCCCGGCGATGACGACCCCGGAGGTGCCGAGCACGACCGAGACCGCGCCCGGCTCGACGATGCCGACCCCGAGCGCGCCCGCTGCCTGGTCGCCGGCCCCGCCCACGACCGTCGACTCGAACGCCGGCGGCAGCCACTCCTCCGGCACCTCGAGCGCCTCGCAGACCTCGCTCGACCAGCGGCGGGCGCCGACGTCGAAGAGGAGCGTCCCCGACGCGTCGGCCGCGTCGATCAGCCGCTCGCCGGTCATGCGGTAGCGGACGTAGTCCTTCGGCAGCAGGACGTGGCGGATCCGCGCGTAGACGTCCGGCTCGTGGCGGCGCAGCCAGAGGAGCTTCGGCGCCGTGAAGCCGGTCAGCGCCCGGTTGCCGGTCAGCTCGATCAGGCGGGCGAGGCCGACGCGCGCCTCGATCTCCGTCGTTTCGGTGGCTGTGCGCTGGTCGTTCCAGAGGATCGCCGGGCGCAGCACCTCGCCGTCGCCGTCGAGGCAGACGAGCCCGTGCATCTGCCCCGAGAGCCCGACCGGCCCCTCCGGCAGCGCCGCGAGCACCTCCTGGGAGGCGCGCCACCAGTCCTCCGGCGCCTGCTCCGACCAGCCGGGCTGCGGCCGCGCCAGCGGGTACTCCGTCGACGCGGTCGCGAGAACGTTCCCCTCGGCGTCGATCGCGACGCCCTTGACGCCCGACGTGCCGACGTCGAGCCCTATCAGCGCGGCCGCGTCAGGCACCGAGCGCGGCGTACACGAGCTCGTACGCGCGGACGGCGTCCTTGGCCTGCTGCGCCTCACGCAGCGCCGGCCCGTCCACCTTCGCCGCGATCCCGTCGATGAACCGCCACTGCAGCACCGACCGCTTCACCGCGCCGACCGCGTCCTCGGTGTACGGATAGAGATCGAATCCGAGCCGCTCCCCGTTCGCGCCGTAGTTCGCGCGACGCAGCTCGATCGCGAGCTCGAGCGTCTCCATGAACGCCGTCGCCCCGACCATGTTGTCGTCGTCGAAGGTGCCCCAGCCCGAGTTCGCGTGCTGATGCCCGAGCAGCCCCTCGGCCGCGAGGAGCGCCGCGTACTCGGCCAGGTTCTCCCCGTTCATGATCAGGTGCTGCCAGTCCATGTTGACCTTCACGTTCGTGATCCCCCGGGTGCGCAGGGTGTGGATCACGTGGAGGGTCATGCCGACGTTGCGCATGAAGATCTTCATCGCCGGCTCCGAGTTCTTGTGCTCGAGGAACAGCGTCACGCCGCCGTCGGCGCAGCGCTGCGCGACCTCGCCGACCCCGTCGATGAACCGCGCCCACGACTCCTGGTAGGGCGTCTGGAACGGGTAGTTGTAGCCCTCGATCCCGGGCCAGAGGATCATCTGCGCGCCCACCTCGGCGGCGAGCTCCGCCGTCGCGAGCGCCTCGGCGAGCGCCGAGGCGCGCACCGCGTCGTCGGGGGACGAGAGCCCGCCCTTGCCGTAGAGCGGGTTCAGGTGCGTCCCGGTCGCGACCGCGTAGATGCCGTGGCCGGCGAGCGCCGTGCGCACCGCGTCGAGGTTGTCGTGCGAGAGCTCCTGCGGGTAGTGGAACTCGTAGTCGTCGATCAGGTCGCCGAGGCCTGCGACCGCCGTCTCGACCTTCTGCACCGTCGACACGTTCGCGAGCTCCGGCTTGTACCCGCCCGGGTTGAACCGTGTCGCCATGCCGCCGAACGCCCAGATGCCCAGTGACGTCTTCATCGCTCTCGCACTCCTTCGCGGGTCGCAGGTCGAGCGCAGCCTACGTGTCCGCGGCGATCAGCTGATCGGTGCGGCCCCGTATTCGTCGTCCGTGACGTGCTCGAGCCACGTCGCGGTCGAGCCGTCTTCGCCGACGTGGAGCATCGCCATATGGCTCATGAAGCGCGTCGGGGCGGCGCCGTGCCAGTGCTCCTCGCCGGGCTCGAAGAAGACGCGGTCGCCGGGACGGATCGTCTCGACGGGGCCGCCGCGGCGCTGACAGCGGCCGACGCCCTCGATCACGAAGATCGTCTGGCCGTTCGGATGCGTGTGCCACGCGGTGCGTGCGCCGGGCGTGAAGTGCACCCAGCTCGCGCTCACCCGTGACGACGCCGACGGCGTCGCCGCCGTGTCGACGTAGACGCTGCCCGTGAACCAGTCACTCGGGCCGCGCGACGTGTCCAGGCTGCTGCTCGTGATCTCCACTCTCTGCCTCCTCCTGCTCGAGCGTCGCGGCCCAGCTCGCGAGCAGGCGGAGCGCCTCCTCCGACCTCGTGCCGGCCTCGGCCGTGTAGACGAACATGATCAGGTCGGTGTCGGCGACGAGCGTCATGTTCTCGTAGGTCAGCTCGAGGTCGCCGACGACGGGATGGTGAATCCGCTTCGTCCCCGTGTCGTGACGACGCACGTTGTGCGCGGCCCAGCGCGTGCGGAACAGCTCGCTCTGCGTCGAGAGCTCGCCGACCAGGTCGGAGAGGTCCTTGTCGTGCGGGTTCTTCCCCGCCTCCGCGTGCAGGATCGCGACCGAGTCGTGCGCGACCTTCTCCCAGTCGGGGTAGAACTCCGGCGCCCGCGGGTCGAGGAAGACGAACCGCGCGGTGTTCGGCGGCTGCCGCGGGCTCGAGAAGTGCGGCGCGTAGAGCGCGCGCCCGAGGGCGTTCGCGCCGAGGATGTCCAGGCGGCCGTTGCGCACGAAGGCGGGCGCGCCGTCGATTGCGTCGAGCAGGCGCAGGACGGTCGGCCGCAGCCGTGCGGTGGCACGGCGCGGCGCGCGCGTCCCCGGCTGGGTGGCGCGGGCGAGGTGGAAGAGATGCGTGCGCTCGACCTCGTCGAGCTGCAGCGCACGGGCGAGCGCGTCGAGGACGTTCTCGGAGGCGCCGCCCGCGTTGCCGCGTTCGAGCCGGGTGTAGTAGTCGGCGCTGACGCCTGCGAGCAGGGCCACCTCCTCGCGGCGGAGCCCGGGCACGCGGCGCGGGCCGCCGTAGGTGCGGATCCCCGCCTCGTCGGGCGTGATCCGCGCCCGGCGCGAGGTCAGGAACTCGCGAAGCTCGTTCTTCGCGTCCACCGGGCGAGCGTAGCGCCGTCCACGCCGCCATGAGGGGGACTCCCGATACCTGGATCGACAGGGCCGGTCGCCCGCGACGCGGTCGTGCTTGAGTGACGGCATGAGAGCAACCGTCATGTTCGGCGCCGGAGACGTGCGCATCGAGGACGTACCGGACGCCACGATCAAGGAGCCGACCGACGCGCTCCTCCGCATCACCCGCGCCTGCATCTGCGGCAGCGACCTGTGGCCGTACAAGCAGATGGAGCGGAGCGACGCCGGGCGCCGCATGGGCCACGAGTTCATCGGCGTCGTCGAGGACGTCGGCCCGGATGTGCGGACGATGAAGCGCGGCGACCTCGTCGTGGCGCCGTTCGCGTGGTCGGACGGGACCTGCGTCTTCTGCCGCGAGGGGCTGCACACCTCGTGCCTGCACGGCGGCTTCTGGGGCGGCTCCGACCAGGACGGTGGCCAGGGCGAGGCGGTGCGCGTCCCGCTGGCCGACGGAACGCTCGTCGTGCTCCCCGTCGGCCCCGACGACACGCTGATGCCGTCGCTGCTCACGCTCTCCGACGTGATGGGCACCGGTCACCACGCGGCACGCGCCGCCCGCGTCGGGCCGGGCCGCATCGTCGCCGTCGTCGGCGACGGCGCCGTCGGCCTCTGCGGCGTCATCGCGGCGAAGCGCCTCGGGGCAGAGCAGATCGTCATCCTCGGCCGCCACGCAGACCGGGTGGCGCTCGCACGCGAGTTCGGCGCGACCGACGTCGTCAGCGAGCGCGGCGACGAGGCCGTCGAGCGCGTCCGCGAGCTGACCGGCGGCCTGGGCGCGCACTCGGTGCTCGAATGCGTGGGGCTCGACCAGTCGATGCACACCGCGCTCGCGATCGCGCGCCCCGGCGGCGCCGTCGGCCGGGTCGGCGTCCCGCAGAACGAG
>DATJYG010000045.1:0-4313 GCA_035499695.1 Polyangiaceae bacterium
CCCACGCCGCCGCTCGACGAGCAGGAGCTCGCGACGCTGGGCGCCGACGTGCTGCCCGACGACGCTCAGCAGGGCAGCGGCGGCGGCTTCGTCATCACGCGCCTTCACGCGCGCTACGGGCGAGACACCCTCGGCGACGACCTGCACTTCCGCCCGGCGCGCCCCATCACCGGCGGGCGCGAGGGGATGGGGACGACGGCGCAGGACAGCGGGGGCAACGACTTCCAGGCGCGATACGTCATCCGGCACAAGTGGACCGGGCCGGTCGCCTGCGAGCACCCGCAGTGGAACGTGTGGGGCGGACCGCCGGACGGGCACGACGCGAGCCCCGTCGCCGCGATGGATCTCGCGTTCGCCGCGCGCGACGTGGACGTGGAGTCGCTCGTGAAGGGGTCGCTGCCGGACGGCGTGACGCTGTCGAAGGGCACGCCCGCCGGGCCGCCGCGCATCCCGCCGACCGGAGGCTGCGCCGGATGCTCGACCGCGCCCGGCGCCGAGGACTACGCGACCGCGGGGCTCTTCGCCCTCGGGTTCCTGGTGTTGACGCGCAAGCGCCGCGACTGACGAGGGCGCGACGCAGGGAGATGCACATGACGAGGCGATGGTGGAGGGTGGCTGGGCTGGTGGCGGGCTTGGGGATCTCGGCGCTGTCGGCGTCCGGTGACGCGCGGGCGTTCTGCGGCTTCTACGTGAGCGGCGCCGACGCGCGGCTCTCGAACGACGCGACGCAGGTGGTCCTCATGCGCGAGGGCACGCGCACGGTGCTCTCGATGCAGAACGACTACCAGGGGCCGCCGCAGGACTTCGCGATGGTCGTGCCGGTCCCCGTCGTGCTGCAGAAGGAGAACGTCAAGACGCTGAACAAGGACGTCTTCGACCGCGTCGACCGTCTCACCGCCCCGCGCCTCGTCGAGTACTGGGAGCAGGACCCGTGTCCGAAGCCGATGATGGACGCGTTCGGCGCGGGGGGCGCGACCGGCATGGGCATGGGGCGCGGATTCGCCGCCCCGGCCCCGGCGTCGAGAGCCAACGCCGTGAAGGTGGAGGCGCAGTTCGCCGTCGGCGAGTACGACATCGTGATCCTCAGCGCGACCGACGCGTCGGCGCTGGACGGGTGGCTGCACGCGAACGGGTACAAGATCCCCGACGGGGCCGCGCCCTATCTGCGCCCGTACGTCGAGATGGGGATGAAGTTCTTCGTCGCCAAGGTCGACGTGAGCAAGGTGCGCTTCGAGCGCGTCGGCGGAGGGCCCGAGCGGGCGGTGCTCTCGCCACTGCGGTTCCACTACGACTCGGAGGCGTTCAACCTGCCCATCCGCCTGGGGCTCATCAACTCGGGCGGCACGCAGGACCTCGTCGTGACCATCCTCGCGCCGGGACAGCGCTACGAGGTGGCCAACTACGACAACGTCGCGATCCCGACGAACATCGACGTGTCGGACGCCACGCGACGCGAGTTCGGCTCGTTCTACGCGACGCTCTTCGACCAGACGCTCGCGAGGCACCCGCGCGCCGTGGTCACCGAGTACTCGTGGATGAGCAACACGTGCGATCCGTGCCCGGTGCCGCCACTGTCGCAGGCGGACGTCGCGGCGCTCGGGGCGGACGTGATGGAGACGCGCAACGGGTTCGTCATCACGCGACTGCACGCCAGGTACGCGAAGGACGCGCTGGGGGACGACCTGTTCTTCCGGGCCGCGCCGCCCATCGTCGGCGGGCGCGAGTTCGTGCAGAGCGGCGGAAAGCTCGAGCAGGGGGCGCGGCCCGACGCGATGAACAACTTCCAGGCGCGCTACGCGATCCGCCATGCGTGGACCGGGCCCATCGCGTGCGCCCATCCGCAGCGCGGGATCTGGGGTGGCCCGCCCGACGGACGGCCGGAGGAGACCAAGGCTGCCGCCAAGATCGGGTTCTTGCCGCGCGCGGGGAGCCTGACCCTCGCGTCCTTCGTGCGTGGGGCGGTGCCGCCGGAGAGCATGCTCTCGACGGGTGGGCCGACGCCGCTGCTGTCGTTCCCCGCTGCGATGGGCGCCATCGTCGACGCCGGAGCCTCGGGCACGTGGGACGCGACGACCGTGCCGCAGCCCTCGCTCGACGGCGGCGACACCGCTGCAGGCGACGCGACGCCGACCGCGATGCCGCCGACGGCGCCGCCTTCGGGAGGATGCGCGGGATGCGCGATCGCCGGAGGAGATGCGACGTCGGCGGGCGCGATCGCCGCGCTGACCGCCATCGCAGGCGCGCGACTGCGACGACGGAAGAAGTGAGCGATGCGCGCTTCGACGTTCGCCGTCGTCCTTGTGCTGCTCGCTGCGGCCGTGGGTGCGTGCTCGGGGGCGGGCGATGCCACCGCGACCACGACCGCGACCGCGACCACGACCGCGACCACGACCGCGACCACGACCGCGACCGCGACCGCGAAGGCGACGCTGCCGCGTCCGTCCCCTTCCCTCGGTCCTTCCGAGGCGGACACCGACGGACACGTCGACGGCAAGACGCTGACCGAGACCGAGAGCTGCGCGGGATGTCACGCCGACGCGGCCGCGCAGTGGAGGTCGAGCGCCCACGCGTTCGGGAGCTTCAACAATCCCATCTACCGCGTCGTCATCGACCGCTTCCGCGAGGAGGCGGGCAAGGACGCAAGCCGCTTCTGCGGCGGGTGCCACGACGTCGCCCTCCTCGTCGACGGCGCCATGAGCGGCGAGGTCGGCCCCGACGACTCGCGCGCTCACGGCGGCATCACGTGCCGCGTCTGCCACGGCATCGAGAGCACGCGCCCCGACGGCAACGGAAGCTGGGTCCTCGATGCGTCGCCCATCCCCATCCCACGCGATGGCGACGACGCGAGTCTGCGCGCGCACAAGGCGCGGATGGCGCTGGCGCCCCTGCGGACGGCGCAGCTGTGCGGCACCTGCCACCGGTCCTTCCTCTCGCCGGCGACGGGCAACGTGGCGCACCTGACCGGGCAGGACGAGCTGGGGGCGTGGCAGCGGTCGATCTACGCGGGCAGCACGGCGGCGCGCATCGACGAGCCGTTGGACCAGGCCGAGTGCCGCACCTGCCACATGCCGCTCGAGCCCGCGCCGCTGGGGGACGCCGCGGCGAAGGACGGGATGATCCGGTCGCACCGCTTCGCCGGGGGCAACACGTGGCTGCCCGCGATGCGCGGCGATGCGGCGCAGCTCCAGTCCGTGCAGACGATGCTCCGCGGCGCGGCGAGCATCGACGTCGCCGTCGCGACGGACGCAGGCGGGGTACGCACGATGCCCGCCGATGGCGCGCCCGTCGCCCCCGGTGGGGCCCTGACGCTCGACGTCGTCGTCCGCAACGAGCACGCGGGGCACCGCTTCCCCGGCGGCGTGCTCGATGCGCAGGACACGTGGATCGAGATCGCCGTGCGCGACGCGACCGGCAAGCTGCTCGCCGAGGCTGGGGGCTCGCAGGAGTCCACCGGCGAGGACCGCTCGGCGCACGTGCTGCGCGTCGTGCAGGCGGACGAGCACGGAGCACCGCTTCTCCTGCGCGAGACGAACCGGTTCCGGGCACCGGTGTTCGACCACACGATCGCCCCCCGCGACGCGGAGCTCGCGCGCTTCCGGTTCGACGTGCCCGCGAGGCTCGACGTGCGACAGCTACCGCTGCGCGTGACGGCACGGCTGCGCCACCGAAGCCGCAACCTGGCCCTCGCGCGGGCCGTGTGCACCGACAGCCGGAGCGCTCGCGGGACGGCGTTCACCCGCGAGGTGCACGCACGCACCGACGCGTGGATCGACGGGTGCGCGAGCGAGCCCGTGACGGACGTGGCGACGAGCGAGGTGTGGATCGGCAGCGGCTCCCCTGCCCCGTCCTCGACGATGCCCGCGTGGCGCCGCCTCTACGACGAGGGTCTCGCGCTGCTGCACGCGCAGCAGGAGGAGGTCGACACGGCGAGGCCGATCCTCGAGCGCGCACTCGAACTCGCGGGCGCCGACGGACGCACGCGCGCCATGATCCTCCAGACGATGGCCGAGATGGCCGTCCGCGAAGGCCGCACCGACGAGGCGATGGAGCTGCTCGATCAGGCCGAGTCCCTGGCTCCCGGCGAGCCGTCGATCGCGCACGCGCGAGCCGAGGCGCTCGGGGGCATCTGGCGATGGGCCGAGGCGGCCGTACCTCTCCGCGCCGCCGCGCTCGCGTCGCCGCTCGACGACAAGCTGTGGTCGCACCTGGCGGTCGCATACGGAAGCGCGGATCAGCCGGGCGACGCCCTCGAGGCTGCACGACACGCCCTCGCGCTCGCACCGCGCGACGCAGACGCGCTGCGCGTGCAGGCT
>DATJYG010000046.1:0-6853 GCA_035499695.1 Polyangiaceae bacterium
GAGACGAGCGAGAAGCCGAGGAGCACGCCGTCGTCCGCATCGGCGAGGAGCGCCGGGTTGAAGTAGGTGGACGCGGCGCCCGGGCCGCTGACGACACCCTGCACGCCCGCGTTGCCGCCGACGGGACCTGCCAGCTCGATGAGAGGCGATGCCTGGGCGGCGCGAGGGAGCAGAGCGGCGGCCGCGAGGGACAGCGTGAATGCAATCGAGAGCGGGCGCATGGATGGTGTGTCAGGGACCGTTCGGGGAAGAGGCGACGTACCCGGGAGGCAGCGACGGATCGTGCGGGAGCATGAGACGAACGTTGGCGCAGGTCGTCAGGTCGTCGTCGGGGTTCGCGCCGGGACGGTTGACGACGATGCTCGACGTGCGGGCGCCGTCGAGCGCGAGCCCGATGAACGAGAAGGTGATGCGGGGCTGGATGTCGGTCGCGACGGTCGCCCCGGCCTTCAGCAGGTCGCACGCGGTGCCGCACTGCGAGACGTGCAGCACGCTCAGTTGCACGTCGATCGCTCCCGGAACCGCGAAGGTCATCGCGCTCGCCGGTGACGGCGCGCCGGGCACGTCGGCGTACTGCTTCCAGATGCGCTGCGCCTCGTCGCGCAGCCCGCTGATGAAACCCGTGACCTGGAAGCCGAGGCCCTTGAAACCGTCGCCGTCGGGATCGGTCGCCCCGGGCGGGTCGTCGGGGCCATTGACCGGATCGCCCACGCTGGGGAGCGGCGGCATCGAGGAGAGCGGCGGATCGTCCGAGAAGTCCGCCGGCAGGAAGCTGGGGTCGAGCGCGCGCAGGAAGTACCAGCGTTCGAGCGACACGTTGCACCCGCCCCCCACGGCCGTCGAGCTGCCGTGACGGACCCCGTGAGGGCCGCTGCCGTCCTCCGGGTTCGCGTGCAGCATGCCGCGCAGCGATCCCGGCGAGTAATCGACGGTCGCCGACCCGCTCACGTGCACGCCGCAGTCCATCGACGCGACGACGTCGAACCCGTCACCGCTCTGCGCGAGCTCGTAGAGGTACCAGTTGGACGACGTCTGCACGCTCTGGAGCACCATGTCGCGCTCGTAGTCCGTCTCGCGCACGGCCCAGAAGCCGGTCATGTCGCACCCGCTCGCACGGTGCGGGCTGGCGCAGGACGCCCCCGTGCCCACGACGCCGTCGCCGCAGACCGGGGAGCACACGTCGTTCGCGCACGTCCAGCCGGGAACGACACCGCACGCGTAGCAGCCTGGGCTCTTCGTGTCGCACGCCTCGCCCGACTCGACGATGCCGTCGTCGCACACCGCTTCCTGCGTCGTGTCCGGCAGCACGGTGTCGTGCGCGCAGGCGCTGGTCGCGGCGAGGGCCACGGCAGTCGAGGCAAGCGGCGCGTACGGGCGCACCCGCTTTGCAATAACATGCTGGGCGCGTGTTCTTCGAGACGATCGGCGCGTTCGTCTTCCGATGGCGCTGGGTCGTGCTCCTGCTCTCGGGCGTGTTCCTCGTGCTCGCGGTGGCAGGCCTGGTGCGCGGGGGCTCGCTCACGTCGGGTGTCATCCACGGGCTCGAGTCGGAGAGAGCGCAGCGCGCGATCGACGCGATCACCGGGCGGCCCCAGGACACGACGCTCGTGGTCGTCTTCCACGAGGAGGGCGCCGACGCCGGCTCGCCCGAGTTCGCCGACGCGGTCGACGAAGCGCTCGAGCCGCTGCGCGACGACCCCAGCGTCTCCTCGGTCCTCACCGCCGAGTCCCTCCCACCGCAGATGGGCGCGAGCATGATCGACGCGCCCGGCGGGACGGCGCTGGCCTACGTGACGCTGAATGGGGACTTCCGCGACGCCCTGCGCGAGTACCCCGCGGTGCGCGCGCGCCTCCACTCGCCGCGGCTCGCCATCGACTGCACCGGGCGCGTGCCCTTCATGCACGATCTCGACAGGACGCTCGAGCACGACCTGCTCCGTGCCGAGGTGGTGTCGATCCCGCTGGCGCTGGTCGTGCTGCTCTTCGTCTTCCGGACGGTCGCGGCGGCGACGCTGCCCGTCGGCATCGGAGGGCTCGCCGTCGTCGGCGGCATCGCCGTCGTGACGGCGCTCTCGCACGTGATGGACATCGCCCAGTACACGATCAACGTCTGCTCCCTCATCGGGACGGGCGTCGCCATCGATTACTCGCTGTTCATCGTCAGCCGCCATCGCGAGGAGCTGGCCACGGGCAAGTCGGTGCGAGACGCCCTCGTCACCGCCATGGGCAGCGCCGGGCGCGTCGTCGGGTTCTCGGGCGTCGCAGTGGCGACGGGGCTCGCGGGGCTACTCTTCTTCGACGGGTCCTACCTCTTCGCGATGGGCATCGGAGGCGTGGTGGTCGTGGCGCTCGCGGTCGTCTTCGCGCTCACGTTCCTTCCCGCGCTTCTGGCCGTCCTCGGCCGGCGCATCGACGCATGGAAGCTCCCCATGCGTCGCGCCGCCGCGTCCGCGGGTGAGGGACTCTGGCATCGCACGGCGATGCGCGTCATGCGGCACCCTTGGCTGTTCCTGCTGCCCACGGTGGCGCTTCTGCTCGTGATGGGCATTCCCTTCCTCCACATCCGCCTCGCCGCGGCGGACGTTCGGGTGCTGCCGGCCGAGATCGAGGCTCGCCGCGGCTACGACCTGCTGCGCCGCCACTTCCCCGACGTGGCGGCGAACCGCATCGCGATCGTCGTCCATTTCCCCTCGCCTCCTGCGCTCCCTCCCGGGCGCGCCGCCGCCGTCCGGTCGCTCGCCGACAAAGTGTCGGCCCTCCCCTCGGTGCGCCGGGTGCAATCGCCGCTCACGGACCCGATGGCACCGGCAGGCGCCGACACGGTCGTCCTGTACGTCCTCAGCGACACGCGTCCCGAGAGCGACGAAGCGCGCGACGTCGTGCGCGCCATCCGCGCCGATCGCCACGTGGCGGACGGTACGCTGGTGGTCGGCGGGGAGACCGCGAACGACGTGGACGCGACGGCCTTCGTCACCGCGCGCGTGCCGAAGGCCGTCGGGCTGGTGGTCGGAGCCACCGTCCTCGTCGTGTTCCTGCTGCTCGGGTCCGTCCTTCTGCCGCTCAAGGCCGTCCTGATGAACGTCCTGTCGATCGCCGGATCGTTCGGCGCGCTGGTGTGGATCTTTCAGGACGGGCACCTCTTCGTCCGCGAGCCGAGGCCGGTCGAGCCGTCCCTGCCGATCCTCCTCTTCTGCGTCGTCTTCGGGCTCTCGATGGACTACGAGGTCTTGATGCTCTCGCGCATGCGCGAGGCGCGGCAGCGCACGGGGGACGACACCCTGGCGGTCGCCGAGGGCCTCGAGAAGACGGCGGGACTCATCACGAGCGCGGCCACCATCATGATCTCGGTCTTCGGCGCGTTCGCCCTGGCGCGCGTGGTCCTCATCAAGGCGGTGGGGCTGGGGATGGCCCTGGCCGTGGCGGTCGACGCCACCCTCGTCCGCGTGCTGCTCGTGCCCGCGACGATGCGCCTGCTCGGTCATCTCAACTGGTGGGCACCCCGCATCCTCCTTCGCCTCCGGGAGAAGCTGGGCGTGGGCCAACACGAATAGCCGCCGGGATGACCGACTCGCATCGCGCGCTCCACATCGCATTCGTCTGCGACACCGTGGCGGGCCGCCTCGGCGGGGGCGTCGTCGCCGCGCGTCACGTCATCGCCGGCCTTCGCGCGCGGCATCGGGTCACGGTGTTCGCCTCGGACGCGACGGATCCGGGGGACGTTCGCCTCTCTGGTTTCCAGCTTCCGCTGAAGGCGATGCGCGAGATGCAGTTCACGATGGCGCGCCCCGATCGCGCGCTCCTCGAGCAGCGCTTCGCCGAAGTGGATGTGGTGCACGTCCAGTTCCCCTTCTGGCTCGGCATCGTCGCCGTCGACGCGGCGAGACGCACGGGGCGGCCGGTCGTCGCCGCCTTCCACGTGCAGCCGGAGAACGCGCTCGCCAACGTCGGTGTCCGCTCCCGGTGGCTGAGCCGCCTCGTCTACAAGCACTGGGTCTCCCGGTTCTTCGGTCGCGCCGACGCTGTCGTGGTGCCGACCCCCTTCGCCGAGCGCAAGCTGCGCGAGCACGGGCTCGTGCGCCCGGTGCACGTCGTGTCCAACGGGGTGCCGCCCGACCTGCGCGTGCCGGAGGCTCCGCAGCGCGAGCCAGGGCACGCGGGCGCCTTCCTCGTGCTCGCGGTCGGCAGGTTGGCCTCGGAGAAGCGTCAGGACGTGATCCTCGAGGCGGTGCGACGCTGCCGCCACCGCGATCGCATCCGCCTCGTGCTCGCCGGGGCCGGCCCGCTCGAGGAGGAGCTGCGGGCGAAGGCCGAGGAGCTCCCCCACCCGCCCGAGATCGGCTTCTTGCCTCGCGCGCGGCTCGCGCGCCTGCTGGCGACGGCCGACCTCTTCGTGCACGCGAGCGAGGTGGAGCTCGAAGGCATCGCAGTGCTCGAGGCGATGAGCGCGGGCCTCCCGGTGCTGGTGGCGCAGAGCCCGGAGAGCGCCGCCTCCGCGCTCGCGGTCTCCGACGACTTCCGCTTCCCCGCGGGCGACGCCGCCGCGCTCGCCGAGAGGATCGACGCCCTCGTCGAGAGGCCCTCTCTGCTGCGCGATGCGGCCCATCGTCGACTCGGCGCCTCCGCTCCGAGCTCCTTCGACGCCGGCGTGGAGCGCCTCGTCGAGGTGTACCGCAGCGTGATCAGTCCGCCTGGGGGACCTTCGTGAAGTCGATCGGGAGGAGCTCGTCGAAGGCGACGGCGACCTCCATCTTCCAGATGCCCGCCTCGGCCTCCTCCACGCGGAGCAGGCGGGCGTTGGTCGCGTGCTCGATCCCCGTGTCGACGTGAATGGTCAGGCGAACGGTCTCGCCCGGCATGACCTTCCGCGTCGCCACGAGCATGCGCGCGCCCGACGCGCTCAGATCGCGCACCAGCGACAGCCGCTCCTTGCCGTCCGCCCGCACGATCGACGCCGCAACGGACACCCGTCGACGCGCCTCCCCACGACGATCTCCCTCCGAAACTGCCGTCAGCATGAAGGGGTTCCTATACGCGACGGTTCGCCCGGAGTCCAACCTGCACTGGCGTGTGGTAATGCGAGTTGCCATGGCGAGGACGGGCAAGACGGCCCTCGTGACGGGGGCATCGGTGGGGCTCGGGGCGGAGTTCGCACGGCTTTTCGCCGCCGACGGGCATGACGTGGTGCTCGTCGCGCGCCGTCGCGACAAGCTGGAGGCGCTGGGCGGAGACCTCGAGAAGACGCACGGCGTGCGCGCCGTGGCGCTGCCGGAGGACCTCGGGGACCGCGAGGCGCCCGTGCGCATATCGAAGGAGCTCGATGAGCGCGGGATCGCCCCTGAATTCCTCGTGAACAACGCGGGGTTCGGCAGCAATGGAGCGTTCGCCGAGCTGGAGCTCGGGCGGGAGCTCGAGATGGTGCAGGTGAACGTCGTGGCGCTCGTGCACCTGACGCGGCTGCTCCTCCCCGGGATGCTCGCGCGCGGGAGCGGGCGCATCCTGAACCTCGGGTCGACGGCGGGCTTCGTACCGGGGCCCTTCATGGCCGACTACTACGCGTCGAAGGCCTTCGTGAACTCGTTCTCGCAGGCGCTCTGGTACGAGCTGCGCGGCTCGGGCGTCACGGTGACCGTGAGCTGCCCGGGGGCCACGGCGACCGAGTTCTCCCAGGTCGCCGGCAACGACAAGTCGCCTCTCTTCAAGGCCGGCGCGATGGGCGCGACGGCGGTGGCCACCCACGCCTACCGCGCGATGATGCGCGGCAAGCGGATGGCCATCCCGGGCCTGAGGAACAAGCTGCTCCTGCAGTCGCTGCGCGTGTCGCCCTCCTCCGTGTCGCTCGGCGTGGCGGGTGGCCTGAATCGCACGAGCGACACGAAGGGCATCCGTTCGACGAAACGCGTCCGCGGGTCCCGCCGCGAGCCCCAGAGGATTCAGCCGCGGGCGTCGAGTGTGAGCTTGCGGAACGGGTTGGCGTCGAGCAGGGCTCGGACGTCGTCGCGCACTTTGGTCTTGTTCCAGTTGAGGGGCGCGAGGTCCAGCAGCGCGTGCTCGGGCCAGTGCGGCAGGAGGCAGAAGACGTCGCGCAGATACGACCACGGCTCGATGGCGAAGAGCTGACAGCTCGCGAGCAGGGACGTGAAGAGGGCGTTGACGGCGCCGGCGTCGTCGCTACCGACGAAGAGCCAATTCTTTCGCCCGACGGCTTCGCGCCGGAGCTCGAGCTCGCTCATGTTGTTGTGGATGGGTAGGCGTCCGTCCTCGAGGAACCGCGAGAGGCCGACGCGCTGATTGCGCGCGTAGCGAATCCCCTTCGCGATGGGCGTGTCGTCGAGGACCTTTTCGACTTCGACATCGCACCAGGAGAAGAAGGCGTCGACGATGTGGCGCGAACGCTTCTCGCGGATCTTCTCTTTCTTCTTGCGCGGCGAGCCTGCCAGGGTGCGCTCGATTCGAAAGAGCGTGCCGATGAATCCGAGCGCCACCTTCGCGCGATCCGGATCGGAGTCGATGGCCTTGAAGAAGTAGCGTCGCGCGTGCGCCCAGCAGTTGACCTCGACGACGTCACCGCGTGCGTAGAGGTGGTCGTAGACGGCGTGTGCGTCGGCGACCAGGAAGCCTTCGTACCCCGAGAGCACGTCGTCGACCGCGTCGCTCGAATGCTGCGGCGTGTACTCGAAGAGAACGTGCCGGTCAGGCGCGACCAGGACCCAGAAGTGCCCCGTGCGGCACCGCTCCTTCTGCTGGACGAGCACGCCCGTGGCGTCGGTGCAGAGATACGGCTGCTTGAACGCGTCCGCACGCATCGCCGAGACGAGTGGGTGCACGACGTCGGCGAGGGCGGCGTGCCAGCCGC
>DATJYG010000047.1:0-8856 GCA_035499695.1 Polyangiaceae bacterium
GTCCGTCATGTTCTCTTTCTCAGATCACGTAGTAGTCGACGCCCCGGTGAGCGGGGCGTCGACCTCGTTGTGATCCTGAGATCTCCGACTTCAAGAAGTCGGCTGGCGCTTGCCGATGACGATCTCGACGCCCGAAGCGACGGCGTCCGTCGGATCGACCGCGGCGCCCGCGGCGTCGAGGAAGACGAGACGGAACTGCGTGAAGCCGCTGTCGCCGCCCGAAACCACCGAGCTGCCCGGAGTGAGCCAAGTGATCGCTGTCGAAGCGATGGTGGTCGAGTTCGGAACGGCCGCCGAAGACGAACCGCGGATCGCGAAGTAGCTCCTCACGTCGGGCACCGGCACGTTGGTACCGGGAAGCGCGCCCGAACCGGCGCCGGGAACCTGTGCCAGCGGATACGCGGCGCCGTTCGCCTGAACCTCGCCAGCGTTGCCCGGGAGGCCGGCGTCGAGCGTGAAGACGTAGGAGATCACCGGCCCCACGACCACGCGCGCGACCGCCGAGACGCCCTTGCCGGTGAAGGTCGGGACGTTCGGACTGGGCGCTTGCGCGCCGGAGACGGTGAGGAGGCCCTGGACGATGGGTTGGACAGCGGTGGCCGCGTAGTCAGTCATGGTGCTTACCCTCGATGCGAGTTGTGTTGGTTTCTTGAACTCAGGATCGAAGACTCCGCGAGCACCTCTCACGCGTAGCCGTCAACGCTGAGAAGACTACCGCGACTGACTTCAAAAGCAAAGCATCTGTGAAGGCCCTGAGGCGCCTTCCTTGGAGAGACCGCCAGGGAAGCCGCCAGGGGAGCCGTCTCAGGGCTTTCGGGTCCGATCGTCGTACTCGTCCTGGCTCACGACTTCGGCGTAGAGGCCGCTGCCCACGGCCTCCGCGCCGGCCTCGCGCTGCTCCTGCCACTGCTCGACGGCGCCCTCGAAATACGCGATGAGCCTCTCCATGGCGTCGGCAGAGACCCTGAACTCGACGCCTTCGCCGTAGGAGGCGTTCGTGCGCTTCATTCCTTCGAGCACTGCATCCCGCACGCGCCACTTGCGGTTCAAGAGTTCGCTCACGAAGTAGATCACCCGCTTCTGGAAGTCGGCGGGGACTTGGATCGAGACGCCTTCGGTCATGTCCCTGTAATACGAATTGCAGTAACAGGTTTCAAGGGAAGTCTTCGCTCGCGAGACGCGCGAAGAGGTCGTGCGTCGGCGCGTCGAGGCGGCCCGTCGGCTGGAGGCCGAAGGCCGACTGCACCTCGGCGATCGCTGCCTTCGCCTGATGCCATTTCTTCTCGTACCGCGCCTCCGCCTCCGCCCTCCGGTACTGCCAGTACCAGTAGGCGACGCCTCCGAGGATAGAGGCGCCGCCGAGCGCGAGCGAGAGCTTGGCGTAGTCGACGGATTTCCCTTCCGCCGTCGCCTTCACCTCTCGCCTCGCGCCAGCGATGCCGACACAGCCTTAGCGGACGATCCGCTCCGGGACGAACTTCGTGCCGTTGCCGCCGACCTGGGTGATGGTCGGTTGGTTCGCCGGCGCCACGACGACGTCCTGGCCGCTCGGCCTCTGCACGGGCTGGGTGATGACGCCGCCGGTGCCGAGGGCGGAGTAACCTTCGGGCGTCGGGACTTGCGTCACGGTGCCCATCACCCCCGCCTGGGCCGGGGGCTCGGCGACGTGGTTGTAGTGCTGGGCCGGCTGATGCGGGGCGCCCGATGGCACCATCGGGGCCGGACCGGCTCCGATGGGTCGGCCCTCCGCGAAGGTGGGGATCCCGGGCGCGCCGACCGCGCTTTGGCGGCGCTGGGGCTCGCCCTCGGGCATGAAGCCCTCGAGGATTCCGAGCTGCGCGCAGCCATCGATCGTCTCCTTCGCGAGCGCGTGCGCCATCTGCTTGGCGCTCTCCATATCGGGAGTCTTCTGCGCGTAGGAGGCGAGCGCGGGGGGGATGATCCGTTTGTAGAGTTCTTTGGGAGTCATTGCATTCTCTCTTTCTCAGGGAGCCATCCTACCGCGGACGGCGTCTCCCAGGATAGGCATTCGACTGCGGGCGCGCAAAGCGCCCACATCACACGTCGAGGTAGAAGACCACGCTGAAGGGGATCTCGGTGTTCCCGGCCGCGACGAGGTCGCTCCCGCCGAAGACGCTGATGGACTTCGCGCCAGGCAGGATGGTGATCGGCTCTTCCAGGTTCTCTCCGAAGGGCCCCGTGACGGCTCCCAGCCAGTCGAGGTTCTGCACCCACTGCACTGGGATGTTCGTGTTGAGCGCCGGGGTGAAGAAACCGCCGATCACGCGCGCAGAGACCGCGCCCCTCGGGATCGGCACGATCGACTGGTTCGTGAACGGGGCCCCAGGCGCGGCGGACGGGACCGTGCCGTTGAAGACGCGGCGGGGCTGCACCTCGAGCACCGACGTGCCGCCCAGGTAGCCGAAGGCGCACCAACCTTGGTACTGCACCGGGAGCGCCTGCGCGTTCGCGGCGACGATGGTCCCGGGCGCTCCGCCCTGGAGCGACATGATGTTGTTCGGCAGATCCGTGAAGTTGTCGTTGTCGAGCGCCGGACCGCCCGGAAAGAGCAGGTAACTACGGATGACCGTCGGAAGGGGTCCGGCGTCCGTGTGCGCGAAGTACTTCGGCGCGATCCTGCCCGTCACGCGCATGAAGCTCGAGGCCGTCGAGAGCCGCACCGTCTCGCCCGGCAGGACGTCGCAGATGATCGAGGCGATCTGCGAGCCGAGGTGGCCGAACTGGAAGCGTGCGAGCGCGACCGCGCCGCCGAAGGGGGCCACCGCCGGACCGCCTTGCGCGGTGCCGGACGGAGCGACGTTGAGGGGCGACGATTGCCCGTCGGTCGGAGGTTCGACTTGGACGTAGCCGACGACGCCCTTCGAGAGCCGATAACGCGTGCGCGCCACGGAGGCCGGCATGTCGAAAACTGCCTGGCTCCCGGTCCCTTCGTCTTGGTGCGGAACCGCGTCGCCGTCCTTCGCGAGGTAAGCGTCCTCGGTCACGAGCGCGACGTGCTCGTGCGTGATGGGCGCGACGTGCCCCACGTCGGGCGCCGCGCCCTTGCTGTAGCGGGCCGGGATCCTCGGGTCCGCGGAGGGATGGTTCTCGATCAACGCCTTGCCGGCGGCGTACTGGAGGTAGTCGAAGTTCTGCGGATCTTCCCAGGCCATCTGGGGGCCCTCGGACCACGGCTCGTAGGGGAGCTGGACGAGATCGCCGTCCATGTTGAAGGCATAGCCGGGAGGGGCCGGGCGGCCGTATGCGTCGAAATCGAAGAAGAGGTTCCCGGGCGGGATGTAGCCGTGCTGCTCCGAGTGCGGGACCCTCGGCCGGCCGATGCCGTTTCCGTTCATGTGGTGGCTCCAGGGGACAAGGTCATCGACGCGACGCCCGCCGTCCGCCACCTAAACGGCTGACAGGAATCGAACAAAGTCTGCGCGATCTGCCGCGCGAAAACTAGGAATTTCGCTGCGTCACTGCTCGAAGCAGAAGAGAGCGAAGACCTGGGTCGTGCAGCAGGCGGGAGTGCCCCTTGCCGTCCAGCGCGAATCGACGTTGCCGGCCGTGCCCGTCGTGCCGAAATAATTCGTCGACGTGCAGGTCTCCGTCACCGTCCAGTCCGAACAGGTCTCGCTCGACGAGGAGCCGTCCGCAGAAGTTCCGGTCCAGGTATAGCCGAGCTGCGATGAATCGTTGAAGGTGACATATGTTCCATGCTCGTCGAGATCGATGGCGTTCTTGAGCGACGCTCCCGAGACGAGGGCCGTCCAGTTCGCGGCCACTTCCGTCCCATCCACGAGCTGATAGGGGACGCTCGCGTGGGAGAGCCGCGATGCGGCGCTCGTGGTGCCGGTCGAGAGCCATGCCTTCCACGTTCCCCCGAGACTGGCGCTCGCCGCGTCCGACTGGCAGATCGCGTCCGCGGCCGCGAGGCTCCCGAAGTTCGACTGCGTCTTCGTCGAGGAGATGAAGACGCGCTTGAAGCTGGGGCCCGCCTCTGCTTCAGGCGTGATGACGACGTCCGATGATGCGTCCGCGCCGGGCTCCGCGGCGTCTCCCGCGTCCGGGTCGCCGCCGTCGGGCCCGACGACGAGCGCGTCCTCGGGGGAGCCGTCGCCGGGGGCGCCGTCGCCGACGGCGAAGACGTCGGCCGAACAGGCCGGAAGGAGGGCCACGAGGAGGCCGAGGATCTTGCGCGCGCTTGCCGTTGTGTTCATTTTGTTACCTGACTGGATGTAACTTTACTCGACTTCATGCAGAGCGCCAGAGAATCTGACTGCGCTCAACTTTGGTTGACTGCAACTGGCATGCCTGCGGCGGGGCTCGGGATCGTGCTCTCCATGGCGATCCGGTGCCGCCCGTGAACGCGAGGTCACTTGCCCGACGCTCCTATCATTCACACCCCGCTCGGCGACGACGCGCGCCGTTCACCGCCACGAAGTCTGCCCGAACTCGTCGTCGATGATCGACAGAAAGCGCCTCCCGAGCTGCTCCCGCGCGCCGTAGAAGAAGAGCGTGGGGTTCTCCTGCCGGAGGATCTCGAAGAGATCCTCCATTCGCCTGAGGTGCGAGGCGAAATGGCGGACCCGCAGCCGCGCGAGCAGGACCAGCTCCGAAGCCGCGATCATCTTCGCGAGGCCGAGGGCCGCGGCGCGCGCCTCGTCGATCGGAGTGCCGTCGTGCGTGGCGAGGCGCAAGAACTTCTCGGCCTTCGCCTCGATCCTCTCCGAGGCCTCGACCTCGAAGATCTCGATCTTCGCTCCCGGACCGAGTTCCCTCTCGTAATCCTGCTGGTACATCCGCAGGCCCTCGATGAAGGCCTCAAGCTCCGCAGGGAAGCGCTTGCCCTTCCTCCGCGGCACGAGGTGTCGGGCGAGCGCGTAGCCCGCCTGTCGCCAGTTCTTGACGACGACATGGGGGTTCGGCTCTTCCTCCTCGTGCGTGAGGGGGTGGTACCGCGCTGCGGGCTGCGCCTTGCCGATCAGCCAGAGGGCGATCTCTTTGTAGAAGCCCTCCTCGGCGTCGCTGCTCCCGTACCGGCGCGCGCCCGTGTAATCCATCAGGCCCCTATGTTCGCGCGCTCGAGCGCGTCGAGCAACCCCGACAGCTCCTTCAGCGACAGCTGGCACATCTTGTCGAGGGCCGCGTACGCCGCGAGCCCGCGGGCCGGATCTTCGCGCATCGCCTTGCCGAAGGCGACGGCGAGGTTCGAGATCTTCTCGACCGCCGCGTCCGATTCGGCGTCCTCGGCGCTCACGGCGGTGACGACGTCGTCGAGGATCTTCCTCTGTTCGGGAGAAAGCGCGTCGCGGACTGCGCCGAGCTTGCCGCGCCCGTGTGCGAGCATGACGAAGCGTGCCGAGTCGAACGCCACGCGGAGGCGGATCGGGCCGAGATCGGAGCGTCCGGGCCCCTCGGGCGGCTCCACCGCGACGCTGATCTCTGCGGCTCCTTCGCCGCGACGGCCACGGCTAACATCCGACTCGGCCACGGGTTCGGCCTCTACCACCTCTTCGGGACTCCTTTCCTCGGGCCGAGCCCCCCTTCCATTCTGCGCGACGCCGTTTCCGCTGCTCGCGCTGCTCCTCTCCTTCTCTTCCTGGGCCCGCTGGTACTCCGCCCACCAGTCGCCGATCCCCGGCTCGTAGGGCGCGTTCGGCCCGGCGGAGAAGCGCTGGAGCGCCGAGAGGACCACGGGAAGCGCCTTCGGCGCGCCCTCCTTGATGAGGTTCCACATTTCCGCGTTCTGCTTCTCCTTGCGCTCGTCTTCCTTTCGACGCTTCTGCCGCTCGTACGTGTGGTCTTCTGCGTTCAACATGATCTCGCGGAGCTTGCCTTCGTTGTCGGTGTACTCCTGCACGACGGCCGAGAGGTGAGCGTTCGACTTCATGAGCATCTCCCAGAGGTGCATCGAGCGCTTGTCGAGCTGCTCCTCCTTCTGCGAGACGTAACGAAGGATGTCCGGCATGATCCTCTCGGGGAAGCTCGATCCCTCTTCGCGCTTGCCGGGACCGCTCTCGGTGGCGTGTGCGAGTTCCTGGCCGCCGGGGATCTTGAAGAAGAAGCGTGATCGGTTCGAGTGCTCCTCGGCGTGAAAGATGAGCACGTAGACGATGACGCCGCCGTATTGGTAGGCGGCGTCGCGGCAGGCCGCGATCTCGACGCTGCGCAGGATGATGTCGATGGACGTCTCGTAGAGTTCTTTGTGCCCGTGCCACTCGAGCACGTCCGACTCGTGCCCGCGATCGTCGCGGTGCTTGAGCTGCATGCGCGAGATCTTGAGCTTCTCCCCGCCAGAGGCGTCGGGCTTGTCGGTGTTGAGGTGGAGGGCGAGGTTCACCGCCACGTGGCGTTTGACGTCGAGGGGGAACTCGTAGGCGGGCATCGTTTCGGAAACCTTTCGCGCTCATAGTAAAACCGGCTCGAAGCGAAGCCAAGGACGACAGGTACTGCATTCTGATTTACAATCGAAGAGTCCGGGGAAACAGCGAGAGACAAACAGGATTCCAGCGTGGCGAACCAAGAAACGGCGGGCGAGATGCCCGCACAAAGCCTTCCGGCCCAATCGAAACCCAGATCCTCCAGCCAGCGCGCCGGCGGAGAGAAGAGACGACGCGCGCGGCAGTCGAGAAACGATGCGAATGGCAGCGCGCCGAACGTCGTCCCCGACGACGCTCTTGCGTTCGAGAAAGCGCTGCGGCTGCTTCAGAACGCCAAGGTCCAGGGCCTCATGAGCCGCGAGCCCCTGCGGCGTGCGTTTCACAGCGGCAAGCTCCGCGGCTACATCAAGGGCAAGCGGAACATCTACTTCGAACCCGGCCCCATCTTCGATCTCATCGGCGGCGTGCCGGTCGGCGATCTCGAGACGGTCGACCAGGCCCTCGTCCGCCATTACGAGGCCTCCGAGTTCAACACACCCATCACCGCGCTCGCGGCGGGCCTTGCCACGAACCTGAGCAAGGCGAGGCAGGTCTTTCACGACTGGATCGAGACGAGGCGCGACCCGCTCGTCGCCGCGAGGATCGAGGCGAAGAAGCGCGCAGAGGCGGCCCGCGAGGAAGCGTCCAAGCCCGCACCGTCCTCGAGGTGCGAGGCCTGCGGCAGGACCGACGAGCAGGCGGCGAAGGACGACGCAGGCATCAACCTCGCGATCCTCGGCCGCAAGGAATCCCCGAACGCGTCTGAAATGCTCGCGCTTTCAGAGTTCCAAGAGCAGAAGTGCACAGGATGTTGGAAGTGGCTCCCGAGCGCCCCGGCAGCTTCCATGCGTGCGCGACTCCGCGGCGAAGAAACCTGACGTTGCTGCCTCGTTTCTCCTAGCTCACCTCGCTCGGCCGGTGTTACAAAGGGCAGCGGTGCGCGAGCGTCATCCCGGCGCCGCCATCCGAAGGAGGTCTGGCAGCTCTCCGGAACCGTGGATGTGGCGTCCCTTAACGCCAAACGCCCCAAGGTGGCTTAGACCTTGAGGCGCTTAAAGTCTCGGTGCTCGGCGGCGCATTCTTCCCATGCGCACCACGAAGGGTATCCATTCCGTCTCGCGTTGCAAGCGTTTTCCGCTTGACTCGTCCGAGGATCAGGTCGCCGCCCGCTCTGGCTCTGACCCATCTATACTGCGAAATGCAGTACGAGAGGGGGCCTGAGTGGCGAAGAAGGAAGGGCGCACCCAGCACGGGATCGCGCGCGGTCACGTCCGTGCGCTCGTCCGGCGCGGCGTCACCTTCGACAAGGCGGGCCGGGCGCGCAAAGGCGGCAAGCGCCTGTCCGCCGCGCAGCTCGAGCGCGAGATCCGCGCCGCGCGTCGCGCGCGCCCCGCCCCCGCCGCCCGCGGACCGAAGGCCCTAGCGAGGCCCGCTCCGCCGGCCAAAGGCAAAAAGGCCGCGGCGGCCGCCGGTCCGAAGACAAAGGCCGGTCCCCCGAAGAAGCAGCCGAAGGAGAGGCCGGCGCCGGTCCCCACGCTCGCGGCGCAGCTCGCCGAGACGGAGAAGAAGCTCTCCCCCGCCGAGCGCGCGGCCTTGAAGAGGCTTCCCGCCGACATGCGCGAGGCGGCCCTGCGCTCGCGCGCCGACAAGGAACAGAGCGCGCGGGCGGAGAAGATCCGCACGAAGCTCTCGAAGAAAAAGGCCTCCGAGAAGGCGAAGGAGAAGAAGGCCGCCACGACCGCCCTCTCTCAGCTCAAGAAAGCGGTCCGGACGGCCGCGAAGGAGGGCGGCAAGCTCTACGGCGAGTACAACGAGCACACGCACAAGCGGCAGAAGGTGAAGGGCACCTTCGGAGGCTTCAAGCGCGTCCCGTTCGAGGAGCGCGCCGACTACATCCAGGAGGACCTCCGCCGCAAGTACCCGAAGGAGTGGCGCCGGGATCTGCTCATCCAGTCCGTCCACGTCCGCGAGTACCTCGTCCAGGGCGACGGCGGCGCGGGCCGGCGCGCCATCATCGAGAAGGCGCAGGCGGCCGGCAGGCGCTGCATCGACGAGAAATGCGTCGACGCCCAAGGCAAGCCGCTCCGCGTCTACCAGATCTACATCGGCATGATCCGCGTGCTCATCCGCCGGGAGGACGCGGGCAAATACGGCGGGTACTCGACGCGGCCCATCGACGGCAAGAAGATCAAAGCCGTGACCGACATCCGCGGGCTCGAGGGCTTCGAGCGCGTCTCGGCCGGCGAGGATCCGAAGGCCGCGCTCGACCGCATCCTCGAGCGGCTCGAGAACCACCTCGACGACATCCTCGACGGCCTGCCCGTCGTCTACGTCAAGAGCCTCCAGATCAAATTCGACGTGCAGGCGAAGGAATGATGGAGTGAGCTTTAGGATTGCAGTATCAATGGGAGCCGGGAGAAAACCGTGAGCGAGA
>DATJYG010000048.1:0-12995 GCA_035499695.1 Polyangiaceae bacterium
CGCCAAGGTCCTCGACTTCGGCATCGCAAAGTCGAACACCGGCGGCATCGACGGCAGCAACACCAAGACCGGAGCGATGCTCGGCACGCCCTATTACATGAGCCCCGAGCAGGCGCAGGGCGTGAAGGCCGTGGACCACCGCAGCGACCTCTGGTCCCTCGCGGTCATCGTCTACCAGGCGCTCACCGGGAAGCTGCCCTTCGAGAGCGAGGCGCTCGGCGATCTGCTCGTGAAGATCATCGTGCAGCCGATCCCGGTGCCGTCGCAGGTGGCGCCGGACGTGCCTGCGCCCTTCGATCGCTGGTGGGCGAAGGCGGCGAGCCGCGATCCGGCGCAGCGATACCAGAGCGCGAAGGAGTTCGCCGACGGGCTGTCGCTCGTCTTCGGACAGTCGCAGCTGACCGACGTGATGGATCGTTCGGAGCTTCGCGCGGCGATGGGGGACCCGGGCGGCATCCGCCGATCCAATCCCTCCAATCCGCTCGCCACGCCGGCTCCGGGCACGTCGCCGGCGGCGGCCACCATGCCGTTCACGCCGCAGCCCTACGGGACGCCGCAACCGGGAGGCGCACCACCGCCCGGTGGGATGATGCCCATGCCCCCGGGCGCGTCTCCGCCGCCCTATGCGCAGACCCCCGCGCCGCAGGTGACGACCGGCGCGCCGATCGCACACACCTACAACGGGACTGCGGGTCTGCCGAAGTCGCGCACGGGGCTCATCGTCGGCATCGCCGCCGGCGGTCTGCTCCTGTCCGCGCTCGTCGTCGGTGCGGTGTTCGCCGTGAAGGGCAAGCATTCGGATGCGACGGCAGCCGCCTCGAGCGCCAGCGCCACGGTGGTGGTGGCCGCGGCGCCCCCTCTCGCGAGCGCGACGCTCGCGCCCATCGCGTCGTCCTCGGCAGCCGCCGATCCGGCGCCGAGCGCGACTCCTCCCGCCGACTCGTCGGCGGCCGTGACGCCGACGCCTCCATCCCGGCCGCGCCCGGGCGCTGCCGCCGTGCCGGCGCCTCCGCCGCAACCCGCGCAGCCCAAGCCGGCTCCGAAGAAGAAGCCGTCCGAGGTCGACCTCGGCATCTGAATCGCGTCAGTTCCCGACGACGCCCCAGTACCAGTGCTTCACGCTGCCGAGCGTCGAGGTGATGACGAACGGCGCAGGCGTGACGAGGCCCGCAGCGGGCGCGGCGGCAGCACGCGTGACCGCCAGCTGCGCCACGTCACCGCGCTGTCCCTGCGTGCGGTCGAACCGGAAGGAGAGCTGGTGGGCCGGATCCTGTAGCTGCGGGACGTCCGGCTCGGTGGCTTCGAGCGTCCACGTCCCCGCGACCGGCGCGTCCGAGTAGAAGTGGACGTTCACGGTGGTCGTCGATCCAGGCGGCACCGACAGGCCCATCACGTACTGGCCCGGATAGATCTCGGTCTGCACGACGTCGGGGACACCCAGCACGTACGCGTCTCCCTCGGGCACGGGCACGCAGGGATCGTGACCCGCGGTGGCCGCCGCGTTCGACCAGATGCGCTGCACGAGGAAGCCGACGTCGGACGGCGTGATCGGCGCCGTCGGATCGAGTTTGCACAGGTCGCCCACCTCGGCGCCGCCTGCCGTGATCGCCCAGCCGGAGCCGGCGAGATTCACGGCGGCGTAGCCGCTTCCAGTCGGATCCGTCGACGCCTCGGCAAACTCGTGAGTCGCCGCCATCGTCACGAAGTCGATGCCGCCCAGCCCCAGGTAGTCGCTGCACCTGGCGACGACCGAGTACTCGGTCGTCGAGCCGTGTCCGAGGTCGACGTACGAGTGGTAGCCGCCGAAGTTGGTGCAGCTCACCAGCGTCGCGCCGCCCGAGCCATCCATCGTCACCGTCACGGCGTCGGACGGGAAGTACGCGTAGATCGTCCCGGCGGTCGGTGCCGGCCACGCGCCTCCGTCGGCGGCGATGCCGCTCGCGATGAGGGCCTGGATCTGCTTGTCACTGATGGTGCCTGCCGGTGGATCCGGCAGCACGACGGTCGGAGCGATCGAGAGGGCGCCGACGCCGTACTCGCCGGTCGCCTGTCCCCAGTACGAGGAGCTCGCGAGCGCCGAGAGGAACTGGCCGATCTGCGCGGCCATCGGATCCGACGCGTACAGGATGGGAACGATGCGCGGCTGGGCGAGCGACGCGCCGCCGCCGCTCAGGACCTGCGGCAGCGCGAGGGCAAAGGGAGAGGCGCCGTCGGCATCGGCGGACGCAGCGTCGCGAGCGGCGTCCGACGCGTCGGCTCGCCCATCGGCAGACGCGTCCGCCGCGGGTGACGCCGCGTCGTCGTGCGCGCCCGCGTCCCCGGAGCCCTCGCGCTGGGAGGATGCTGCTCCGCCGCTCGAGCCGCACGCGACCGCGAACGAGAGCGCGAGAACGAAGGCGACCGACGTCGCTCGACGCAGCATGACTCGCCCGCTCACGGCAGGGGCGCCGTGTAGAGATCGAGGATCGAGCCGGCGTCGCCGGCATCGGCCGGCTCGGAACCGACGTACACGACGCGATCGTGGGAAGGCGTGACGTAGAACGGAGCCCCACCGGTCGATCCGATGGCTCCCTTCACGACCGTCGCGGCCGGCGTGCTCTTCGACGTGTCGACCCACTCGATGTCGAAGGTCGACGCGCTGTTGCCCACCATCGCAAGGTTGGCGGCGAAGGCGATGGCCGATCCGCCGACGGCCCACGCAGCATTCGAGTTCTTCCCGAGCGGTGCCGCCATGGCCGCGGCCCCGGTGGGTCCCGACTGCAGCGTGCCGATGACGGGGAAGTACTGCTGTCCCATCGGGATGGCCACGCCGCTCCAGAAGAGGGCATGCGACGAGTCGGCGCTGAAGGCGTTGCCCGCCATGTACGAGTTGGGACCGCCGACCATCGCGGTCTGCGCCGACACGAGTGGCGTTGCGTTCCCCGCGGTCGCAGTCGACGCGATGTAGAGGTCGGTGAGCCCGGACTGCGCGTCGTAGCTCTCGAACAGGAGCACGCTGCCGTCGTCGGGCGAGATGGCCCAGAGGCCCTCCACCCCGCTCGCGACGAGCTGCTGCGGAGCCGGATTCGCGACGGCGGAGCGCGCCAGGGCGCCCATCGTCGTCACGTACACGACGTTCTTGCCGTCGCTCGTGAAGAGGCCCGCCGCGCCGGTCGGATCGATCGTGGCCGGCGCGCCCCCCGCGAGGGGCACGCTCTGTAGCCCGGCGGACGTCGTGACGAGCGCCTGCGTTCCCGCGTCGTCGAATCCGGAGAGGCTCGTGGCGTTCGCGACGATCTGACTCCCTTGCCACCCCGGCGACGGGTAGCTCCAGACCTGCTCGGTCGGTGCGCCGCCGCTCTGCGAGCACGCGAAGAGGACCGCGTAGCTGCCCGCGAAGGAGAAGTACGTGTAGCAGGTGGTCGATCCGCCGCCGCCCGCGACGTACCAGCCGGACACGCCGGCTTGCAGGAGCTTCGCTCCCGATCCGTCTGCGTCGGCTCCGTACAGATCGCCCACGATGGCGAACCCCGCGTCGCCCGATTGCTCGCTGACGTTGTCGAGGTATGCGATGTGGCTCGAGTCGCTGCTGGCGCCCGTCAGGTAGTACGACGACGCCGAGATCTGATGCGCGCCGCCGCCCGAGGTCCACACGGTCACCGGGCCCACGTAGTACTGATCCGGGTTCGTGTAGACGAAGGCGACGTTCTGCTGCACGACGGCGTACGGGTATCCGTTGCCCGAGGTCTGCGCGATGGGGACGGGCGCGCCGCCGGAGAGCGAAACGGCGTAGAAGGATGGGTTGCTCGCTCCCGTCGAGTAGACGGCGAAGCCGTCTCCCGTCACGCCCCACAGGACGAGGTAGTCGCCCGACGCGACGCGAACGGTCCCGGCGCCTGCGTCGTGCCCGGTCGCCGCGTCGTTCCCGGCTGCGGAGTCCGGCATCGGTTCGCCGGCGTCGTTCGCCGGGCCGCCTCCGTCGTTCATCGAGCCCGCGCCCGAATCGTGGTTCGCACCTCCGAGGGTCGAGCCGCCGCAGCTCCATGCGATGGCGGCAGCGGCGAACGGCGCGACGAGCGACAGGCGATGCACGCTGTGAAGACGGTGAGCTCTCATGGCGGCTCGACCGTGAGCAACTCCCGGACCACACGCGTGATCGAGCCTCTTTCGAGCGGTTCGCGCGGCAGCGTCACGAAACGCACGACGCGCGCGACGTTCGAACGCACGCTGGCCGTGCTACCACGCACGCATGGACCTCCCCGCGCGCATCGGCCGTTACGATGTCCAGCGCGTCCTGGGGGAGGGCGCGATGGGTCGGGTTCTCCTCGCGCGCGACGCGGTGCTCGGCAGGCAGGTCGCGCTCAAGGTGCTGCGCGATGATCTCGGTCTGCCCGCCGACGTGAAGGCGCGCCTCGTCGAACAACTGCGCCGGGAGGCGAGGGCCGCCGCTGCCGTGTCCCATCCGGGAATGGTGACGCTCCACGACATGGGGGACGACGAGCAGGCCGGTCTGTTCCTCGTCTTCGAGCTGATCGACGGGCCGACGCTGCGCGATCGCATCGCGCGCGGAGGACCGCTGCCGCCGGCGGAGGTCGGCGCGATGGCGCGGGTGCTCGGCGGAGCGCTCACGCACGCGCACGGCGCCGGTGTGCTGCACCGGGACGTGAAGCCGGGCAACGTGATGCTCGGGAAGACCGGGGCGAAGCTGACGGACCTCGGCATCGCGGGGCTGCAAGGGAAGGGGGCGCCGGTGATGGGGACGCCGGCGTATGGCGCGCCCGAGGCGATGTCGTCGGGAGCATTCAGCGCGTACTCGGATCAGTACTCGCTCGCCGCCACGCTCTACGAGGCGCTCACCGGCGTGAAGCCGTTCGAGGGTGACCGGGCGCTGTCGGTCACGTCGCGCGTTCTCTTTCACCGTGCGCTGGCCGAGCGACCGCGCGACCGGTTCGGCTCGTGCGAGATGTTCGCGACGCTCCTCGCGGACGAGCTGGAGGGACGCAACGAGAAGTCGCTGGTGACGCCGATGCCGCCCTCGTCCATCGTGCCGCGCGCGACGCGGCGCTGGCAGAACTCCGCGGCGCTCGCGGGGATCGGCGTGATCGTGGCGCTCGTCGTCGCGGGACGCCTGCAGGGGGACGACGAGGGGGTGTCGCTGAGGAGTGTCGCGGTCTCGTTCGCGGCCGCCGCGGGGACCGCGAAGGCGGCCCTCAAGGCGTCGACCGCGACTCCGACCGCGCCCCCGATCGCGACTTCCCAGGCCGACGCGGGGGCCGATCACTAGTCACTGCGGCATGGTCTCCTGGCAGACGCCGCCGATGCACTGGACCGTGCCGCTCGAGTTGCAGCAGTCGGCGGTCGTCGTGCACTTCTCGCCGACCTGGTGACAGCCGCCAGGGTTGTCGACGCACACCGGAGGACCTCCGTCGGTGTCCCGGCAGAAGCCGGAGCAGCACTCGAAGCCCGCAGCGCACGTCTGCGGGCCGCCGTCGCCCATGGTGGGTTTGCACGGAGACAGCGCCCAGTACCCGAACATGTTCGCCGTCGTCGAGTCCTGACCTGGCAGCCAGAACGGCGGGTGACTCGGGTCGACGGTGCCGATGTTGGCGTCCACCGCGGCCACCCAGAGCTGCTTGTGGTTCTGGTACGTCGCGTCGTTCGGCGGCGCCCCCTCGGGCGAGACCATCTCGTTGCCGTAGTCGCGCGGCGACGTGAAGACCACCCACACGTATCCCCCGGACGCGATGGGGTTCACCGTGGGCGCGTAGTTCAGGTGCTGGCTGTCGGCGGGGAGCACGTTGCCCGGGTTGTTCGCGCTCGCGAGGGCGACGGGCGCGGCGCCCGCCTGGGCCGGCACGACGTAGAGGTCGTCGTTTCCGTGCTGGTTCGTCCCGTACTTCGCCCGGCTGTAGTCGCCGCGCTGGAAGAAGACGAACTTCGAGTCGGGCGAGAAGCTGGGGAATGCGATGGCGTCGCCCTGGCCGCTGCTCGTCACGACGGTCTGCGGGTTGGTGAAGTACGGCGCGGTCTTCGAGAAGGAGTAGACGACGAGGTTGCTCGTGCGGAACTCCACCGGGTAGCCGAAGCCGGGGTCGCAGTTGGCCGCGAGCGCGAAGAGGGTTCCGTCCGGCGAGAAGACGGGGTCGCAGAGGTTCGTCTGTCCGTCGAGCGCGCTCGCGGCGGGCATGGCGGTCGACGACACCACGAGGCCCATCGACTTGTCGGAGTAGTTCACGACGGAGAAAGCGCCGTCGGGCGACAGCGCGTCGTAGATGCCGTCGGTCGTGTAGTCACTGATGTCGGCGATTGCGCCGGTCGCCAGGGACACGAAGCCGACCGGTCCCGTCGAGCCGGGGCTATAGCGAGAGAAGACGCTCACGAGGGTCGAGCCGTCCTTCGAAACCGAGTGGCACGCGACGCATCGCTTGCCGGCGCCGTTGTCCTCCCAGGGCGGACTGTTCGGGCTTCCCGAGTTGAGCGGGGTCGGCGTCCCCAGGGACGTGCTCGGCCCCGAGTCGAACACGGGGCTGCGCATGCCGCTCGCGAGGTCGATCTTGTAGATCTGCCCCTGGTTGATGGCCCAGTAGTAGATGTCGCCGCGCAGGTTCGCATTGGCGACGTGCCACGCCTGCGAGGCGCTCTTGTAGGCGGTGCCGCCCGAGAGGCGGTGAAGCTCGACGGTGATCGGGAGGCTCGCGAGGCTCGACGTCAGCGAGTTCCACATCGTGACCGGCAGGGTCATGCGGCTCGGCGGGTCGGCCTCGAAGTACACGGTGAGATCGAAGTGCGGGCCGGTGTAGTGCAGCGAATACTGGTCGCCAGCCGCGCCGCCGTTCCACTGCTGCTCGGGGGGGAGCAGGCCTTCGGGGAACACGGTCCCGTCGTATGGGTACGCGAACGTCGTCACGCCGGGGTCGGACGCCGTGGCGCCGTTCAGGGACGTCTGACCGGCCGGTGGGACGTTACCCGGGTTGATTGCGGTCTTGAGGTCCACGGTTACTGCGCCCGTTGCCGTCTTCCCGGCGGCGCTGGCCGTGGCCGTCACGATGCCGAATGTGGTGCCCGTCGGTGTCACCTTTCCGCTGGCCGCGCCAACGCCCGCGATGTCGAAGCGATCGACCGTCCAGCTGGCGGGCACGTTCGCGTTCGTGCCGTCGGCGTAGGTCGCCACGGCGGTCAGAGTCGTCGTCGGCGGCGATGCAGGGTTGGTCACCGTGATCGTCGACGTCTTCGGCGTCACGCTCAGCGCGACCACCGCGCCGTGGCTGCTGTCGCCCCCGAAGCTCGGCCCGTCGCTCGACCCGTCGTCGCCGGCGGAGCCGTCTCCGCCCGAGCTGCTCGCGTCCGGCGTGAAGCCACCGTTCTGGTTGGACGAGCCGCATGCGGGCGCGAGGGCGGCCGAAGCGAGGGCAAGGACGAGAGCGACGAAAGGCAAGGAACGCGTCATCGGGGGCGCAGTATGACAGGCCTCCATCGGTCGAACGCTAACCTCTAGTGACAGAGACGACGTGGTGACTACACTGGCCGCCCGTCTGATGCCGGCCGACACTCCCGTGAGCACGCTGGGTGGCGCAGCGCCGCAGACGCGCACGAGCGCCGACCTCGAGCATCTCTCGCGTCTCTACCGCGAGATGCTCCTCATCCGCCGCGTCGAAGAGGAGAGCGCGCGCGGCTACGCCGAGGGCAAGATCGGCGGCTTCCTGCACCTCTACATCGGGCAGGAGGCGGTCGCGGTCGGTGCCCTCGCCGCACTGCGTCCAGACGATTACGTGATCACGACGTACCGCGATCACGGGATCGCCCTCGCCAAGGGCATGAGCGCCCGGGCCCTCCTCGCCGAGCTGTACGGCAAGGCCACCGGGTGCTCGCGTGGCCTCGGCGGGTCGATGCACATGTTCGACAAGGAGCACCACATGCTCGGCGGCTACGGGATCGTGGGAGGCCACATCCCCATCGCCGCCGGCGTCGCCTTCGCGAGCAAGTACCGCGGTGACAATCGCGTGACGCTCTGCTTCTTCGGCGAGGGCGCCGTGAGCATCGGCGGGTTTCACGAAGGCCTCTCACTGGCTGCCCTCTGGAAGCTCCCCATCGTGTTCATCTGCGAGAACAACGAGTACGCGATGGGCACGCCGCTCTCGCGCTCGATGTCGGTCGAGGACGTGTCGCTGAAGGCGCTCGGCTACGGGATGGACCGCGACCGCTTCTTCGCCGACGACGTGATGGAGGTCGAGCGGCGCATCGGCGAGGCCGTGAAGCGTGCGCGCGAGAATTCGCTCCCGACGCTCGTCGAGGTGCGCACCTACCGGTTCCGCGGCCACTCGATGAGCGACCCGGCGAAGTACCGCACGCAAGCCGAGCTCGAGGAGCACAAGAAGCGCGACCCGCTTCACCGCGCCCGCGCGCTGCTGGTCGAGCAGGGGCTGGGGGAGGCGCGCCTCGATGCCCTCGAGAAGTCGGTCGAAGCCGAGGTGGCGGACGCCGTCGAGTTCGCGAGCAAGAGCCCCGAGCCGACGGTCGCGGATCTCGAACCCACCACTTACAAGGGTCCTTTCGCCTACTGAGGCGAGGTCACGATCGGCATGGCGCGCTCCCTTCGATTCCGCGAGGCACTCCGCGAGGCGATGACCGAGGAGATGGAGCGCGACGACCGCGTCTTCCTCATGGGCGAGGAGGTCGGGCACTACCAGGGGGCCTACAAGGTCAGCGAGGGGATGCTCGAGAAGTTCGGCGACAAGCGCGTCGTCGACACACCCATCGCCGAGGCGGGGTTCGCCGGCGTGGGAATCGGCGCCGCGATGGTGGGCCTGCGGCCCATCGTCGAGTTCATGACGTGGAACTTCAGCGCCGTGGCGTTCGACCAGATCCTCAACAACGCGGCGAAGCTCCGCCAGATGTCCGGCGGACAGCTCGACTGCCCGATCGTCTTCCGCGGCCCCAACGCGAGTGCGCGCCAGGTCGGCAGCCAGCACAGCCACGCGATGGAGCACTTCTACGCGACGGTGCCGGGACTCAAGGTGGTCGCCCCCGCCTTCCCGGCCGACGCGAAGGGGCTGCTCAAAGCGGCCATCCGCGACGACAACCCCGTGCTCGTCATGGAGTCCGAGACGCTCTACGCCGCCAAGGGCGACGTGCCCGACGGTGAGCACCTCGTCGAGATCGGCAAGGCGCACATCGCGCGCCCCGGCAGGGACGTGACGCTGGCCGCGTATTCGCGCATGACGTACGTCGCGCTCGACGCGGCGGCGGCGCTCGAGAAGGAGGGTATCTCGGCCGAGGTCGTGGACCTCCGGAGCCTGAGACCGCTCGACGAGAACACCCTGGTGGCGAGCGTCGAGCGCACACACCGGCTCGTGGTCGTGCACGAGGGGTGGCCCTACGGCGGGGTCGGCGCCGAGATCGCAGACCGCGTCCAGCGGCTCGCGTTCGACGCGCTCGATGCGCCGGTGCTGCGCGTCTCGACGCTCGACGTTCCGATGCCGTACTCGGCCAAGCTCGAGCAAGCGTGCATGCCTCAGCCCGACCGCGTCGTATCCACCGTGAAGCGCCTGCTGGCCCGAGGGAGGGCGTGATCGATGGCGAAGATCCTCGAGATGCCCAAGCTGTCGCCGACGATGGAGGAGGGGGTCCTGTCGGCGTGGCACAAGAAGGAGGGGGACGCGATCCAGGTCGACGACCTGCTCGCCGAGGTCGAGACGGACAAGGCGACGATGGAGTTTCGCGCCTTCGACAAGACGACCCTCCTCAAGATCCTCGTGCCGGCCGGCTCTCAGGTGAAGCTCGGGCAGCCCGTGGCCATCATCGGCAATCCGGGTGAGGACGTGTCCGCACTCGCGGCACAGGCGGGTGGGGCACCTGCGCAGGCTCCCGCGCCCGCCGCCGAGAAAGCCGCTCCCACACCGGCCGCTCCCCCCGCCACGCCGCAGACTGCCGCCGCGGCGTCCCCGCGGCCCGTCGAGACGCTCGCGCCCCCGGCGCAGCGACGGCCGCCGGTGGAGCACGTGCTCGATCGCACGGCGTTCCCCGCCGAAGTTGCGGAGCCGTCTCGCGGCGATGGCCGCGTCCTCGCTTCTCCCTACGTGCGCAAGGTCGCGCGCGAGCGAGGCATCGACTTGCAGGGCGCCACGGGCACGGGCCCCGGTGGACGCCTGGTGCCCGCCGACCTCGAGACGATGGGCGCGACGGCATCGGCCGCCATCGCACGCATGGCTCCGGCGCCCGTGCCGACGCTGGCGCTCGCCGCCGACGAAGCGCGGCCGCTCTCGCCGATGCGCAGGGCCATCGCGCGGCGGCTCACCGAGTCGAAGAGCACTGTGCCGCACTTCTACCTGACGGTCGACGTCGACGCGGGCGAGCTCGTGAAGCTGCGCGAGGACATCAACGCGGAGATCGCGGCCTCGGGCGACGCGAAGACCAACGGCGATGCGCCGCCGTTCAAGGTGTCGGTGAACGACCTGCTCATCAAGGCGTGCGCCGTCGCCCTCGTCGCGGTGCCCGAGTGCAACGCGAGCTTCACGCCGGAGGCGATCCTCGTCCACAAGCGGGTCGACATCTCGGTCGCCGTCGCCATCCCCGACGGCCTGGTGACCCCCGTCGTGCGCAACGCCGATCAGAAGAGCATCGTCGCCATCGCGCGCGAGGTCCGCGAGCTCGCGTCGCGCGCGCGAGCACGCAAGCTCAAGCCGGAGGAGATGACGGAAGGCACCTTCTCCATCTCGAACCTGGGCATGTTCGGCATCGACGAGTTCGCGGCCGTCATCAACCCTCCCGAGGGAGCCATCCTCGCAGTCGGCCAGGTCCGTGACGTGCCCGTCGTCGAGGGTGGGGCCGTCGTGGCGGGCAAGCGGCTCGCGATGACCTTGTCGTGCGACCACCGCGTCGTCGACGGAGCCGTCGGGGCCGCCTTCCTGGCTGAGCTCCGGCGGCTCATCGAGCACCCGCTGCGCGTGCTAACTGGTTAGCCCATGTGCTGGCGTGCCGGCGCCGCCGTGGCCCCGCTCCTCCTCCTGTCGTTCGCGAGCGACGCGAGCGCCCACAGGCCGGCGGATGCCAGCTCGTGGTGGGCCGGCCTCGGCCAGGCATCGACGCGCGGCACCGCCGACGGTGTCCTCGCCCTGCGGACGACGCCGTCCGGACGCGTGCGCGTTCCCGGCGGGACCTTCGTGATGGGATCCACGCCGGCGCAGATGGCGCACGCCATCCAGCTGTGCGAGCGCGAGGTGCTCGCCACGGTGTGCCACGCGGAGCGCTTCATCGCGATGGTGCGGGCCGAGGGAAACGCCCACCCGGTCACCCTCTCCAGCTTCGCCATCGACCGCACCGAGGTCACGGTCGCCGAGTACGCTCGCTGCGTGTCGGCGGGAGCGTGCGCGCAGGCGGAGCTCGGGGGCGATGCGAGGTTCACGCGCGCCGACTTCCCGGTGACGCACGTGCGCTGGAGCGACGCGCAGGATTACTGCCGCTGGACCGGAGGACGCCTGCCGACCGAGGCCGAGTGGGAGTACGTCGCGCGCGGCCCCGATGGGCGCGAGTTTCCCTGGGGGAACGCCTACAACCCGCACCTGTCGAATCACGGCTCGTGGGCCGACGACCGTACCGACGGCACCGATGGCTTCGTCGGCCTCGCTCCGGTCGGATCCTTCCCGGACGGCGCGACGCCCCTGGGGGTCCTCGACATGGCGGGCAACGCCGCCGAGTGGGTCGCCGACGTCTTCGAGCTCGACAAGTTCGGAGACCCCGTGGGGTACGCCGACGAGGCGGTCGTCAATCCGCCCGCGAGGACCGCAGGTGGAGGTCCGCACATCGTTCGTGGCGGCTCGTTCGAGGACGGCGCCACTTGGCTGCGCGCGAGTGCTCGCGACTATGACATCCTGCCTCGCCCGCCGTGGGTGGGCTTCCGCTGCGCCGAAGACGTCCGCTGATGAAGATCGCCCACTTCTCCGACCTGCACTTGCTGTCGCTCGACGGCGTGCCCGCCAGGCGCTTCCTGAACAAGCGGGCGACCGGCTGGGTCAACCTGCGCCTGAAGCGCGGCAGCATCCATCGCTCGGCGTACGTGCGCGCCATCGCTCGCGAGATCGCCCGGCGCGAGATCGAGCACGTCGTCATCACCGGGGACCTGACCAACCTCGCCCTCGAGAGCGAGTTCGAGCTCGCCCGCGAGGTCTTCGAGCACGACCTGGGCCTCGAGCCGTCGCGCGTGACCATCGTGCCGGGCAACCACGACCTCTACACGCGCGGCTCGCTGGTGGACCGGCGCTTCCAGCGCTACTTCGGCCCGTGGCTCGAGAGCGACCTGCCCGAGCTCACGGTGGAGGCCGGAGGCGCGCGCTTCCCCGTCGTGAAGCTGCGCGGTCCGGTGGCCATCGTGGCGCTCTCGAGCGCCGTCCCGCGCCTGCCCCTCGTGGCGGCGGGTGAGCTCGGGGACGCGCAGATCGCGGCGTTCGCGCACGTCCTCGCGCACTCGGAGGTCGCACGCCGCTTCGTCGTCGTCGCGATGCACCACCCGCCGGTGCACCCGTGGACGCGCCTCAAGGCTCACCTCGAGGGCCTGCGCGACTCCAAGGCGCTCGTCGGCGAGCTGCGATCCCTCACGCGCGGCCTCGTCATCCACGGGCACCTGCACCGCCGCATCCAGCGCGTCCTCTCGACGGACGCGGGCAAGCTGCTCCAGGTCGGGGCGACGAGCGCCTCGCTCCACCACGCCGAGGACGACCGCATGGCGGCGTTCAACGTGTACGACGTGAGCGACCTCGGCCTCCCGCGCGTCGAGAGCTTCGTCTACTCGCCGGCGGAGGGGACCTTCCGACTCGAGAGCGTGCCGAAGCACGTCTGAGCGGCGTCACCCGCGGTGGTGGAACTCCGCGTCGATCTTGTGGCCCTTCGTCTCCCGGATGTAGAGCGCTCCGACGACGAGGGTCACGAGGCACACGCCGATGGGATAGAGCAGCCCCGTGTAGATCGCCCCCGCGCCGAAGTGCTCCTTCGCCCATGCCGAGGACGTCACCGCCGTCGCGATG
>DATJYG010000049.1:0-4895 GCA_035499695.1 Polyangiaceae bacterium
GACGACGAGGAAGCCGCGCCGGCCCGGGGGTGCTTTGCGGAGCGCTCGAAGGCCGACGAGGAGCAGGGTGATGGCGAGGCCGGCCCCCAGGGTGTGCCACCAGTTGAAGCCGTCAACTTGCAGGTCGTAGATGCTCCCCACGAGGCCCACTCACCCGTCTCGGAGCATCACGCTGCACTGGATGGGAGGTCAGTTCCAGCGAAGGCGGTCGGCTTGCGTCGGCGAAGGTTGCGTCGCCGCGGGCTTGGCGGGAACGGGCCGAACGGTGTCTGCCGGGGCGGCGACGCGTTCGCGCAGGTTCACCGCGACCGACCAGGCAGCCATGACGGCCAGGGCAACGATGCGTTGGAGGTACAAGCTTGCGCGCATCGGGGTCTCCCCCTTCTCCGGGATTCGATGCCGCGGATGTCGAGCCGTTGTGCCGACGTCACGTCACGTCTCGCGATGTCGCTCGATCCAGATTCCCCACAGTGGGATGAGCCACAGGGCAAGGGCCGAAGCGGCGACCGCGCTGGCGGATGGGGGCGGTGGCCCGAGCGTGTTGCCGATGTAGACGGCGAACAGGAACGCGACGAGCCCCACGAAGCTCCATGTGCCCGTGCGGTCCTTCGCGCGCGTCGTCGTCGCATAGAGGGCGACGCCCGCTGCGTACATGGCGATCTCGACGGCGAGCGTGGCGGGGACCGACCGCCAGAGACCCAGGCCGAGCAGCGGCCCGCCACCGGGCCAGAGCGGCATGTCGGGGCGGTGGCTCGCGAAGTCGAGCACCCAGTGGCTCACCACCAAGGCGCCCACGATGGCCGCGCCGCGGATGCTCGCACCGCGGGCCCTCACGATCGCTCCGAAAGCGATACCCCAGACGATGGACATGACCAGGCTGTGGGACCACGGGTACGAATCGAACCGCAGCGGCGTGAACGCCGTCTCCCCCGGCGCGACTTCGACGCGCTCGATGCCGGTGAGCACGAAGATGGGCCACAGGAGGTCGAGCACCTGCGGCGCCGCGAGCAGCACGGGAAGGGACAGACGAGGCTCCAGCCGCTTCGCGGCGAGGCCCACGGCGTAGTGCCCGATGAACATCGTTTGCTCCTACCGCTACCGCTGCGTGAGGACGAAGGTGTTCCCCTCGGTGTCCTTCGCCTCGCTGATGACGACGCCCGGCGCCACCTGGGCCGCCCCCTGCACCACCCGCCCACCGGCCCGTTCGATCTCCGCGTGCGCCTCGGCCAGGTTGCTCACGGCGAAGTGAACGCCCGTGCGCTCCCCCATGTGCTCGGCGCTCCGGGCGAGCCCGATGCGCACTCCCGCGATCCGCAGCGAGGTCCAATCCGGCGTCGCGAAGGCCACCGTCGCCCCCAGCGCGCCCACGTAGAACGCCGTGGCCCGCTCCATGTCGCGGACCAGCACGGAGAAGAACGTCTCGGAGACTGCGGTGGGCATGTCGGCTCCTGTCGTACCGTTTTCGTGGACCTTCGGACAATCTTCACAGGCTCATCCCTAGACTGAGAAGCTTGGCTGCAGCACGGGCGCCCGAGATCATCCTCCCGCTTCCGGCCAAGTCCGATCCCGTCCGACATGTTCGCAGCACGCTGCTCATGTCGTCGTACGCGACCGTGCGCGAGCTGGGGCACGCAGACGCCTACCTCGCCCATCTCCCCGCGCGCCATCACCCGATGATCGTCGATGCCGTCGTCGGGACATGGGTTCCGATCGAGGTGGCGGTCGCGCACTACACGGCGTGCGACACGCTGGCCCTCTCCACGGAGGACCAGATTGCGATGGGGCGCCGGGTCGGCGATCGGATCCAGGGCACCATCCTGGGCACAGTCGTTCGCATGGCGAAGGAAGCGGGAGTCTCGCCGCTGACGGTGCTGCCGCACTGGCAGCGCTTCTGGAACCGCGTCTTCGACGGTGGCGGGCTCTATGCGAACAAGCTCGGCCCCAAAGAGGTGGAGATGGGCATGCGAAGCGTGGTGCTCGCCGACTGCTCCTACTTTCGGATCGCGGTGCGGGGGCTGATGATGGGGCTGCTCGACCTCTTCTGCCGCAAGTCCTACGTGCGGGAGCAAGGCCCGGAGAAGCGACGGCCCGGCACGGGGACGTTTCGCATTCAGTGGGCCTGACTCGCGGCCTACACGCCGTACTCGAGCTGCACGAGGCCGCTGCCGAAGGAGCGACTGCGGACGAGGCTGAGCCGCACGTCCGCGCTCGTCGTGCCGAACAGACGCACGCCGTCGCCGAGCAGCACCGGCACGATCGAGACGGTCATGTCGGTCACGAGCCCGGCCGCCAGGAACGACTGGATCACGACGCCGCCGTCCACGTAGATGCGCTTCGCTCCCTCCGCCGTGAGCCGATCCACGAGCGGCGCTGGCGCTTCGGCGGTGAGCTCCACGTTGAACTTGGCGGGCTGCTCGCCGCTCGTCAGGACGATGCAGCGCTTGCCGCCGTACGGCCACTCCCCGCCGAACCCGAGCACCGTCTCGTAGGTCTTGCGACCCATGACGAGCGTGTCGACCGAGTCGAAGAACCGCTTGTAGCCGTAGTCCTCACCCTGCTGCTCGACGATCCCGAGCCAGTCGACGCGCCCGTCGGACCTCGCGATGAACCCGTCGAGGCTGGTGGCGACGAACACGGAGCACTGAGCGCGCATGGCGGGCGTCGATCCGGTCTTTGTGACGGGTCTGTGGTCGGGGAGGCGGGATTTGAACCCGCGACGACGAGCACCCAAAGCTCGTGCACTACCGGACTGTGCGACTCCCCGTGATGCAACACAGGGATTAGCATGCCTGCGATCGCGAGGTGAGCTCGACCATGAATCGCTTGATGCTTCTCGTTGCCGCCGCAGTAGCCGCTGTCGTCGCCGCCGGGTGTTCGAAGCCGGCTCCCCCGACGCTGACGCCCCAGACCGTGACCGTCAACGGAGTCGACGCCTCCGGGCTGGCGCTCACGGTCACGGTGAGCGCGACGAATCCCAACTCCGCCGACCTGACGGTGAGCGACGTGGCGTCGCACGTGGTCATCGACAAGCACGACGTCGGGACGGTGACGGTGCCGCAGTCGATGACGCTGCCGGCCGGGAAGACCACGAAGATCGACGTGCCGGTGAAGGTGTCGTGGTCCGACGCGACCCTGCTCGCGCAGCTCGCCGCGAGCAACGCGCCCGTGCCGTATTCGGTCGACGGGACGCTGGATCTGGGCGGCTCGCTGCTGCACGTGGGCGTTCCGTTCCACATGGACGGGAGCATCACGCACCAGCAGATCGTCGGCGCCGTCATCCACTCGATGCCGATGTTGCCGCGCTGAGGAACGCGCGAGCGTGCGCGCACATCCAAGGGAGCCATGACCGATCCCAATCGAAGGACACGGCTCGGGAAGACGGGCCCGTCGGTGTTCCCCATCGCCCTCGGCTGCATGGGCATGTCGGGCGTGTACGGGCCGTCCGACGAGAACGAGAGCATCGCCACCATCCGCGAGGCCATCGATCGCGGCATCACGCTGCTCGACACGGGCGACTTCTACGGGATGGGGCACAACGAGATGCTCATCCGGCGCGCCATCGAGGGGCAGCGAGACAAGGTGCAGCTCTCGGTGAAGTTCGGCGCCCTGCGCGGGCCCGACGGCGCGTGGCTCGGATTCGACGCGCGTCCGGCGGCGGTGAAGAACTTCGTCGCCTACAGCTTGAAGCGGCTCGGCGTCGACGTGATCGACGTGTACCGGCCGGCGCGACTCGATGCGAGCGTGCCCATCGAGGACACCGTCGGCGCCATCGCGGAGCTCGTGAAGGCGGGGTACGTGCGCCACATCGGGCTGTCGGAGGTGGGGGTCGACACCATCCGGCGCGCGAACGCGGTGCACCCCATCGTGGACCTGCAGATCGAGTACGCCGTCGTCACGCGGGGCCCCGAGGACGCGATCTTCCCTGCGCTGGCCGAGCTCGGGATGAGCGCCACGCTCTACGGGGTGCTGTCGCGCGGGCTCCTCACGGGGAGCAAGATCGGTGGCAAGGGTGACTTCCGCGGCTTCTTCCCGCGTTTCGCCGGGGAGGCGGGCGCCCGCAACGCCTCGACCGTCGCGAGGTTCCACGCGTTCGCGGCCGAGCGCGGCATGACGCCCGCGCAGCTCTCGGTGGCCTGGGTGCTCGCCAAGCAGCCGTCCCTGGTCCCTGTGATCGGGTCGCGCACGCGCAAGCAGCTGCACGACATGCTCGGCGCGCTCGAGAAGCCCCTGTCGCCGGGCGACGTCGCCGCGGTGGAGGCGATCCTCCCGAAGGATGCGATCGCCGGCACCCGCTACGGCGCCGAGCAGATGAAGCACCTCGACAGCGAGCGGTCGGTCAGTTCGTGACGGACCACGACATGTAGAGGTCTTCCGTCCCCGGGCAGAACGAGTTGATGTTGCCGGCGGTCGAGCCCCCGCCGCTGAGGTTGAACGGCGAGCAGGTCCCGCCGGTGACGGGCGAGAGATCGCTGTCGCCCGATCCGGGGTCGCTCCCCTGATCGGTGATGCCGATCCCGAACGGATCGAGGGAGAACTTGAGATAGGCGGGAGTCGTCTGCCCGGGGCATCCCATGATGGGCATGCTCGCCCACTCGCTGCCGTCGGGGCTCTGGATCTGGCTCTCCTTGGTCAGCGTGAAGGAGCCGTTGAAGCAGCTGCACTTGGAGAATCCCGAGACCGTCAGATGCACGGTGGCGGGGACCATGGTGGAAGTGCACGGACTCGGTGGCGGCCCACTCGGGCTGTTCGATCCGCATGAGGCGAGGGTCGTGACGAAGGCAAGCACGACGACAGTGCAATGCATGCGCGAGCGCATTGAGGTGCAGTCGCAGCTTAGACCGGTGCCATGATGCCTGCACCCGGGTGCGATCGAGCATGCACCCGGGTGCGATTGG
>DATJYG010000050.1:0-2939 GCA_035499695.1 Polyangiaceae bacterium
TGTCGGTCGCCAGGCACAAGGGGCCAGGGGCCGACGTTTTCGCCAGGGTCATGGGGCCACCCAATCGCCAGGGTCATGGGGCCAGGGTCGCGGGTGACCTGACCAAATTCGCCAGGGTCATGGGGCCAGCCGATCGCCAGGGTCATGGGGCCACCCGTGAGCCTGGCGACGACTGACCTGGGCATCGAGGACCGAAGGCAAAACAGACCTTCAGGCAGCCACGCGACGGCTGCCGGGAGGTCGAATGAGCTTTCGGGAGATCACGATGCAAGACGTACGAGAGTTGCTGCGCCGGCACGAGGCCGGACAGAGCGCACGGCAGATCGCGCGCGAGCTGGGTGTGGATCGGAAGACAGTGGGACGGTACCTGGAGGCGGCGCAGAAGCTGGAGCCTGCCGTCGCGACGGTGACCGACGAGATTGCGGGCGTGGTGGGGCAGCGCGTGCAGGCGCGGCCGGCGCCGGCACCGTCGGAGGCGTGGCGGGCGCTGGAGGGACGGCGGAGCCAGATCAGCGAGTGGCTGGCTGGCGATCGGCCACTGCGGCTGGTGCGCATCCACGAGCTGCTCGCGCGGGACGGGCTCACCGTCGGGTACACGACGCTGCGGCGCTTCGCGAGCCGAGAGCTCGAGTGGCACAAGCGGACCCCGACGGTGCGCCTCGACGATCCGCCGCCCGGCCAAGAGGCGCAGATCGACTTTGGGCTGATGGGGATGGTGGCGGACGGCGAGGGGAAGCCGCGGCGGCTGTGGGTGCTGATCGTGACGCTGTCGACGAGCCGGTACATGTACGTGCACCCGACGCGGACGCAGACGGTGGCGGACGTGTGCGCGGGGCTGGACGCCGCGTGGCGCTTCTTCGGCGGCGTGCCCAAGCACGTCATCCTCGACAATGCGACAGCGATGGTGGTGCGGGCGAGCGCGACGGCGCCGGGGCTCAATCGCGCCTTCCGCGACTACACCGAGGCGCGCCGCATCTTCGCCGACACGGCGCGCGTCCGACATCCGAAGGACAAGGCCCGCGTGGAGAATCAGGTGCCGTACGTCCGCGAGCGCTGGTTTGCGGGTGAGTCGTTCGGGCCCGATCTCGTCGCGATCCGGCGGCACGCCGAGGCGTGGTGCCGCGACGTCGCGGGCGCGCGCGTGCACGGGACGACGAGGCAGGTGCCGCGCGAGATGTACGAGCGCGACGAGCGGCCGCACATGCAGCCGGCACCTGAGGCGCCGTACGACGTGCCCCACTGGTGCTCGCCGAAAGTCCATCCCGATCACCACGTCCAGGTGCTCAAGGCGCTGTACTCGGTACCCACTCGCTACATCGGCAAGACGCTGGAAGCCCGGGCCGATCGCACGACGGTGCGGCTGTATCTAGGGGCCGAGCTGATCAAGGCGCATCCACGCAAGGCGCCGGGGCAGCGGTCGACTGACCCGAAGGACTTCCCGCCGGGGAAGGCGGCCTGGGCGCTGCGCGACGTCGACGCTGTCATCGCCAGCGCGCGCGACCGCGGTGCGCAGGTCGGCGCCTTCGCAGCGCGGCTGCTCGGCGGACCGGTGCCATGGCTCAAGCTGCGGCAGGCCTACGGCCTCCTGCGCTTGTGCGAGCGCTACGGCCAGGATCGCGTCAATGCGCTGTGCGCGCGGGCGCTCGCCTTCGAGGTGATCGATGTGCCGCGCCTCGAGGGGATGCTCAAGGACGCGCGGCGCACCGAGGACGCCGCGGTCGCCACCGGCCGCGTGATCGCGCTGCCCGCGCGCTTCGCACGCGACCCGGCGGCCTTCGCCACACGGGTCGCCGTCGAATCCACCGTCGACGAGGGAGGTGAGCGATGAGCGCCCGCACCATTGGCCCCGAGCTCGTCGCCGCGCTCAAGCGTCTCCGCCTCGGCGGACTACTCCCGACGCTCGCCGAGCGGCTCACCCTCGCAGAGAAGGACGAGACGCCCTACGAAGACCTGCTGCTTCTGCTCCTCACCGACGAGATCTCCCGTCGAGAGAGCACGGCGGCGGCTAGGCGCGCCGACGAGGCCGGGCTGGAGCCCGACATGGTCCTGGAGCGGTGGGACAAGAGCACGAAGGTGACGTACGACCGGCGGGTGCTGGGTGAGCTCGTCTCGCTCCGCTTCGTCGAGGACCACAGGAACGCGGTGGTGCTCGGCCCCGTCGGCGTCGGCAAGACCTTCCTGGCGAACGCGCTGGGGCACCTGTGCTGCCGCGCCGGCTTCAACGTGCGGCTGCTGCGTGCCGACGCGCTCCTGCGGCTACTGAAGCAAAGCCGCATGGACAATTCGAGGGAGGCGCTGATGACCCAGCTCGCCACCGTCGACGTGCTCATCATCGACGACTTCGCCCTCGAGCCCATGACCCGCGAGGAGAGCAGAGACATCTACCAACTCTTCGTCGAGCGCAACGCCCGCGCCTCGACGATCGTCACCAGCAACCGCGACACCGCAGAGTGGATCGCTGCCTTCGACGACGCCCTGCTCGCACAGAGCGCCGTCGACCGATTCAAGAACAACGCCTTCGACCTCGTCGTCGACGGCGAGTCCTACCGGTCGAGGCTCAAGCCGAACATCGAGAAGCTCCCACCTCCGCCTTCGGCTCCGGTCAAGAAGGTCCCGGTCCACCCCCGCCGCAAAGCCGCAGCCCGCCGTCGATGAAGAGGCAGACGTCGGCCCCCTGCCGGGGGCCTCCGGGCTCGACTCCCACCACCGATCCGTGGCATCTCAGTCCCAGGTCCTTCGATGCCCGTCACCTGGCCCCATGGTCCTGGCGAGACGTGGCCCCATCCCCCTGGCGAGTGACACTCACGCGCCACTGCGGCGCCCCTCACTTCCTATTCTTGCCAAGCCACGTGAGCCGTTGCGCAGTCGATGGTTGCGCGAGGCAGATTGTCCGTCCCGCTCTCACTCGATCCAAGAGCACCCGCCCGCCAGATTCGAAA
>DATJYG010000051.1:0-10800 GCA_035499695.1 Polyangiaceae bacterium
GCGGCTCTGACGCGCCGCTCGCCGCGGGGCTCTGCGTGCACTGCGGGGCACGGCGCCCGAGTCTAATCCCGCCTACCTCGGGCCCCACAGGGGGAACATCATGACGACCGCCCAGTCGAAGAACACGTGGGCGATCATCCCGGGTACGAGCCGCCCCCAGGCCCGCGCCATCGCTCCCCAGAGCAGCCCCGCGCCCAGCGCGCCCACGGACAGAACCGGGTCGAGCGAGCCCGTCCCTCCCCCGCGGAGCGACCACCACGTCGGCACGTAGGCGAGCGCGTAGAGCACCGCCGCCCAGATCCACGCGGTGCGCGTCCCCACCCGGTCGGCCAGCATCTGCGTCACCGCCCCGCGCCAGAGCAGCTCCTCGGCCACCGCGGTCACCACGATGACCCCTCCGACGACCGGCGCGTGCGCCTGCAGCTGCCGCGGGTCGCCTATCTGCCCGTAGAGCGTGACGATCCAGATCTCGCGCGGCGACCCGACGGGCAGCACGAGGCGCGTGAACGCCCACGCGACGGCGACCAGGAGCACCGCCGACACGACCCCGCGCGTGAAGTCCCCCCAGCGCGGCGTGAGCCACTCGCGCAGGAGCTCCTCGCGATGCGCCCACACCGCCGCGACCACCGCGAGCAGCACCGTCGGCCCGGCCGCGAGCAGCCAGAAGGCGGGCTTGCCGGCGCTCGGCGGCGCGAAGGCGAACGCCGCCGTGACCGCCACGGCCACGACCGCGATGGCGACGAAGGCGGGACCGACAGCACGCGCGTTCATTCGATGATCGGCAGTCTCACGGTGCCGCGGGCATGCGGCAGCTCGAGCTTCTGGTTCTTGGCGTACACCTTGTGGCGCCCGCGCGTCTTGTACCAGTCGGCGACGGTCGCCGTCGCGTGCATCTTCTCGACGACCTGCCGCCAGCCGACGCCCGTGTTGTACGCGCAGAAGCTGATCTCGCCCTCCTGGGTACCGTACGGGATGATGCACATCTCGGTCCGGCGGAAGTCGTAATTGAAGAGGTCCTGGAACCACATGCCGGCGACGAAGAGGACGCGCCACTCGAACTCGTGCGCGTCGCTCGCGTGCTCGCCGATGCGCTCGCCCCGCGCTCCCGTCTGGCTCATGAACTGGCGCAGCAGCGTCGCCAGCCCGAAGCCTCGCGGCGCGCGGCGCGCGTCGAAGCGCCGGCAGAGCGCGACGGCCAGCTGGGCCAGCGTGACCGCGCGCGGCTGGGCCGCGTCGGTGATCTCGCGGATGTCCTCGAGCAGCCCCTCGACGTCGAGCACCTGGGCCAGGGGCACCATCTGCTTCGTGCGCTTGTGCACGAGCATCGCCGTGCCGATGCCGCAGTTGGGGTGGCAGCCGCACTTGAGCGCGCCCCAGTCGGGCTCCCCCTGGGAGCCGGCGAGAAGCAGGTCGGTCAGATCGCCGAACGGCCCGAGCGCCGAGAGCGGGAACCAGTCGCGCATCGGCTCGGTCGCGCCGAGCTGGCGCGCCAGGTCGTGCGCGAGGTGCGAGAGCGTGTAGCGCTTCGCGCGCCGCTCCTCGTCGGCGATGTCCTCGTCGCGCCCCGTGAAGCTCACCGGCTGGAAGCTGACCACGGTGATCTTGTCGGCGTTGTCGATGGCGAAGCGCACGACGCGGCCCACCTGGTCGTCGTTCACGCCGCGCACGACCGTCACGACGAGCACGACGTCGATGCCCACCGCGTGCAGGTTCTCGATGGCGCGCAGCTTCACGTCGAAGAGGTTGCCCACCTTGCGGTGCGCGTTGGCCTCCTCGCCGACGCCGTCGAACTGCAGGTACGCCAGGCGGAGCCCCGCGTCCTTCGCCGCCCGCGCGAAGTCCGGGTCCTGGGCGAAGCGGATGCCGTTGGTCGCCGCCTGCACGCAGAAGAAGCCGATGTCCTTCGCGTGGCGCACCGCGCGCAGGAAGTGCGGCGAGAGCGTCGGCTCCCCGCCGGAGAACTGCACGCTCATCTGGCGGCGCGGCTCGATGCTCATGGCGTCGCCGAGGATCTTCTCGACCTCCTCCCACGCGAGCTCGTGCACGAAGCCCACCTGGTTGGCGTCCATGAAGCACGGGTCGCACATCATGTTGCAGCGGTTGGTGAGGTCCACGGTGAGCACGCTGCCGCGTCCCCACTTGATGCTGGAGCTGCCGTGGTCGCGCAGCTTCGTCGCCGGCGCGAGGTAGTCGCGCCCCGGGAAGAGCCTCTCGATGCGCGCCGTGAAGGCGGGGTCCACCGAGAGCACGTCCTCGACGGGCCCGTGGCGCGGGCACGTCTTGCTCATCACGATGGCGCCCCCGCGCTCCTCGATGCGCGCGCGCACCTCGGCCGGTCGCCCCTCGGCGAGGGACCGCGGCTGGGCGGTTCCGTCGAGCACCGCCGCGCGCACCTCCTTCACGCACGCGGGGCACAGCGAGTCGGTCTCGCGCGGGAACCCGAGCGGCGGATAGCTGCGCTCGCGGCTCTTGAGCAGCGGCCCCGGCGCCCAGCCGGGCTTCGGCGAAGGCCTCTCGAAGCGCGCGTTGAACGCGCGCACGGCGGGCCAGAGGGCGTCGGCAAGGGCGGCCACGAGGGGTCGGCTCATGCGCGGACGACTCTATAGCCGGTCGGGTGTGCGCTGGGAGCCTTGTGAGTTAGGCTGCGCCCCCATGGCTCGGATCGTCTCTTTCGATTCGGCGAGCGCAGGCCGCTCCGTGCGCCGCTTCGGGCTCTTCGCGGTGATCGCCGTCGTCCTCATGTATCTCGGGTGCGCCACGACGACGCGCGTCGACGCCGGCCACGTCGGCATCCGGGTGAAGCTCGCCGGCAGCGACCGCGGCGTGCAGGACATGCCGGTGGTCACTGGCTGGGTCTTCTACAACCCGCTCACCGAGCAGATCGTGCTCTTCCCGACGAGCGTGCAGAACGTCGTGTGGACACAGTCGCCGCACGAGGGAAAGCCCGTCGACGAGTCGATCACGTTCAGCTCCTCCGAGGGCGTCAACGTCAACGCGGACATCGGCCTCTCGTTCCACATCGAGCCGAGCATGGCGCCGAAGCTCTACGGGCGCTTCCGGCTGAACGACCTCGACAAGCTCTCGGACGGGTACATGCGCAACACGGTGCGCGAGGCGTTCAACGACGTCGCCTCGAAGCTCCCGGTGCAGGACGTCTACGGCGCCGGCAAGAGCAAGATGCTCTCCGACGTCACGCAGAAGTGCCGCGACGTCTTCGGCAAGGACGGCATCGTCATCGACCAGCTCACGCTCAACGGCTCGCTGCGCCTGCCCCAGAACGTGATGGACGCCATCAACCGCGCCATGGAGGCGACGCAGAAGGCGCTCGAGAGCAGGAACCGCGTCGCCCAGGTGCAGGCCGAGGCCGAGCAGGCCATCACGCAGGCGCACGGCGCCGCCGAGGCGGCACGGCAAAAGGCGCAAGGCGAGGCGGACGCGCTGCTCATCCGCGGCCACGCCGAGGCGAAGTACAACGAGATCATCCGCCTCTCGACGACGCCGGCCGTGCTCCAGTACCGCTCGATCGAGCACTGGGACGGCAAGCTCCCCGAGTACAACGCGGGGCAGCTGCCGATGCTCACGTTCGACGTCGGCAAGGGGGGCGCCGGAATGGATGAAGCGACGCGCGAGAGGATGCTCAAAGCGCTGCTCGATCAGGCCAAGCCGGTCGGACCGGTACCGCCGCCGGACGTGCAACCCGTGCCTGTCGCGGGCGCTCCAGCCGCTCCGGATCCGACCCCCGCGCCATCGGCCCCAGCGCATTGACGGGAGGCCCGGACAGGGCTATGTCAGGCGGCGTAACGCGTGGCTGTCGCCCGCCCGGTTTCCCCGGAGCAGGGCCGAGGTCAGCGCGCACATAGGAAGACAGAGCGAGGGGCAAGGCCATGCGGGCCGGGCTCGTGTGCGCTCTCGAGTTCGGGGCTGCCGAGCACACCACAACCGGAAATCGGGGCCCGGAAGAGAAAACGGAAGATGACGTTCATCGAAGCGGCGGCGGAGGTCCTGCGCCTGGCGGGAAAGCCTCTGCATTACAAAGACATCACCGAGATGGCGATTGCCAAGAACCTCCTCTCCCACGTGGGGAAGACGCCGGAGGTCACGATGAGCCACAGGCTCACGGCGGCGATCAAGAAGGACGAGAAGGACATGCCTATCGTCAAGGTGAAGCCGGGGGTCTTCGCCCTGCGCGAGTGGGGGGGCAAGAAGGGCAAGAAGGCCGCGGCCGAGAGTGCCGAGGAGGCCGTCGAGGCGACCGCCGAGGGCGAGAGCAACGGCGAGGACGCCGGGCTCGAGGTCAACGCGCTCGAGATCGAAGCAGCGCTCCGCGGCGGCGAGGAAGCCGGCGAGGAAGGCGAAGAGGACGGGGAGGAGGGCGAGGACCGGCCGACGCCCGTTTCGGGTGAAGAGGCGCTGCGGGCGGACCTCGCGGCGAGCGGTGCCGAGCTCTTCGAGGACGAGGAGGACGACGACCGGCCCATCCTGGCACCCCTGGCGCAGCCTGAGCCCGGCGCGGGGCCCCAGCAGCCCGGCGAGGGAGGACGCAGGCGCAGGCGGCGCAGGCGCCGCGGGCGTGGGGGTGGTCAGGGCGAGCTCGGTGGCGAGCGCTTCGGCGGCGGGGGCATGCCCCGCGGCGACGCGTCGCAGCCCCGGCTCGAGGGGGCGATTCAGCCGCAGCCCATCGTCTCGATCGAGGGCGACGTGTCGGCCGAGGCCCGCGGCCTCGGTGAGGGCCAGGAGCGCGGGGGACTGCCTCAGCGTCCGGTCGTGCGCGACCGCCAGCAGATCATGGCGGGCGGATCGCCCACGGGCATCGACATCCCGCTCGGCGAGGGCGACGAGCTCTCGGGGCGCGAGCTCGGCGACGCCGCCGCGATCGTGCTCTCGTCGTTCGACCGCAACGCGGGCGCGGTGCCCGTCCGCACGGTGGCCGAGGCGCTCATGCGCCGCGGGCGCCTGCAGGGCGACCCGATGTTCGCGGCGGCCCAGGCGGGCGCCGCGATGCGCGCCGACAACCTGCGCCGCGGCGCCAACGGACAGCGTCCGCGCTTCCGCTTCGCCAACGGCACGCGCGTCGCGCTGACCGACTGGACGCTGGGCGGCGAGCTTCCGCGCCTCGAGCAGGACGTGGTGTCCGCCATCGAGCGCTACCGCGAGGCTGCGCGGCGAGCAATGCTCCGGCGCATCCAGGAGCTCCCGGGCCACGCGCTCGTGGAGCTGCTGCTCGTGACGCTCGAGCGCGCGGGCATGACGAACCTCAAGCCGGTGCGGCGCGCGGGCTCTCCGGGCGGCGAGGCGCACTTCTCGGCCGTGCACAAGACGGGCAGCGACAGCATCCCGACGGCCATCGTCATCCGCAAGGACGGCCGCGAGATCGGCCGCGAGCGCGTCACCGACCTCCGCGGGGCCCTGCACCACTACGGGCCGGCCAACGCGGGGTGGCTCGTGACCACGGGCCAGTGCCTCTCGGGCGCGCGCGAGGAATCGGCCGCCCCGGGCGCGCCGCCGGTCGCGCTCTACGACGGCATCGCAATCTGCAAGCTGCTCGAGGACCTGGACGTCGGCGTGGTCAAGACGCGCTTCGCCGTCTCCATCCCGGACCTCGAGCTGCTCGAGGCACTCCGAGGCTGAGCGATGGCCGTCCTGGTGGCATGCGCCATCGCCGTCGCCATCGGGCTGCTGCTCGTGTGGGCGAATGCGCGGGCGGCCATCACGATCGCGGTCGCCGAGGTGCGGGACGGAAAGCTGGAGATCACGCGCGGCGGTCTGTCGCCGCGCGTCGTCTCGGACATGAGGGACATCGTGTCGCGTCCGCGCATCAAGAGCGCCACCGTCCGGATCGTTCGCGCCAAGGACCACGCGCGCGTCGAGGTCGCCGGAGACGTGCCGGAGCAACAATTGCAGCGGCTGCGCAACGTGGTGGGCACCCTGCCCCTCGCGCAGCTCGTGAAGGCGACGCGCCGATGAAGCGGCTGGCGCCCCTGCTGGCTGCGCTGCTCTTCTCGCCTGCGGCGGGAGCGCAGCCGCCGCCCGCGCCCACGCCGGCGGCCGCGAGCATTCCTCGCCCCATCGGCGCGGTGCAGCCCCTGGCGGGTGCGGCGCCGGGGACGACGCAGCCTCGGCCGCAGGTGCGGCGCGTGGCGCCGAAGGCCGCGCCAGCGCCGGCGGGGCCGAAGCCCGACGTCAAGCTGACGCTCGACGCGCCGACGACGCACGGTCCGTGGACGGTGCACGTCGCGAACGCGGGCGACATCCCGGTGCGTCTCGTCGCCGATGCCCGGCTGCTCACCCTGGAGCTGACCCCGCGCGGCGCGCGCAAGCCGCTGCGCTGCCAGCTCCCGGTCGACATGCGCCCGGCCGACGACACGGAGCGCACCCTGGTGCTTCCGCCGAGGCGCTCGTACTCGGAGAGCTTCGAGCCGCGCATGTACTGCTTCGGCGAGCGCGAGCTCGAGGCGCTCGCGGCGACGACCATCGTCGTCGCGCGTCTGGGATGGCCGGAGCGCGCGAACGGGCACGGGCCCCACGTCGTGTCGGCCATCGAGGGCGTCGAGCCCGAGGTGGCGGCGCTCTCGGACATCGCGTCGCCCCCCGTCTCGCTGCCGGACGAGCCGACGCCCATGGCGCCGCCGGAGCCCACGCGGACCGCCGAGGACCCCGATCCCGTGCACCTCGCGCTCGCGTCCAGCCGCGCCGTGGACGCCCAGACCGCCGAGAACCTGGCGCTGACCGTCACGCTGCGCAACGACGGCAAGCGCCCGGTGCGCCTGCGTTTCCGCCCGGAGACGCTCGGCTTCGACGTCACGAGCTCCTCGGGCGTGCAGCACTGCGGATGGCCGACGATGCCGTCGGCTCCGGCGCGCGATTACTTCTCGACGCTCGCCCCGGGCGGCGCCGAGAGCATCACGGTCATCCTCGGCGACTACTGCGGACGCGCCCCGTTCGAGCGCCCCGGCCTCGTGGTCCTGCGGCCCAATCTCGACACGCGGAAGGCCAGCGGGGCGGCCATCGGCCTGAAGACCTTCGACGGCGTCGTCATCGCCGCCACCCCGAGCGTCGTGCGCCTGCACCAGGGCAACGGCAAGCCCCGCATCGAGCACCCGCGGCTCGATCCCGCGCAGTAGCCGGCGTCAGACCGGGATGACGCCCCGCCGCTTGTGGGGTCGCTCGACCTGCTTGTGCCGCGCGAGCTCGAGGCCCCAGGCCAGCACGCGACGCGTGTCGCGCGGGTCGATGACCTCGTCGACCAGCCCCCAGCCGGCCGATTTGTAGACGTCGATGTTCTTCTGGATCATCTCGACGATGTTCTTCTTCACCTCGGGCGGCGGCTCGGCGTCCCCGAAGAGCTTGCGCGCGGCGATGCCGACCATGCCCTCGGCGCCCATCACGCTGATCTCGCCCGTCGGCCAGCTGACGAGCAGGTCGGGCTCGTAGGCGCGCCCGCACATCACGTAGTAGCCGGCGCCGTACGCCTTGCGCACGACGACGGTGAGCTTGGGCACCGTCGCGGCGCTCATGACGTGCAGCATCTTCGCGCCGTGCCGGATGATCCCCGCGTGCTCGACCTTCGAGCCCACCATGAAGCCGGGCACGTCCTGGAGGAACACGAGCGGCACGTTGAACGCGTCGCAGATCTGGATGAAGTGCGCCGCCTTGTCGGCCGAGTCGTTGTCGAGGATGCCGCCGAGGTGCATCGGCTGGTTGGCCACCAAGCCCACGCTGCGTCCGCCGATTCGCGCGAAGCACGTGATGATGCTCCGGCCGAACCGCGGTTTGATGTCGAGGACGTCGCCCTTGTCGACGATCGCGCGGATCAGCTTGTACATGTCGTAAGGCTTGCGCGTGGACTCGGGCAGCAGGTCGAGCAGCGCCTCGTCGCGCCGGTCGATCGGGTCGTCGCACGGGACGTCGGGCGGCGCCTCGTCGCAGTTGGACGGCAGGTACGAGAGGTACTTCTTGACCGCCGCGAGGCACGCCGCGTCGTTCTCGAACTCGCCGTCGCCGACGCCGCTCACCTCGGAGTGGATCTTCGACCCGCCGAGCTCCTGCTCGGAGATCTCCTGCCCGGTGACCGCCTTGACGAGCGCCGGGCCGCCGAGCGCGAGCGAGCCGATGTTCTTCACCATCGGCACGTAGTCGGCCAGCCCCGGGATGTACGCAGTGCCCGCCGCGCCCGGCCCCACCATCGCCGCCACCTGAGGCACGACGCCACTCATGATCACCTGCTCGCGGAACAGGTGTCCGCTCCCGGCGAAGGTCGAGATCATGTCCGGATGGCTCGACCCCGGATCGATGCGCGCTCCCCCGGAGTCGATGAACCAGACCATCGGCCAGCGGCCCTTGAGGGACATCGAGCGCAGGCGCGTCACCTTCTCCTCGCTCGTCGGGCCCATGCTGCCGCCCTTGACGGTGAAGTCGTACGCCGCGCAGCACACCATGCGCCCGTCCACCTTGCCGAACGTGGTGACCACGCCGTCGGCCGGCGGCCGGTCGGTGCCGTCGGGCCCCGCGGCGAGCCCCATCTGCGTGCCGTGCATCCCGATCTCGAAGAACACGCCGTCGTCGAAGAACGCGGCCAGACGCTCGCGGGCGGTCATCTTGCCGCGTGCGTGCTGCTTCTCGATCTTCTCCGCCCCGCCCATCTCGCGCACCTTGGCGCGTCGCGCTTCGAGATCGGCCACCAGCTCACGCATGTTGGGCATCGGTCACTCCGGGGTGAGGAGAATCAAGAGGCTGACAAGAGGAGAGGGAAAGAAGATCAAGAAGATAAGAAGATCAAAAGGGGTTTTGAAAAACCACCTTCTTCTGATCTTTTGATCTTCTTGATCTTCTTTCCCCTCTCCTCTTGTCGGCCTCTGGGTTCGCGTCTGCTGTCTGATTCACTTGCCTGTCCACTTCGGCTGTCGCTTTTCGAGGAACGCCATGAGGCCCTCGCGGGCGTCGTCGGTCGAGAGGCACTCGGCGAGACGGTCGCGAAGCATCGGGAGGGCCTTCTCGAGGTCCAGGTCGTCTTGCGCGGCGAAGGCGCGCAGGCCGAGGCGCACCGTGATGGGCGACTTGCTCGCGATGGCGTCGGTGACCTTCTTCACTTCGGCGTCGAGTTGCTCCGGCGGCACGGCGCGGTTCACGATGCCGAGGCGCGCCGCCTCCTGGGCGTCGAACTTTTCGCCCGTGAGCATCATCTCGAGCAGGCGCCGGCGCGGGACGATGCGCGCGAGCACCGCCATGATCATCATGGGGAAGAGGCCCACGTCGATCTCGGGCGTCCCGAGCTTCGCCTCCGTCGACGCGATGGCGAAGGTGCTCGCCGCGACCATCCCGAGCCCGCCGCCCATGGCGTGCCCGTTGACGCGCGCCACGACGGGCTTGTCGCTCCGCGCGAGCGCCAGGAGCAGGTCCGCGTAGTCCCCCTTGTGCGGGAGCTTCGCCGCGTCGGCGCCCGCCGTCATCTGCGCGAAGTCCCCGCCGGCGCAGAACGCCTTCCCCTCCCCCGTCAGCACGATCGCGCGCACCTCGGCGTCGCCGCGCGCGTCCTCGAGCGCCCAGAGCAGCTCGTTGGCCATCTGCGGCCCGATCGCGTTGCGCCTCTCCGGGTTGTAGAGCGTGAGCGTCTCGACCCCGCCCTCGCGCGCGACCTTGATGCGTCCGTACTCGCGCGTCGCCATCACGCGCTCGCCGGGAGGTTCAGGATCTGCCGCGCCTCCTCGACGCTCGCGGGCTTGCGGCCCACGTCGCGCACCATGCGCACCGCCACCTCGACGAGCTCGCCGTTCGACCTGGCCATCGTCGTGTCGTCCGGCTTGTAGAAGTTGTCCTCCAGCCCCACGCGCACGTTGCCCCCGAGCACCAGAGCCGTCGCCAGCATGCGCCACTGGCACTTGCTGATGCCGATGACCTCCCACTCGCTGCCCGGGGCGAGGTCCGTCGCGATCTTCTTCTGCAGCTGCAGGCTCTCGACCGTCGGCGGGATGCCCCCGAGCACGTTCACGATGAACGAGAACTGGAGCGGCGGCTCGAGGATCCCCATGTCGAGGAGCGGCGCGATGCCCGCGGTGTGCCCGCTGTCGAAGCACTCGAGCTCCGGCTTCACCTGCGCCTCGTTCATCGCCGAGAGGAGCTTGACGATCTTGCCGTACGTGTTCGGGAAGACCATGTCGAAGACGAACGCCTTCCGCTTCTCGGAGTACTTGGCGTAGTTCATCGTCCCCATGTTGAGCGCCGCGATCTCCGGCCGGCTCTCGCGGATGTACGTGCACTGATCGCTCACGTCGTCGACGATGGTCCCCGTCGAGAAGTTGAGGATGATGGGGCAGCGCTTGCGAATCTCCTCCTTGATCTTCGCGAACGTCGCCGGCGCGAACGTGGGCGACCCGTCGTCGTTGCGGGCGTGGATGTGCACGACCGAGGCCCCCGCGTCGTAGGCGCGTTTGGCCTCCTCGGCGATCTCGACGGGCGTGTACGGCAGGTGCGGGCACTGGTTGCGGTTCGCGAGCACCCCGGTGAGGGCGCACGTCACGACGCACACGTTGGGATCGCGCTTGGCGCTGCTGCTCATGGCTCCACCCTCATTCCTTGTTCCCGTTGCCCCCGGCCTCTCGCTTCACGATGCTCTGCACGCGCCGCGCGATCTTCGTCAGGATCTTGAGCAGGTCGCGCATCTCGCCCACCGACAGCGCCGAGAGCGCGTCACGCAGCACCACCATCGGCTCGACGGCGATGCCCCGGGCGATGCGAGCGCCCTTGTCGGTCAGCTTGATGTAGACGACGCGCTTGTCCTCGTTCGACCGCGCGCGCACGACGAGG
>DATJYG010000052.1:0-4793 GCA_035499695.1 Polyangiaceae bacterium
CGAACGCACCCATCAGGCGCCTCGACCCGGAGACCTCGACCGCCTCGTGCGCGCGTCCGAGCTCGACGTGGGCGACGCGCATGTCGCCGCCATCGCGTGCGACGATCGCGCGCTCGAGAGCGAGCTCCACCTGGAGCTCCAGCCGCTCGTCGGGATCCAGCGCGTCGTCCGCATCGAGCGGAGGGGCCGGAGCGGGTGCGCCGGAGGCCCGCGCCCGACGTGATGCGACGATCCACGCCCGTGCAGCGAGACTGGGCGGCAGCGAGGCGAGCGCCTGGCGGGCCTGGGCGAGACGGGTGTCGGCGGTCGCGTCGTCGTCGCGCACGACGGCGGAAGCGGCCAGGGCGATCTCGATGCGAGCGAGCTCCGCCGCGTCCCCGGAGCGGACGGCCTCGCGGCGCGCAGCCATCAGCACATTGTCGGCTTCCTCGTCACGCGCACATGCGAGCAGCACCATCGCCAAACGTGCAGCGGTCGCGGGCCGCTCGTTTCGCGGAGCCTCGGGAAGCGAAGCCCGAATTTCCTCTATCCAGCGCTCGGCCCAGCCGGTGGGGGGGGCGGCCGGGCCACCGACTGCCATCGATTTGAACTGTACAACTTTGGGACGCGTCCGCGCGCTACTTCCGAGTTTCGTTTCCTAACTAGAGAAGCGGAGCTCAGTGCGCACCTTTTGCGCCAGGGTGCGCATTCCAGAGACGGGAGATGATGAAGGCGCCCACACACGCGAAGGGAATCGGCACCCACGGCCACGCGCCCCAGCCCCAGTGGTCGAGGACCCAGCCCATCCCCAGGCCGACGAGAGAGCTCGCCAGGTACTGCATCCCGTCGAAAAGACCTGCGGCCGTGGCGGCCGCCTTGCGTCCCCCGAAGTCCATTGACGCAGCGCCTCCAACCATCCCGTGGGCGCCGTTGACGAAGAACGAGAGGATCGCCAGACACAGCGCCGGTGCGAACGGCCCCAGGCCGAGACGACCGCTCAGCCCGAGGAGCAGCAGCGTCCCCGCCATGCCCACGAAGCCGTAGGTGATGACCGGCGCGCGCCTGCCACCGTAGACACGGTCGGACGCGATTCCGAAGGTGAAGCCACCGGCGATGCCGAGGAGGGCGATGCCCCACACGGCGAACTGGTACGGCACGTAGTGCGCGAGATCGGCGGCCTTCGCGCCACCCATGTGAATCTCGCGGAAGTACTTCGGGTACCACGAGTCCACCGTGCTGCGGCGGACCATGCCGATCATCATCGAGCAGAGCGCGATCATCCACGTCGTCTTGCTGGCGAACACCTTCTCGAAGACGACCTTCAGGTTCGAGGGCTTGCCGTCGTCGGCGTCGCCCTCTCCCGTGTCCATGTCCCCGAAGCCCGCGTCCTTCGGGCTGTCGCGCATCCAGAGGAGGTTCACGACGAACATCACGAGGACGAACGTGCCCGGCAGCCAGTAGGCCCAGCGAATCGGCAGCACCGTCAGGATGAAGGGCACGCCCGAGAAGGCGAGGATGAGCCCCAGGCGGATGAGCACTCCGAAGACGCCGGCGAAGGTCCCGCGCTCGCGCACGTGGAACCAGTGCGCGTTGACCTTCACGATGGAGAGGGCCCCGAAGGACTGGAAGTAGCCGTTGGCTCCCCAGATGATCGCCATGACCGCGAGCAGCGTGCCCGGCGCGGCGACGTCCTTCATCAGCGTGCAGGCGCCGAACGCGAAGTTCATGAAGGTGACGCCGAGGGCGCCGAAGAGGAACGCCTTGCGACCGCCGAACCTGTCGGCGAGCGGTCCGTTGAGCACGACCGAGAGCCCGTAGACGAGCGGCATCGTCGTCTCGAAGACACCCAGCTGCGTGTTGCTCCAGCCGAAGGTCTTCGACAGCTCCGACATCGTCGCCGCGAAGTTGTATCGGCTCATGTAGAAGAAGGCGTAGAGCAGCCCCAGGACGATCCAGTTGGCGTTGCGCCGGCGCTGGAAGGCGGGGTCGGCGAATGCTGCGGGGCGCTCCATGGGTGCGCCCACGTATAGCGAAAAAGCCGTATCCTTCGCTCGTGCGAAAGGCGCTGGTGGTGGCGGCGGCAGGCCTGCTCGCCCTCGCCTCGTGCGGCGGCGCCGGCGGCTCCGGGTCCGAGACGCCGCGACCGGCGTCGGCCGTCGTGATCAACACCGTGATCATCGGCTTCACGCGGGATCCCGACGAGCTCCCGTTCAACCCGAGGGCGGCGCGGCTGCAGCAGGCGACGCAGCAGCTCACGGCGATCGCCGGCCACCCGGTGACCTTCCAGTTCGACGTGGCGCTGCTGCCGCAGTGGCAGTCGTCCTTCGAGTCGGCCCTCATCGACGCGATCGAGAACGTCGCGCGCGATCTGCAGTGGCTGCACGACAACGACGCCGCCGAGTTCAGGTTCGGCGATCCCGCGTTCAAGCGCGTCGAGTGCAGCTACGTGGCGGTGCCCTCGCGCGACAAGGACGCGTTCGATCCCGACTCGGGGACGCTGCGCATCCACCTCTCCTCGGAGGACGGGCAGTTCGTGCCGCGCGACGAGGTGCTCCGTGAGCTGCGCGAGGCGTACTGGCAGTCGCTGGACCGGCGGTTCGGCAACGTCGAGCCGGAGCAGGCCGACGACGTGGACCTCTACTTCAAGTGGATCACCAACGACCGCAACTGGGGCGAGTACGTCGACCTCGGGACGCAAGAGGGGCTCGCGAAGGCGCCCCGCGCCGTGCGCATCGGGCGGGTCGCGCGCCTCTTTCCACGGCTCGCCCCCTCGACGTCCGACGGCTCCTCTTACGTGGAGGCTCGCAAGTGGCTGGCGAAGCAGGTCGACTTCTTCGCCGACACGTACGCCGAGCACGAGGCGGCGGTGCGATCCTCACCGGCGACGTCGGCGTTCCACCGCGCCGAGGCGGCCTGGGTCGCCTGGCTGGGGGCGAACGTCGATCGGCTCCCGCAGCAGGACCGCTTTGAAGTCGTCGACAGGCTTGCCGTGGAGCGTCGCGGCGACCGCGAGCACCCGCTCGGGCAGGGGCACTACGTCGACATCGCGTTCCCCGGGTTCGACTACCTCGCCTACGCGATGAAGGTGACCGACGAGTGGGCCGCCGCCGGGCACCCCATGAAGAGCGAGGACGCGCCCGATCGGATGCTGCTCTTCATCCACGTCGCGTGCCCCGCGCCGCGCGACGCGTACGGTCGGCACTCCTCGTTCTTCTCGTGCAACCACACGCTCTACGAGTACGCGATGGATCGCGATCCATCGATGAAGACGCTGGCCGCCTACCTGCTCGCCCGGAAGGACCCGGCGATCACCGAGGCCGCCTTCGTCGACCTCATTCGCCTGCGCGAGCAAGGGACTTACGGAGCGACGGTGAACCTCTGGCGCGCCCTCGAAGGCGACCCGGCGCAGTGGCGCGTGGCGACGGGCGTCGTGGCCGACCAGGTGGGGATCGTGCCGGACGTGACGCTGCTCTACGACGAGGCGCAGAGGCAGTGGCGCGCGCTGCCGGCGCAGCGTGGCGCGACGCTGTACCTCGTCGCGCTCATCCAGGACGAGGCCCATCGCGACCTCGTCGACTGGAAGAGCTTCGCGCGCACCTTCGGTTCGCAGGCGACCGAGACGGACTTCGCGGGCTTCCTCGATCAGAGCGCGATGGCTCCGGGCTACGCCGCGTCGGTGTGGCCCGCCCTGACCGCGGGATGGTCGCGCGCCGCGGTCATCGTGCCGCGGCTCGATCGCTTCCTGGACCTCGAACGCAACGTCAGCACGATGGCCATGGCCTCGCGCTCCGTCGACGGGATCGTCTCGCGGATGTGCGACGACCACGCCGCGAGGGACATCGCGCAGATGCACGCGTACCTCGAGCGGCGCGTCTCGACGCACGCGTCCGAACAGAAGGACCTCGAGACGCTCCTCTACCGGACGACCCCAGGGCACTGCAGCTCGGGCGACTGACTCGGCGCTCTCTTGCTGTAAGGTCCGGCGCCCTGCCGAGACTATTAGAACGTGGGAAGCGCTGAGACTCGGTTCGCCGAGCTGATGAAGACGCACGGGCCTGCCCTGGGCCGCGTCGTCGCGAGCTACGCGCGCCCGAGCGACCAGGACGACCTGGCGCAGGACATCGCAATGGCATTGTGGAACGCGCTGCCCTCGTTTCGCGGCGACTGCTCCGAGCGGACGTTCGTGTTCCGCGTCGCCCACAATCGCGCGCTCACCCACGTCGCACGCAGGCGCGCGCGGGGCGAGGAGCTTCCGGAGATTGTCGACCACACCCCGACCCCGGAGGCGCGCGCTTCGGACCGCCAGCAGATCGACCGCCTGTTCGCGGCGATCCGTCGGCTGAGCGTGGCGTACCGGCAGGTGCTGACGATGGCGCTCGAAGACATGGACCACGCCGAGATCGGCGCCTGCCTCGGCATCAGCGTGGCCAACGTGGCCGTGCGCCTCAACAGGGCGCGCGCCGCACTTCGCGAGCAGATGGAGAAGTCCCCATGAGCGACCAAGAGTGGGAGCGTTGGAAGACGACGTTCCAGCAGGGAGGGCGGCCCATTCCACGCGTGCTCAAGCGAGCCCGAAGGGATCGAAGGCAGGCAGTCGTCGGGCTGGTCCTCGTGTACGTCATCCTGGTCGGAACCATGGCTTCGAAGGTTCCGGCCCTGCTCCATGCGAGCACGCGGGCGGATATCGCGGATTTCGTGCTCGGCCTGTTGGGGAGTGCAGCCATCGTCGTCGCCGTCCACCGGGCGATGCGGGGCACCCTCAAGGCAACGGGAGCGGCGCCGCTGGAGGCGCTTGCACAACTGGAGCGCCGCCA
>DATJYG010000053.1:0-29387 GCA_035499695.1 Polyangiaceae bacterium
TCTGGCCGCCAGAATTGCCGCTGCTGCTGCCGCACGCCGCGGGAGCCAGGACGAGGACCGACGAAAGGGTGAGGAGTGCAAGGTGAGTTCGCATGGCGCAGATGTGATCGCGCCCCCCCGGGCTCGACGCAAGCCCATACGCCCGTGTTCACACCGACATGCGGAAATGTTCACCGCTACGCGCCGGCAGCCTCACTCCGCGGTCACGCCCCCGTCGCCCTGCATCTGGGGGGTGCCACCGATGGCGTCGATGACCGACCCGGCTTGCTGCGTTTCGCGCACTGCCCTGTCCGACGGCTCCTTCAGCCGATCCATGACGCGGTGGAGCTGCGTTCGCCCGTCGGCGGGTGGCTGAGCTGGAGCAGGACTGGGCGGGTGAGACGCGCACGCGACGGCGGCCGCGACGAGCGGCAGCGCGAGAAGACCGCGCAAACACCTCATCTTCCCCGGTCGACGCAGCGTCCGTGCCGTCCTGGGCGGATCGCTGGTCAACCGCGCTCTACCGCACTAAATCCCTCGATCACTCCCCACCATGCCCGTAACCCTCGCGCACCCCGACCGCTTCGCACCGCGTCACATCGGCCCCAGCGACGAGGAGGTGACGGAGATGCTGAGCGTCGTCCAGTGCAAGACGCTGGACGAGCTGATCGATCAGACGATCCCCGCCGGCATCCGGCTCCGCCGTCCGCTCGGGCTGCCGCCCGCGCGCGGCGAGCACGAGCTGCTCGAGCTCGCGCACTCCATCGCGCAGAAGAACGACGTGTGGCGGAGCTTCCTCGGGATGGGGTACCACGATTGCATCACGCCGCCGGTCATCCTGCGCAACGTGATCGAGAACCCCGCCTGGTACACGCAGTACACGCCGTACCAGGCCGAGGTCTCCCAGGGGCGCCTCGAGGCGCTGCTCAACTTCCAGACGATGGTGAGCGACCTCACGGGCCTCGAGATCGCCAACGCGTCGCTGCTCGACGAGGCGACCGCCGCCGCCGAGGCGATGCACATGATGGAGTCGTTCAAGGGGGAGGAAGGGCGCCGCGCCCTCCTCGTGAGCGACCAGTGCCACCCGCAGACGATCGACGTCGTGCGCACGCGCGCGGCCGCCCACCACATCGAGGTGGTCGTCGCCGACGCGCAGCGCTTCGACTTCGCGAGCAAGAGCGTCTTCGGTGCCATCGTGCAGTACCCGGCGACCGACGGGCGCGTCGACGACTGGCGCGCCTTCGTGGAGCGCGCGCACGCGGCCGGGGCGATGGTCGCCATGGCGTGCGACCTCCTGGCGCTCGCGCTGCTCGTGTCGCCCGGCGAGCTCGGGGCGGACATCGCCGTGGGCAGCGCGCAGCGGTTCGGCGTGCCGCTCGGATACGGCGGCCCGCACGCGGCCTTCTTCGCGTGCAACAACGAGTTCGTCCGCAAGCTGCCGGGACGCATCATCGGCGTCAGCGTCGACGCGCACGGTCACCGCGCGCTGCGCATGGCGCTGCAGACGCGCGAGCAGCACATCCGCCGCGAGAAGGCGACGAGCAACGTGTGCACGGCGCAGGCGCTGCTCGCGAACGTCGCCAGCATGTACGCCGTGTACCACGGTCCGCGCGGCATCCGCGCCATCGCCGAGAGCGTCCACGGGCACGCGGTGTCCCTGGCCGCGGGCCTGAAGAAGCTCGGGGTACGCGTCGCGCACGACCGGTTCTTCGACACCGTGCGCGTCGAAGGCGACGCGAAGAAGGTGGAGGCGTGGCTCGCGGGAGCGCGCGCGCGGCACATGAACCTGCGCCGGGTCGGCGACGGCGCAATGTGCGTCGCGCTCGACGAGACGACCGCGGCCGCCGAGGTGGACGCGCTGCTCACCGTGTTCAACGACGGACGGGCGCCGGACGTGACGTGCGAGCAGCTCGCGCAGCAGGCGCATCCCGCCATCGCGGGCGACCTCGCGCGCAAGAGCGCCTACCTCACGCACCCGGTCTTCAACACGCACCACTCCGAGACCGAGATGCTGCGGTACATCCGCTCGCTCGAGGAGCGAGACATCTCGCTCGTGCACTCGATGATCCCGCTCGGGTCGTGCACGATGAAGCTCAACGCGACCGCCGAGATGATGCCGGTCACCTGGATGCGCTTCGGCCGCATCCACCCGTTCGCGCCCGTCGAGCAGGCGCAGGGCTATCAGGTCGTCGTCAAGCAGCTCGAGGCGATGCTCGCCGAGATCACCGGCTTCCCCGCGGTCAGCCTGCAGCCCAACTCGGGGGCGCAGGGCGAGCTCGCGGGCCTGCTCGTCATCCGCAAGTACCACGAGACGCGCGGCGAGCCGCACCGCGACGTGTGCCTCATCCCGGCGAGCGCCCACGGGACCAATCCCGCCTCGGCGGCCATGGCGGGCATGCGCGTCGTCGTCGTGGCGTGCGACGAGAAGGGGTACATCGACGTCGCCGACCTCGAGGCCAAGGCGCGCGAGCACTCGCGCGACCTCGCGGCCATCATGATCACGTACCCGTCGACCTACGGCGTCTTCGAGGAAGAGATCGTGCGGATCTGCGCGATCGTCCACGAGCACGGCGGGCAGGTCTATCTCGACGGCGCGAACCTCAACGCGCAGGTCGGTCTCTGCCGCCCGGCCGACGTCGGGGCGGACGTCTGCCACGTCAACCTGCACAAGACCTTCTGCATCCCGCACGGCGGCGGCGGCCCGGGCATGGGCCCCATCGGCGTCGCGGCGCACCTCGCGAAGTTCCTCCCGCGCCACCCCGTCGTCGCGGTCGGCGGCGAGCAGGGCATCGGCGCCATCAGCGCCGCGCCGTGGGGGAGCGCGAGCATCCTCCTCATCTCGTGGGCGTACATCGCCATGATGGGGCCGGACGGCCTGAAGCGCGCGAGCGAGATCGCGATCCTCAACGCCAACTACGTGGCCGACCGCCTGCACGCGCACTTCCCGGTGTTCTACCGGGGCAAGCGGGGACGCGTGGCGCACGAGTGCATCCTCGACACGCGCGGCGCCAAGCGCCTCGCCGGCATCGAGGTGGACGACGTCGCCAAACGCCTCATGGACTACGGCTTCCACGCGCCCACCATGAGCTTCCCCATCGCGGGCACGCTGATGGTCGAGCCGACCGAGAGCGAGTCGAAGCCCGAGCTCGATCGGTTCTGCGAGGCGATGATCTCGATCCGCCGCGAGATCCGCGCGATCGAGGAGGGCACGCTGCCGCGCGAGGACAATCCCTTGAAGAACGCGCCGCACACCGCGGGCGCCGTCGCGGCCGACGACTGGAAGCATCCCTATTCGCGCGAGGCTGCAGCTTTCCCGGCGCCGTGGACCAAGGAGCGCAAGTTCTGGCCGTCGGTGGGGCGCATCAACAACGCCCAGGGCGACCGCCACCTCGTGTGCACCTGCCCGCCGATCGAAGCCTACGTGTGACCGCCCTCTTGCCCGCTGGCGAAAATGAGGCATGCTGCGCCCGCCTGAGGCGGCACTCATGCGTAAGTCACTAATCCTCCTCGTCCTCGCCATCCCCGTCGGGGTGGCGTGCAGCAGCAGCCAGGAAACCGGTTTCGAGCCCGACTCGGGAGGCGACGACGGAGCCGCATCCGATTCGACCGCGCCCGATGGGAGTGCGTCCGACGCTTCCGACGCGACCGCATCGGACGTCGCTGCGAAGGACTCGCCGTCGACCACGGATGCCGCAGACGCGGGAAGCGAGACCGGTACGAGTGACGCGGGCGACGCCGGCACCGACGGCCAGTCCCTCGAGACCGGCACGAGCGACGGAGCGTCCGACGCTGCGCCCGACGTGATGACGGACGCCCCGCACGAAGCCGCTCCGGAGGCGGGACCGGACGCGACGACCGACGCACCCATCGATGCGCCGACCGAAGCGACGGCCGACGCTCCGACGGAGGCAGCGATCGATGCGCCCGTCGAGTCAGGCCCGGAAGCGGCAGTCGACGCGGGGTGCACGCAGACCCTCGCGGTTCTCGGAGGCGATGGCTCGAGCTCCTTCGCGGCCACGTGGTCGGCGGGCGTCTGGTCGACGCCTTCGTCCCTCGGAGGAAGCGTCGCGAGCGTCGCGAGCGTCGCGGCCCTCGTGCCGTACGCGAACGGGTACATCGGAGCCGTCCAGGAGGCTTCGTCCACCACGCTCGCCTCGACGCTCGGCGCCCCCTTCTCGCAGCTCGCGCAGGTCGCGTCGGCGACGACGCAGGGACCGCCCGTGCTCGCGACGATCGGCAGTGCAGCGCACGTCGTCTACTGGGGCAGCGACTCGAAGTTCTACCACGGCACCTACAGCGCCAGCGCGTGGGATGGCGCCGGCGATCCGGTCGGCGGCAGCGGCGCATCGCAGAGCTTCGGCTCGAGCGCGCCCACGCTCGCGGCCGTGGGGACGGAGCTCGTGGTCGGGCAGACGGGGACCAACGCTACCCTCTACGCGCAGTCTTGGACGGCCGGCTCGTGGGCGCCGGCGACGGCCATAACGGGCACATCGGTCGAGCCGACGGCATCCCCCACCCTCCTGGGGTTGAACGGCGGCGGCGCCCAGCTCCTGGTGGTGGCGCCGAGCCAGACCAACGACGTCCTCTACTTCGCCACACGCACGGCCGGCACGTGGAGCGGGCTGACCACGGTGAGCGGCACGACGACGTACACGTCCTACCCCGTCGCGCTCGCGGCGCTTCCGGGCGGCAAGGCCGTCATGGTCTACGAGGGCGGCGACACGAAGCCGTACGTGTCCCTGTTCGACGGCGCGAGCTGGTCGGCGCCGGCGAGCCTCGTCTCGGGAAGCAACCCGACGCTGCTGTCGCCGCCGCAGATCACGGCGGGCGTGTGCGGCAACGACGCGACGGTGGCCTTCGTCCCGTCGGGCGGCGGCGTGTCGATCACTTCCCTGAGCGGAGGTTCTTGGAGCACGCCGACCGCGCTCCCCGGGACATCCAGCGTGACCTACGCCTCAATCGCCGCTCACTGAAATATGATGCGTCGCATGCGACGCCTGCTCGCGACGAGCCTCGCTTCCTTCCTGGTCGCCCCGAGCCCCGGCTGCGACTCGTCCGGCACGCAGCCGCCGCACGCGTGCACGATCGCGCCACCCGAGCCCTCCGACTGGCGGCTGCACACCGATGGGACGCTGCTGCGCGACGGGCTCGGGCGCGTCGTGTTCCTCCGCGGCGTCGACGCGGGCGGGCGCAGCAAGTGGGCACCGTACATCCCCTTCGAGTACACGGACTTCACCGCTTCGCTCGGCCCATACCTCGACCGCGCCGCGTCCTGGGGCATCGACGCCGTACGCGTGCCCTTCACGTGGGCCGCGCTCGAGCCCACCGAGGGCACCTACGATCTGGAATGGCTCTCGCGCTACCAGCAACTCCTCGACGCCGCCTGGGCGCGCGGTATCTGGACCGTCATCGATTTCCACCAGGACGTCTATTCCGAGAGCTTCTGCGGCGACGGCTTCCCGTCGTGGACGATCCCGAACGCGCCGGCACCCCACCACGATTGCCCGCAGTGGGAATTCGAGTACTTCGGCGACTCCGACGTGCAGCACGCGTTCGACGCCTTCTGGGCCGCGGGCTCGCCCGTGCAGGCGAAGTACCTCGCGGCGTGGGATACGATGATCGCCCGCTTGGTGGATCAGCCGGGCGTCCTCGGCTTCGAGCCCATCAACGAGCCGGGGTGGGGCACCAAGGACGAGAGCACGTTCGAGGCGACCACGCTCACCGATTTCTTCACGCGCATGATCGCGCACGTCCACGCAGCCGCGCCGCAGTCGCTCGTGTTCGTCGATCCGGCGGGTCTCGACGGCATCTCGGCCAAGACCTCGATGCACCGCCCGCAGGGAGACTTCGTCTTCGCGCCCCACTACTACCCGGTGAGCTCCCGACCCGACGACGTGCTCGCCGGCTTCCAGAGCTGGGCGCAACAGGGCGCGCAGTGGAACGTGCCGGTGTGGGTCGGCGAGTTCGGCCTGTCGCGCACGTCCCCGGTCGCGCGCGACTTCCTGACGGCGGAGTTCCAGGCGCTCGACGCGACGGGCCTTGGCGGCGCCTGCTGGGAGTACAGCGTCGAGAGCAGCCTCTGGAACGGCGAGACGAACAGCGTCGTCGCCTCCGACGGCAGCGAGTACCCCGACGCTGCGGCGCTCATCCGCCCCTTTGCACGCGCCGTCGCGGGCACGGATGTGAATCAGCAGTGGGATCCGTCGACGTCGACGTTCACCCTCTCGTACGCCAAGGCGCCGGGAACGCAGGGAGTCACCGAGATACAGCTCCCGAAGCGCGCCTACCCGAAGGGACACACCGTGACCCTCAGCGGCGGCTGCTGGGACGACACATCGGTCCCGGGAAGAATGCTCGTGCAGAGCGAACCCGGAGCGAGCGACGTGACCATCACCGTCACCCCGTAGGGGTCCTCTACCCCCATGCGCGCGCGAAGCGGGCGAGGCTCGCGACGACGGCGAGAAGCTCCGCCGGTTCGACGGGCTTCGCCAGGTGCATGGAGAAGCCGGCGTCCAGCAGCCGCCGGCGATCCTCGGCGCGCGCGTACGCGGTCAGCGCGGCCGCCGGCACGCTGCCACCCCTGTTCGGAGGCAGCAGGCGCACCTCGCGGATCAGATCGTACCCGTCGCGGCCGGGCATCCCGACGTCCGAGAGCAGCACGTCCGGCACCTCGCGGGAGATCGCGTCGAGCGCCGAGTCCGCGCCCTCGGCGACGGTCACACGGCAGCCGCTGCTCTCGAGCACCGTCTGCACGAGCTCGCGCGCGTCTGCGTCGTCGTCCACGACGAGCACGCGGAGCCCCTCTAGGTCCGCGCGCTTCTGGAGCTCCAAGCGCTGCGACTCGAGCGCATCCCCCGTCCGTGCGATGGCGGGCACCGGCAGGTGGACCTTGAACACCGCGCCGAATCCCTCGCCCTGGCTGCTCGCGTCGATGCGACCGCCGTGCAGCTCGACGAGCTGCTTGGTGATCGCCAGCCCGAGCCCCAGGCCACCGCGCGACCGCGTGTGGGCGGTGTCTTCCTGACGGAAGGCGTCGAACACGTACGGCAGGAAGGCGGGGGCGATGCCCCTGCCGGTGTCCTCGACGCGGATCTCGATGCTGCCCTGGGTGATCGCCAGGCCGACCTCGACGCGGCCGCCGGCGGGCGTGAACTTCACGGCGTTGCTCAGCAGGTTCCACACGATCTGCTGGAGGCGGTTCGGGTCGCCCGACAGGGGAGGAACCGAGCGATCGAGCGACGACGCGATCGCGACGCCCTTGGCCTCCGCGGCAGGACGGGCGGCCTCGATGGCGGCTTCGATCACCCTGGCGGCATCCACGCGCTTGATCTCGAGGCGCATCTTGCCGCTGATGATGCGCGACACGTCGAGCAGGTCGTCGATGAGCTGCGCCATGGCGACCGCGTTGCGATCGATGGTCTCGATCGCCCGCGCGCGCCTGGCCTCGTCGAGCTGCTGCGAGGAGAGCATCTTGGCCCACCCCATGATGGCGTTCAGCGGCGTGCGCAGCTCGTGGCTCACGACCGCGAGGAACTCGTCCTTCGCTCGGTTGGCGACGTCGGCGCTCTTGCGCGCTGCGTGCTCGGAGGCGTAGAGGCGCGCGTTCTCGATGGCGATCGCGCACCGCCGCGCGAGCTCCTCCGCGCAGTGCAGATCGTCGGCGGTGTACGTCCGGCCGGATTCGGCGGCACGGAAGGTCACCGCCCCGAACACGCGCCCGCGGCCCGGCAGGGGCACGCACATGACGGTCGCGGACATCTCGGAGCGCCCCGTCCGCAGCACGCTCGGCACTCCCGAGTCGGTCTCAGGAGCCGACTCCGCCTTCGAAGGATCGGCGCAGGCCGCCGCGAGGCGCTTGGGGACCCGATCGCCTTCGTGCAGGACGTCGACGGCGCACCAGTCGGCGAGACCCGGCACGGCCAGATGCGCCACCTTCGCGAGCGTCGACTCGTAGTCGAGCGACTGGGCGAGGGCCACCGTCGCGTCGGCGAGGAATGCGCGACGCACCTCCTCGAGCTTGCGCTCGGCGTTCATGCGCCGGGCCAGCTCGTGAGCACGGCGCTCGGCGTCGAGTCTGCTGGCGCGCAGCACCGCCTCGGCGCACTGCCGGCAGAAGAGACCGATGAACTCGCGCTCCTCGGGCGGGAAGCGGCGCGCCTCGTGGAAGCCCATGCCGAGCAGGCCGATCGTTCGACCCTCGACGATGAGGGGCATGCTCCAGAACGCGCGTGCACGGCGGCCCTCGGCGCGCATCGTCGCGAGCAACGGCAGCACCGCCGCATACTCCTCGGGCGTCTCGGCCCAGAGGGGGTCGCCGGTCGCAATCGGTGCATACGCCGGGTCTCCTGACCCCGGGGTGATGCGGCGTATGCGATCGGCGACTTGCGGGCTGCACCCGCGCTCGCCCACGAGCTCCAGGACGCCATTGGCGGCGTCGAGCACGTAGAGGGTGCATATGTCCGCCCCGGCCATTTGCATGCCGCGGTCGATCACGACGGCTGCCACGTCGTTCGTCCCGGGCGCGCCCGAGAGCGCCTCCGAGAGGCACCGGAGGGCCTCGACCTTCAGGCGCGCGGCGATCTCGCCCGCGTATGCCCGCGAGCGCTCGAGCGCCTGGGCCGCCTGCGCGGCCATCGTGAGCAGCAGGGCGCGCTCGTCGGCGGCGAAGGCGCGCGGCCCGTCGAAGCGAAACGCGACGACTCCGAGCACGCGCCCGTCGAGCACGAGTGGAAGCGCCGCCGCGGACGACCCGTCGCGCGCGTGAGGCTGCCGGCCGAAGAGGCCCTCGAACTCGTCGGAGCTCTCGACCCACAGAGGCTCGCCAGTCCTGTAGGCGATGGCGGCCGGCGTGGCGTCGTCAGGCGAGAAGCGGCTCCACGTCCGCGCCACCGGGTCCGCGAGTCCGTGGCAGGCGACGATCTCGAGGAGGCCGTCCTCGGCGGGCTGCACGAACAGCCCCATCCCGGCTCGCAGCGCCTCGGAGCCCTCCCTCACGATGGTGGCGGCGACCTCCGCGGGCGTGCGTGCGGCAGCCATCGAGCCGCTGATTGCGAGCAATCGCGAGAGCAGGCGGACGGACTCCTCCACGCCGCGCTGAGGGCGCGTCGTCGCGGGTTCTTCCGTCTCGCTACGAAAGTTCTGCAAGGCGGACTCGATCCTGCTGCAGATCGAGATGGTTTGCCACGGTGGGAGTCGCCTGAGCTCGCTCGACCGAGCTGAGCGGAGCAGGTCGTAGTATGGTGGCCGCCCATGAGAGCGCGGAAGAAGGCTCTGGCAGCGTCGTTCGTGGTGACGTTCGCCTCCGGTTGCGACAGCAAGCCATCGCAGCCGCCTGCAGCGCCGACCGTCGACGTCGGTCCCGCACCTTCCCCGGCGGCTGCGACCGCGAGCGCCTCTGCCGCACCGGCCGACAGCACGGCCTCGCCCTCGCCGTCGGGCTCCGTCGCCATCGCCGCGCTTCCGCCCGCTCCGCCCGGAGGCCGGGTCGAGCACAATCCGGACGGCACGTGCACCTGGTTCCCCGAGCGGCGCATCAACCGGCCCGGCCCGGGCAAGGTGATCCTCAACCCGCCGCCGCCGCACCCCGTGCAGTGCCCCCCGCCGAGCAGCGACGGAGGCACCTGACAGAAGAGGCGCGCCCGGGTACTGTGCGCGCCCCATGAACGACGCGCCCCTGCGCCGCACGTCGCTGTACGCCGAGCACGTCGCGCTCGGCGCACGCCTCGTGCCCTTCGCGGGCTGGGAGATGCCCGTCCAGTACACGGGCATCGTCGACGAGCACCAGGCCGTACGCACGGCCGCGGGGATCTTCGACGTGAGCCACATGGGCGAGCTGCGTCTGCGCGGGGAGTACGCGGCGCACGTGGTCGACTACCTCGTGACGAACGACGCGAAGAAGCTCGTCGACGGCCAGGCGATGTACACGTGCTCGTGCAACGAGCGCGGCGTGATCCTGGACGACCTGATCGTCTACAGGCACACGCAGGACGACTGGCTGATCGTCTGCAACGCGTCGAACCGCGAGAAGATGAGCGCCCACTTCGCGCGCGCCGCGAAGGACCACTGTCAGTTCGAGGACGAGAGCGACCAGACGGCGCTCGTCGCGCTGCAGGGTCCGCGCGCCTTCGAGATCCTCGCCCGCGCCGGCGGGGACGCGGGCGGCCTGGTGGAGCTCAAGTCCTTCCACTTCCGCACGGCCACCGTCGGCAGCGTGCGCTGCACCGCCGCGCGCACGGGGTACACCGGCGAGGACGGCGTGGAGATCTTCTGCGCCTGGGACGATGCGCCGGCCCTCTGGCGGACGCTCATGGAGGCGGGCAAGCCCCTCGGCATCAAGCCGACCGGCCTGGGCGCCCGCGACACGCTCCGGCTGGAGGCGCGGCTGTCGCTCTACGGGAACGACATCGACGAGACGACCAACCCCATCGAGGCCGGGCTGGGCTGGGTGGTCAAGGTGGAAAAAGGCGATTTCATCGGACGGGCGGCATTGATGGAGATCAAGGCCCGGCCACTTCCTCGCAAGCTCGTGGGCTTCGAAGTGACAGGAAGGGGCGTGGCCAGGCACGGGTATCCCCTGCGTGGCCTCGATGGACAGGAGGTGGGCATCTGCACGAGCGGCAGTCCGGGACCAACGGTTGGCAAGAACATCGGTCTCGGGTATTTGCCGACGGCCATGGCGGAGGTCGCGGGGGAGGGGCCCCGCGACATGACTGCAATCGGGACGCAGTTCCTGGTCGATTGCCGGGGCAAGAACATCGAAGCCGTCGTCGTGAAGACCCCCTTCTACAAGAGAGCGAAATGAGCGAGCTTCCGGGCGATCTGCGATACACGAAGGACCACGAGTGGGCCCGGCCCGGCGCCGAGGTCCAGGTGGGGATCACCGGCTTCGCGGTCGAGCAGCTCGGGGACATCACGCTGGTCAACCTGGACGTGAAGGTCGGCGACCAGATCACGGCGGGCAAGACGTTCGGCACGATCGAGAGCGTCAAGACGCTGAGCGACCTCTATGCCCCCCTCACCGGCAAGGTGGTGGGGGTCAACGGGGACCTGGCGAACAAGCCTGAGCTCGTGAACGACGACTGCTACGGGAAGGCGTGGATGATCGCCATCGCTCCCGTGGACCCCAAGGCCCTGGAAAGCCTGATGGACGCGAAGAGCTACGGGGAGTATTTGAAGACCGCGGCGCACTGAGGAGAGAGCAGAAATGGTTCGCAAGATGGCAGGCGTGATGGTTGCGGCGATGCTGGTGGCGGCGGGCGTGCTCGCAGGCTGCGCCGGCGAGACCGGCAAGGGCGAGGGCGACGGCTGCTCGGGCAACGACTGCGGCGGCCAGCTCCAGTGCCAGTCGGTGAACGGTCGTGGGGGCGATTTCTGCTGCCCCGCTCCGCTCGAGACGCCGGTCGGCTCGTGCCCCCAGGCGCCGTGCTTCACGAGCAAAGAGACGAACTGCCAGCCGACGCAGTAAGCAGTAGTGTGAGCTTCGATGCTCACGCGCGGCGCGCGCATCCACGGCTACGAGGTCTGGGGCAAGCTCGGCGAAGGGGGCATGAGCGAGGTGTGGCTCGCGAAGCACGCCGTCCTCTGCATCCCGGTCATCATCAAGACCCTGCGTAAGACGGTCGCCGACGCGGTCGGCGAGGCGGGGGCGAAGCGCATGTTCGACGAGGCCCGCCTCATGGCGCGGGTGACGAGCCCGCGTGTCGTGCGCGCCATCGATGCCGAGTCGGTCGGGGGCGGCCCGTACCTCGTGCAGGAGTACGTGGACGGGGTCGACATGGCGGAGCTCGACCGGGAGCGGCGGGCGGCGCTGGGGGTGGGCTTGCCGCTGTGGACGGTGTGCCACGTGATGGAGGAGACCTGCCGCGCCCTCCATGCGGCGCACCAGGCGGGAGTCATCCACCGCGACGTGAAACCGTCGAACCTCTTCGCCGCGCCCGAGACGGGCGTGAGGCTCGGCGACTTCGGCATCGCCGTGGCGCGCGAGGAGGGGGCGCCCAAGGAGATCAGCGGGACGCTCAAGTTCATGGCGCCCGAGCAGCTCCGCGGCGAACCGGCGGAGCGGACGACCGACGTCTACGGCGCCGGAGCGACGGCGTGCGACCTGCGCTACGGGCACGCGCCCTTCGCCGAGATGAACGACGTGCTCGACGAGGACAAGACGCCGCACCTGCCGGCGCCGCGCAGCCCCGCCGAGGCGTACTTCCAGGAGACGATCCGGAGCATGCTCGCCAAGCGCAAGGCGGATCGGCCGCAGGACCTCTGCGAGCCCGCGGCCCACTTCGCGACGCTTTACGAATCACTGCGGCCCAGGGGGCCCGGCGCGGCGCTCATGACCCTCGGCAAGAACCGCTTCGCGTTCGCCGACTGCGAGATCACGATGCGCGCAGGGGACATCGCCGAGGAGGAGGTGGGCGCCATCATGTCGAGCGCCCGCTACGACATGCAGATGCGCTCGGGGGTGAGCGACGCTCTGCGCCGGCGCGGCGGCGACCCGATCGAGCAGGAGGCGGCGAAGGACGGCGAGCACGCGCTCGGCGAGTGCGTGGTCACGCGCGCCGGCACCCTGAAGACCGAGTGGGTGCTGCACGCGGTGAGCGCGTGGGACGAAACGTCGTGCGTCGGGCGAGCGATGATGCGGGCGCTGGCAGAGGCCGACCGCCTCGGGGTGCGCACGCTCGCCATGCCGGCGCTCGGCACGGGGGCGGCCCGCGTGAGCATGGAGACCTGCGCCAACGCGATGGCGAGCGCCCTGCGGTGGCGGCTGGTGCTCGGGGGCTCGCGACTCAAGCGGGTGACCTTCGTGCTGGGTGACGAGGCGAAGCTCGCCGTCTTCCGCGACGTCGCCATCGAGGCGCTCCGCGGAGCGATGGACGGCGACAGAGGCTCCGCGGCGGACGTGGGTCTGCCCGACGATCGCAAGCCGGTCACCGAGGACGCGGCGACGTGCCTGGACGCGTCGAGCGCGGGGACGGGACGGCAGCACTGACGGGGGCCGTCATCACCGTCAGCGACCCTGCGAGGATCAGGGCACCACCGGCGACGGAGCGGGGGCCGAGCGGCTCTCCGAGCAGCGCCGCGCCCGTAACGATCGACACGAGCGGCTCGAGCAGGGTCAGGGTCGAGGCGTGAGCGGCGGGCATCTTGCGCAGCCCCCAGACGAAGAGGAGGCCAGCGAGGGCTCCCGGGCCGATCGACGCCAGGGTCAGGAAGGTCGCCGCGCGGGGATCGACGGCCGACCACGCCGAGGGAGGGACGAATGCGGCGAGGAACGGGGTCGCGACGACGCCGTGCCAGAACATGGTCTCGCTCGTCGAGAAGGTATCGACGACGAACTTGTTCGTGATCACGTTCGACGCGTAGAAGACCGCGCTTCCCGCGCCCAGCGCCGCGCTCGTCCACATCGCACCGCCCGAGCCTGCGGGGACGAGCATCACCGCGAGGCCGGCGAAGGAGACGGCGATGGCGAGCGCGGTCCGCGGCGTCATCCGCTCGCGCAGCAGCAGCGGGGCCGCGATGGCGACGAAGATCGGCGTCAGATAGTGCGTGAGAACCGAGACTGCGATGGTCAGCTTGTAAGCGGCGAAGAAGAGCAGCACGTTCATGGAGTCGCTCACGCCGAGCCACGCCACGCATGCGCGCGCTCTCCAGGGCGCCGGGCGGGCGATCCGGTCGCGCAGCGAGGCCACCCCCGAGACCGCCGTGATGACGGCCATCACGATGGTGGACTCGAGCGTCGTCGGCATCGGGCCGAGCGCCTCGGTGTGCCGGATCACGAGCCCCCAGGTTCCCCACGCGCACGCGGCCAGCGCGACGGCCGCGTACGGAAGGCCGCGCGACAACTGCCTGCGAGTCACTTGGCCTGCGCCATGCGCTTCAGGCTGGCCACGAGCTGCAAGGCATCCAGCGGCGTCAGCCGGTCGACGTCCACCTCGCGCAGCGTGTCGAGCACCGCCTGCTCCTCGGTGGGGAGCGTGGCGGGCGCTTCGAATAGGTCGAGCTGCCGCCGGCCGGTCGACCGTCCGCCATGCTCCAGCTCGCCTAGCACCGCGCGTGCCCTCGCGAGGACCGGCTCGGGCACACCCGCGAGCCTCGCGCAGGCCACCCCGTAGCTACGCGACGCGGCTCCGTGCTGCAGCTTGTGGAAGAAGACGAGGTCGCCTTCGTGCTCGCGCGCGCTGACGCTCCAGTTCTCGCAGGTGGGCGAGCGCGTGTCGGCCAGGTCGGTGAGCTCGTGGTAGTGGGTGGCGAACATCGCTCGGCAGGCGATGACGTCGTGCAAGTGCTCGGCCACTGCCCATGCGATCGCCAGGCCGTCGTAGGTGCTCGTGCCACGACCGATCTCGTCGAGCACCACCAGCGACCGGCGGGTCGCCCGGCGGAGGACGTTCGCGGTCTCCTTCATCTCGACCATGAAGGTGCTCTCGCCTCGCGAGAGGTTGTCGCTCGCGCCCACGCGCGTGAGCACGCGATCGACCACGCCGATGCGCGCCTTGCGCGCAGGGACGAACGCCCCCATCTGCGCCAGGATCACCGCGAGGGCCGCCTGGCGCATCAGGGTCGACTTGCCCGCCATGTTGGGTCCCGTCACCAGCCAGAGCCGCGGGCGGCCATCCCCGGCCCCGAGCGCCACGTCGTTGGGAACGAATCTCCCGGCAGCCGCGAGCTTCTCGACCACCGGGTGCCTGCCGTCCTCGAGCACGAGCTCCAGCGAGTCGTCCACGGCGGGTCGCGTCCAGTCGTCGCGGTGCGCCACCTCGGCGAGGGCCGCGGCGACGTCCCAAGCGGCGAGGCGGGACGCGACGCCGCGGAGTCTCTCGGTGTGCGCCGCCAGCTGACGGACGAGCCCCGCGAAGAGCTCGCCCTCGCGCGACGTCGCGCGCTCCTCGGCGTGGGCCACCTTGTCGGCGAGCTCGTCGAGGGCGTCGCACGTGAATCGCTCGCCGCTGGCGATGGTCTGCTTGCGGCGCCACTCGGGAGGCGCCTTGGACAGGTGCGTCTTGGTGACCTCGATGTACCAGCCGAACACGCGTGTGAAGCGCAGCTTCAGGCTCGGTATGCCGGAGGTCTCTCGGAGGCGCGCCTCGAGCTCCACCATCAGGCGCTGGCCGCCGCGCATCAGCGAGCGTGCCTCGTCGAGCACGGCGTCGAAGGCGTCGCGGATCACGCCACCGTCGCTGGCCCGTGCCGGAGGATCGTCCGCAACGCCCTTCGCGAGCAGCTCGTGGATCTCGGCGCACGCATCTATCCACGGTTCTGCATGGCCGATGGCGAGCGCCTCGCGCGCATCGACGTCGGGGCAGCGGTCGAGCACGTCGACGAGCTTCGGAAGGGCCGCGAGCGACCGGCGCAGGGCCACGAGGTCCCTCGGCGCGGCGCGATCGAGCGCGAGCTTGACCGCCAGGCGCTCGACGTCGCCCACTTCTTCCAGGAGCTCGCGCACCTCGGTGCGCATCCCGGGCTGGCGCACGAAGAGCTCGACCCCGTCATGGCGCCGTCGGATGTCCGCGACGCTCGCGAGCGGGGCGAGCAGGCGCCTGCGCAGCAAGCGCGCCCCCGGAGCCGTCTTGGTCACGTCGATCTGCTCCAGGAGCGAGCCGCGCTCTCCGCCGTCCACGGCGCGCACGAGCTCCAGGTGCCCCTGCGTCGCCTCGTCGAGGATCAGCGTGTCGCCCAGCGCGTAGACCGAGAGCCTCGCGACGGGCAGCGGCCTCCCTGCCTCGCAGGCGCGCGCCGTGGCGACGCACCGAGCCGCCGCGCGTCGGGCGACGACCGAGGGACACGACGCGCGCGCTTCCCCCGCTCCGAGCTGTGAATCGAGCACCGCATCGGCGCCGGCTGCCTCCAGGGCGTCGCTCGGTGTCCTCACCACGGCACGCCCCTCGGAGAGCGGCTTCGCGAGCTCCCCCGCGGCTTCCGGCCCGAGCAGCACCTCCCGCGGTGCGAGCCTCACGAGCTCCGCGACGGCCGCGGCGACGTCGGGCGCCTCGCACGCCGAGAGCTCCCCGGTCGACAAATCGAGCGCCGCGATGCCGAACGGCCCCACCGCCGCCGCGCGCTCCACCGCGACGAGGTAATGGTTCTGCCGCGCGTCGATCCCGGCGTCGTCGTACGCGATGCCGGGCGACGCCACGCGCACGACCTCGCGCGGCACGATGCCCTTGACCTTGGACGGGTCGGCCATCTGCTCGCAGATGGCCACCTTGAATCCTTGCTCGAGCAGCCGCTGCACGTACGAGCTCGCCGCGTGGTACGGCACACCCGCCATCGGCACCTCGTCCTCGGCACCCTTGTTGCGCGCGGTCAGCGTCAGATCGAGCGCACGCGCCGCGACGACCGCGTCGTCGTAGAACAGCTCGTAGAAGTCCCCCATCCGGAAGAAGAGGAGGGCGTCGCGGTGCGCCTCCTTGGCGGCCAGATACTGCCGCATCACCGGCGTCTGCGAGGCCTTCGACATCCGGGTCGCCCTCGTCAGTAGAAGGGGCCTTCTGCGAACTCGAGCGTGTAGAGGTCGAACACGACGAGCCCCTGCTGCTCTCCGTCGATCACCGCGAGGCGGCTGAGCGGCTCGATGAAGTACATCGACCGGGGGCTCACGGCGACGTTGGCCCCTTGCGTGATCGAGAGCGTCAGCGGGTTGAACCCACCGCGCACGGAGAAGTGCCACTGCAGATCGCGCGCGGTCGTGGTGTGCGCTCCGTCGGGCACCTTGGGGACGCACGCCGCCTGCATGTAGAAGGAGAACATCGGGTTTCGCATCCCGTTGGCCGCGTTGCGGTCCGGGACCTGCTGCGTCCCACCGTCTCCGCCGCCTCCTCCGTCGGCGGTGCCGCAGGTCTGATGGGGCATGGGCACCAAAGGGGGGGTATCGAGAAGACGGCCGTTGAGCAGCGCGTCTTGCGAATCACACGATAGGGTGCACGAACCGTCCCCGGCGACGCGAACGTGGTGGAGCAGATTGATGCCGTTCGTCCCGACGGTCACCCACTCTCCACCGGTGCGCACCTTGAACCCGATCTGGTTGTGGAAGCAGCACTGGGCGATCTTGAGGAACGGGGCGTTGCTCGGGTCGGGCCCGACGACCACGCGCGTGGTGGTCTGTTCCTCCGGCGACTTGTTCGGGTCCCAGCCGAAGCGACCGAGCACGAGGTGGTCGTCGTACGCGTGGATGATCGGGAAGTCGCGCGACAGGTACGTGTCCGCCAGGGTTCCCACGCCGGTGGCGCCGGCGTCCGTCCCGTTCGCGCCGAAGCGCGTCGAGCACGCGTCGTACCGTTCCTGCGCGCTGGAGAGGCTCGAATCCCAGCAAGCGCTCGGCTGCCCCCAGTACGGGTCGTCCTCGGGCAGGAGGTCGTCGGTGATCTCGATGTAATCGGACGTCCACGCGTCCGCCGGGTTGTGCGCCTCGATCGCCTCCGCCCGCGCCTGGCCGAGGGTCCAGTCCTCGATGCCGAGGCTACAGTAGCCAGGGGTGCTCAGACCGTTGGCCGGCCCCGAGGGGGCCGCCTGCGTCCCGGTCGAGAGGATGAGCGAGTGATAACCGTCGGTCGAGCTGACGTCGGTCTCGATCTGGTCGGCGCCGGGCAGGACGCCCTCGAAGGTGACGGTCCAGTCTTGATCGATGTGCGCCGTGGGATCGTCGAGCGACAGCCGCACGCTCGGTACGCCGGCCGAGGACATGATCTGCAGGCGCCCCGAGGGATCGGGCAGCGTGGGGTTCTGGAGAGTCGTCGGGTCGACCCAGCCCGGCGGAAGCGCGGTCGGCTGAATCAGCGGAGTGCCGGGGCTCTGCGCCCCCGTCTGGACGGCGGCCCCCGTCACGTCGGTGAGCGTGGGCGGACTGACCAGGTTCGGAGCGTGATTGCCCGTGTTGGGATCGTTCTCCAGGAGGAAGTTCGAACGTGTCCTGTGCGGCGCCGACACGGGGAAGAACGACTCGATCGTGACGGCCGCGGTCCCGCTCAGACCGCCGTCGTTCTGGTACGTGTACGGCGCCTTGTATTCGCCGCCATCAGGGGGTCCCGCCTCCTGGGGAACGGCGAGCAACCCCGTTTGCCCGTAGTTGACTTCCGGCGTGCCGAGGACCATGGGATCGGGGCGGCGGCATGGCGCGTCCCAGTCGTCGACGTCGACGGCGACGACGTTGCCGTTCGACAGCGTCGCAAAAGCGAAGATGCCTCGCAGTCGCTGGGGGAAGCCCTCCGCCGTCCCGTTGGTCTCGATGGTCCCGGCCTGGTCGGCCCGGTAGAAGGCCCCCTTGAGCCACTTCGTGGAATCGGTCGAGGGGCGAGCGCCCGGATTGGGGTTGCAGAGGATCCCGCCGTAGTAGTGGTTGTTGTCGCCCGGCGCCTGCGAGGGCAGCTGCCAGTCGTGCTCCACGAAGATGACGGACGCGACGGGCGCCGAGAAGGCGATGCGGTCGAGCGGCTGGAACGGATTGAGCTCGGGGTGGGGGCGTAGCAGCGGCGTGCGCACGGTGCTCGCGGGATCGGTCACGTCGAACACCATGAGGGTGCCGTCGCTCATGTCGGTCGCGTAGAGGTACACGGTGCCCTCGCGGGTCGCCGGGCTCACGGCCAGCGGGCCGACGCCGATGGGTTTCCCGGGGCTGCGCAGACTGGTCGCGAGCAGCGGCTGCTGCTCGACGGGATGCGCCGGATCGGCCACGTCGATCACGTGAATCAACGGGAGCGCCCCGTCGGCCACGTAGAGGATGGGCCGGTCGTTCCGCATCGTCATCGCGCTCGGCGCGGGTCCCTCGGCTCCGAGCGGCGGCGTCAGGGGGACGCCTCCGTCGGGCACGTCGACCGTGCTCACGCACTGAGCTCCGGGGGGCACGGCGGGCGGCTCGGCGTCGTCTGGAATGACGACGCCACCCGCCTCCGGTGCCCCTTGCATCGGCGGCGGAGCATCGGGGCCGGCGTCCCCAACCGGCATCGCCGGTGCTGGCGCGTAGTACGGCACCCCGTCGGGCCACGGCGGCGCGGGCGTCCACGACGATGGGAGCATGCCCGAGAGCGTCACCTCTCCGAGCGCGGTGCACGGCGCGAGCGAGCCGGGCGCGACGACGCCCGTGCTCCCGCCGTCCACCGTCGCGCCGGCGTCGATCCCTGCTCCGCGCATCAGCGGACCGGGGTCGATCGCGACGACCTGCGCCGGCTGCATGCCCCAGCTCCGCAGCTGTACGAGGAGCACGAAGCTCTCGGGCGACAGCTGCGCGATCGCCAGCGCGCCCGGCGGCTGGGGCAGCTGGCACGCGGGCAGGTCGGCGATGGTCAGCGGTCGCGGGGGGTTCAACCCGGTCGAGTCTCCGAGGACGCGCCGGTTGTCGATCGCGTAGATCGCCGGCTTGTTCGGGTCGGCGCTGGACACGAACGTCATCGTTCCGGCGCGGGGCACCGCGATGTCGGTCGGCACGGCTCCGACCGGGATGAAGTTGACGCCCGGCGTGGCGTGGTCCTCGTCGACCACGTTGCCGTTCGTGAGATCCACGGCCGCCACCTCGCCCGGGGTCGACTGAACGACGACGGCGTAGAGGTGGTACTGCTGCGTGTATCCGTTGCCGCCCGTCGCCACGATGGTGCACGTGTCGCGGTCGACCAGCTTCATCTGCGAAGCCTTCAGCGGGTTCCCGTTCGCGTCGTTCACCTCGATGCAGACGACGTCCATCTTCGTCGCCTGCTGGAAGGTGCGCACCGGGATGTTGGTCGGCGTCTGCGAGCAGCTCGTGGCCGCCGCCGAGACCCCCGCAACCACTGCAATGGCGGCCGCCGCCGCCACGAGCACCGGGGCGCGCCTCAAAGGAAGCTCCCGTTGTTGTTGTTCGCCTGTCCCTTGGGGATCGTCGGCTGACCCAGGTTGAAGACGACCTGCTCGAACGTGCCGGTGAAGGCGCTGTCGTCGAGATCGATCATCTGCACGTAGCTCTGCGTGAAGATGCCCACGTACGCGAACCGGTACCGGTTCGTGCCGCCCGCAGAGAGCCTCGGCACGGGCTTGTGCGTGGCGACGTCCGCCATCGACGGCGCGTCCGCGTTCTTCGCGGCAACGGCGAGGTCGCCCCACGGATCGAACGTCATCGAGTACGGGTTCTGCCCCACGAACACGTAGTTCTCGACGGCGGGCGGCTGGAGCTCCGGATTGATGATGACGATGGCGCCCGTGTCGAAGAGGGTCACGAAGATGCGCGGTTCGTAGTGGGCACCCGCTGTGTCCTGGATGATGACCGGGGCCAGGTACACCTTCGACGGACCGGCGGGGAGCGGGATGTTGCCGAGGAACACGAGCGCGTCGGGGTCGTACTGCGGACCCGCGTAGATTCCGAGGTCCGCGTAGACGATCGACGGCGGCGTGCGGCTGGCGAGGAAGACGCGGGCCGACAAGCGCCCGCATTGCAGGCGCTGATCCTGGGTCGTCGCGCTGGCTTCGCAGCGGTACCTGGGCGTCGGATCGATGGCGAAGCCGCGGAAGTCGCTGCCGATGTTCGTCGGAATCGACACGGCGCGCTCCCGGACGAGGAACGGACGGAACGTGCCGGAGTTGTCGTCGTCGTAGTAGCGGAGGAGATCGACCTCCGCGGCGCCCACGAACGTCTCGAGGAACGCCGGGCGGATGCAGTACTCCTTGTCGCTGACGTCCTCGCAGCGCAGCACGGCGTTCTTGTCGTGCGGGACGGCGTTCATCGCGATTCCGCCCGAGGGAAGATTCTCGACGACGAACTGCATCGTGGGGCAAGTCGAAGAGCTGCCGCACGAGTACTTCGAGCTCGTGGTGAGCAGGGACGCCTTCGTGTCCGTCTCGCTCGTCACGGCGAGCGCCGTGCTGTCCTCGCTGACCCCGATGCCGTAGGGCTCGCCGGGCATCGTCAGGTTGCGCGTGTTGCCGGGCGAGTTGGGGTCGTTGCCCGTCTGGTGGGCGCCGTCACAGCGGTTGTCGGCCCCCTGACCGCACGAGATCTTGTAGGCCGGCTTCGTGATGCTGCCGACGTCCGCCCACGTGACCGTCGAGTTGCCAGCCATGGGCGCGAGGAGTCGCAGACAGCCCGGGCAGTCCGCGGACGGCAGCTCGACGATCTTCAGGTCCTCGGCGAAGGCGCCGACGATGGCGCGGTCGAGAACGTACTGCGTCGAGTCCACGGGCGGGGCGCAGTTCGCGCCGACGTGTACGCCCAGCTGGTTGCCGAGGCTCTGCGGCGCGGAATACTGGCAGCCCTTGTTGAACGGCACGTTGAGCGCCACGCCGAGCTTGGACTTGCCGAAGTCGGGAGCCTTCTGCGCGTGCGAAGCGTTCGCCTGGACCAGCGTCCCTGCGTTCCGCCGGATGCTCGCCAGGTCGTACGTCTGCAGGGTCCCGCCGTTCCACTGCAGGTCGAAGTCCGAGTTGATCGCGTACAGGTACTGGCCGTCCGGCGAGACCGCGAGGCCCGTCGGGAAATAGAACTTGTCGAGGGGCGGCTGTGTCCCCTGCCCTGCCGTGAAGCAGCCGGCCGCAACGGCCGTGGCCAGGCCGGCCGCAGGTAGGACCAGCCAGCGGGCCATCTTCCTGGCCCGCAGGACAAGCGCAAGCGCCATGACGCGCCGAGCCTAGTAAGCGCGAGCGTGTGTGTCGAGGAGGGACTAAGGCGCCTCTCTCGGCCCAGACGTCAGCCCATCAGGTCGATGATGACGACCCCGCGCTCGCCCTTCTCCTCCGGAGCGGCCGGCGCCCTGGGGGCGGGACGATCCACGGGGATGTCGAGCTGCGGTTGCTCTTGGCGAGCCCGCTCTTCCTCTTCTCGCCGCCGGATCTGCTCGATGATGAACGGAGGCAGCATGAACACCTCCTAGGGCAAGCGTTGATCGGATTCTACGCCTTCGGCCGTCTACGTAGCAAAAAGTAGCAACGCAGGTGCCAGGGTCAAGGCAAACGCGCGCCATCCGATGCTACCGTGACGCAGTGTTCCGTGCGTGTCTCGGAGCTCTGGTCATCGCGATCGGCGTCGCCGCCCCGCAGCCCGCATCCGCGGCACCGTTAGATCCGAAGGGGCAGGACTGGGAGGGATACGCCCAGCTCGTCCAGATGGCGCGAGACGAGCTCGGGGCTTCTCACGTGCTCGCGCCCGCGGCTCTCGACTACCACAAGCTCGACCGAACCGACGGCGTCGTCCTCGTCCATCCCGAGAACGCCCTCGACGTCGACGAGCTCTCGGCATTCATGCGCGCGGGCGGGCGCGTCATCCTGCTCGACGACTACGGGACCGGGGACGCGCTCCTCGCGCGCTTCGGGATCCGACGCGTGCCGCTGCCGCAGAGACCGCTGGCGATGCTCCGAGGCAACCCGGCCCTCGCGATCGCCGAAGGAGCGAGCGCCCACGCGACGGTGCGCGACGTCGGCCGCGTCGTGACCAACCACGCGACGGGGCTCGAGCACAAGGCGCTCTCGCCCGTGCTCGTCGTGCGCGGCGACGGCGAGCCGGACGTGCTCGTCGGCGTCGCCGGTGCGGTGGGCCAGGGAAGGCTCATGGCGATCGGGGACTCGTCCGTTCTCATGAACTCGATGCTGCGCTACCCGGGCAACCACTCGCTCGCGATGTCGGTCATCCGCTACGCCATCGAGGACGACGTGTGGGGCAAGCGCGGGGGCAAGCTCTACGTCCTCGCCAACGACTTCGGGCAGACCGGCAGCTATCGCGGCGGCGGCGCGGACGAGTCGCAGCTCGACGAGGCGCGGCGCGCCTTCGAGGAGGCCATCGAGACGCTGCGGCACGGAGGGATGCCGCCGCTCGCCGCGTACCTGCTCGCGCTCGCGGTGGGGCTCGGCGTCATCGTCTGGACCAGCGTGCGCGCGGGGCGAACCCACAGGTCGGCGACGCCGCGCTTCATGCGCCCGGTGCCGGGAGTCGCCCAGGGAGGCGTCGCAGGGCACGCTGCGGTGCTCGCGGCGCCCGGGACGCGGCGGGCCCTCGCGCTCCTCGAGATGAAGAGCGCTCTCGAGGAGGATCTCGCGATGCGCCTGGGGCTCGACCGGGTGCCTTCTCCCGAGGAGCTCGCGGCGAAGGCGCACGCGGCGGGCCTGCTCGACGCGCAGCAGACCCAGTCGCTCGTGCGCGTCCTCGGGACCCTGGCGCGAGTCGAGCTGTCGCTGCAGACGCAGGCCCGCGCCGGCGGCGGGTGGCCCGCCGGGCGCCCGCCCGGGGGGCGCGTGCGCGACGCGGACGTCTTCGCCATCGCGGCGCGCGTCCGGGAGCTGCGCGAGGCCGTCGTGGTACATTCGAACCAGCAACCGTGACCGCAGCCGCCACGAACGAGATCGCTGCCGCGCGCGAACGCATCGACGACGTGCGGCGTGAGGTGGCTCGGGTCTACATCGGCTCTTCCCGCCCGGTGGACACCATGCTCGTGGCGCTCCTCGCGCGTGGGCATGCGCTCCTCGAGGGCGTGCCCGGCGTCGCCAAGACGACGCTGGTGAAGGCGTTCGCGACGGCGCTCGGCTGCAGCGCGCGTCGCATTCAGTTCACGCCGGACCTGCTGCCGGCGGACATCACGGGCACCTACGTCCTCTCGCCCAAGGACGGCACCTTCGCGCTGCGCGCCGGCCCGGTGTTCGCGAACATCGTGCTCGCCGACGAGATCAACCGCGCCCCGGCGAAGACCCAGAGCGCGCTGCTCGAGGCGATGCAGGAGCGACAGGTCACCATCGAGGGCGACCGCTTCGAGCTGCCGCTCCCGTTCCTCGTGCTCGCGACGCAGAACCCCATCGATCTGGAGGGCACCTACCCGCTGCCCGAGGCGCAGATCGATCGCTTCCTCGTGCGCGTGTCGATGGGCTACCCGGGCGCGCGCGAAGAGGCGCAGATGCTCAAGTCGCACGGATTCGACGCGCCGGTCGCTCGCCCCGTGCTCGACGCGCGCGACGTCGTGCAGCTCCAGGCCATCGCGTCGCGCGTCTACATGGAGGACGACCTCCTCGACTACGCCGTCGCGATCACCTCCTTCACGCGCGGCCACCCGCGCGTCGCCCTCGGCGCGAGCCCGCGAGCCACCCTGGGCCTGGTGCAGGCCGCCAAGGCGTGGGCCATGATCGGAGGGCGCCCCTTCGTCGCCCCCGACGACGTGCGCGCCGTCGCCCAGAGCGTCCTGGCGCACCGCCTCGTGATGACCGCGGACGCCGAGGCCGAGCCGAAGGCCCGCGAACGCGTCGTCGACGAAGCGCTGACGAAGGTGGGCTACCGCCGCGGCATGCGCGCGGTGTGACGCTTCTCCCAGGCGCGACCGCGAAAGGGCGAAGCCGAGCGGATCGGCCGCGACGAAGACCGGCGGACGGGCCGGCGTGGACCGCGTGCTGCTGCCGGGGAACGGTGCGCGCGCCGACGAGAGCTACGCGCGAGCAAGCCAGTGCGGCGAGCGAGCCACGCAAGCCGGCGCGCGAGCTTGACGGGAACGCATGCCCGCGAGCCACGGCCGTGCGTGTGCGATGTGGAGACGGACGCGGGCGACGAGGACCCGTGGTGGTGCGAGGCGGAGCCGCGTACGGGCGAGCGAGAGCGACGTGCGGGCGAGGCGCGGCGGTGCACGGGCGAGCCAGAGCCGTGTGCGAGCGAGGCGCGGCGGTGCACGAGCGGGCCAGAGCCGCGTGCGGGCGAGGCGCGCCGGTGCGCGGGCGGGCCAGAGCCGCGTGCGGGCGAGGCGCGGCGGTGCACGAGCGAGCCAGAGCCGCGTGCGGGCGGGGCGCGGCGGTGCGCGGGCGGAGCGGAGCCGTGCACGATTGAGCCGGAGCCGTGTGCGATTCCAGCAGAGCCGCACGCGGGCGTACCCAAGCCGCCTGCGAGCGAAGCAGAGGCACGTGCGGCTCCGCGACAGCGACGCGTGAGCGACGGACGGCGACACACGATTGCGATGGGGCCGCGAGCGGGTGAACGTCGAACGCCCGCGGCCGACCGAGAATCGCGTGGCAGCCTCGTCGACGCACACCCCCTTCTCGTGTTTCCCCGCTCGCGCTCGGCAGAAAGGGGACCGCTTCAGCCCCTGCCGCCCGTGGCTCCCTTCGTCGGGACAGACCGCACGGCAGGCTCCACCGCGCCAGACGCACGCAGACTCGCGGCTGGCGAGGAGTCGGCAGGGCGTCTCGCGAGGGGGCGCGCCTCCCGGTCTCGCTCTCGGTTCAATGCAGGCCACGCAGGCGCGCTTGCGCCAGATGCGCGATCGTATATTGCCCCTTCGCCTTGTCTCCCGGGGACACCTTCGCGTAGGCGGCCTTCGCCTCGTCGGGGAGCCCGAGCTGCTCGGCGATGCGGCCGAGGACGTACCAGTCGCCGTCGTTCGGGGACTCGTCCTTCCGCAGCTCGATGGACTTCACGAAGCGCTCGCGCGCGTCGGCCGTGTGGCCGAGGGCGATGTCGACGGCTGCAAGGGTGTTGAGGTACGTCGCCTCGTTGGGCTCCGCGTTCACCGCCTTCAGGGCGTACTCGAGGTCCTTGTCGGTGACGCCCAGATACAGGCTGCGCCAGGCTTGCTGGTTGTAGGCCCAGGCGCCCCCCTTGCCGGTGGCAATCCACCGCTCGCCGACGGCGTGGGCCTCCTTGAAGTGCCCGAGGCGGTCCTCGGCGTCGGCGAGATCCCACAAGCGCTGCGGATCGTTCGGAGCCTTGGCCAGCCAGGCCGCCGACTCGTCGCGGAGCTGCTGGAAGCGACCGAGCTCCGCCAGGGCGCTGCGTTCGAGGAGCCACGCGCTCTCCGACGACGGCGCGTCGCGCCGGAGCTGCGTCGCGGCGGCCAGCAGGTCGGCCTCGTGGCCCTTGCCCGTGTACGAGAGGGCAATCGCGTGGTCGACGGCGGTCAGCCGGTCCCCCGACGCGTTCGCCCGCGCCGCGTTCAGCGTGGACGCCGTGAGATCGAAGCGTCCCCTCGCTGCGCACAGCGTCGCCGCGGCGAGCTCGACGTCGCCCTTGTCGTCCGTCCAGATCTGGAGGAACGGAGGGTCGCGCAGCGGATCGTCTCCTCCCGCCGGCGTCAGGAGCTCGCGCGCCCACCCGAGCCACTTCGCGGCCGCCGGCTTGCGCCCGGCTCGCTGCATCGTCAGCGCCTCGCAGCCCACGTCCGGGGGAGAGAACGAGGAGGTGCGGAGCTGGTAGCTGCTGCCCTCGCGGACCACGAAGAAGCTGAACTTCGATTCGCCCATCGTGACCGCGACTCGGTATCCCAGCGCGTCGCTGCCCTCCGTCTTGGAGTCCATCGATGCGGCGACGATGTCGGCGAGCGCCTCACGCGGCACGTCCTGCGCGTTCGACGGGGTGACGCCCATGCCCTCGCAGAACGAAGAGAACAGGGACACGCCCGCCGGGTCGATCTCGCGCTTCGACAGGAGCGGCCGGAGGTCGTCCTTCATCGTCGGCGCGCGCAGGGTGCAGATGGCGAGCACCTTGCGCACCGCGTCCTCCGGCTTGGCGACGGGCATCTTCGCCGGATCGAGGACCTTGGACTTGCCGATGACGTCCACCCGGTGGCGCAGGTTGGCGTCGCTCGATCCGGCGGCCGCCGCCGAGAGAAGCGCCGTCGCCTCGGGGTAGTGCCTGAACGCGATGAACATGTCGGCGGCCCCTTCGAGCACCGCCGCGCGCTGGGATCCCTGCGTCACGAGGCGCTGCGCCTCGGACAGGGCCGCGTTGACGCCGCTCAGCATGCCGGCGGAGACGATCGCCGGCACCACCGGGGCCTTCTTCGCGTCCATCTTGGCGATGCGGGCGTGCACGTCGTCGAAGTGGCGTGCGTAGGTCAGGTCGAAGACCGCGTTGTAGGCCCAGTCGCCCTTCTCGTACGCCGCGAGGGTCTCCTGATCGAGCCCGTCGAGGACCCTCGCCGCGTCCTCGAGGTTGCTCCCGGACTGGTAGCGGTGACCCGTCGGGTTGTACTCGTAGAGCGCGGCGAGCTGCGTCGCGGCATAGATGCTCGTCGGCTCGATCCGCAGCGACTGGCGGAACGCGGCGATCGCGCCGTCGCGATCCCAGCCCGTCTTGTGCCAGCGTCCCAGCGTGTCGCTCGTGCGGATGTAGCCGGCGTAGTTCCACAGCTCGAGGTCGTCCGGTGCGATCTTCGTCGCGTCGTCGGCGAGCTTGCGCGCGCTGGTGCCGAACCCGAGCTCGAGCAGCGCCTGCGCGAGGCGCATCTTGGGCGCGGCCGCCTCGGGGTGCGCCTGGACGTCGCGCCGGTAGACGTCGAGCTCCTTCACGAAGTCGCGCGCCTTGTGCAGCTTCTGGCCCTGGTGCTCGAACGAGAGGACGGGCACCGACGTCGCGCCGTAGGCCTCGTACGCCTTGCGGAACGCGTTCACGTCGTCGGCGCTCCAGAGCGGCTTGGGGAGCACGAAGCGGTAGCGGGCGACGACGACGCCGTCGGACCGCTGCTCGAGGGCGCGCTTGAGCATCGCGGGGCCCATCGGCACGTCCGTGAGGTCCGGCTTGCTCTCGTCTTCGAGCACGAAGCCCGTCGGGGGGTGAATCTCGTAGACGATCTCGGCCTGGTACGGCACCGCGAGCGCGAAGGGCGTCTGGCGCTCGTCGCCCTCGCTGAGCGACCTCGGTACCCACGAGAAGATGGGCGAAGGCGTCGCGTTGACCGAGGCCGAGAGGAGGTTCGCGCTGGACACCTGGGCGTTCTTGGCCTCGACGACCATGCGGAAGTGCGCCGACAGGTCCTCCACCTTCTGCATCTCGAGCCCGCCCGGCTCCTTGGAGTCGTACGTCTTGGACACGTAGTCCTTGAGCCACTTGTCCTTGTCCTTCGTGCTGATGTCGAAGGCGTCCCGCATCCCGCGCTCCAGCGATCCGGTCGCCGACGAGGTCTCCACGATGCGCGCACCGCCTTCGGCCGGGAGGAACACCTGGCGGATCTCGCGATACGTGTTGAGGCCGTCGGACGGACCCGGCGTACGCACGAGCCCCGTCGTGTCGTCGTCGACGACGAGGGAGTAGCGCGCCTGGTCCTGCGCCGGGATCTCGCCGGCCCGCGCGCGCGTGGACGTGGGGTCGATCCAGATGGCGTCCTTGCCCGGGACGACCACGATCGCGTGGTCGAACACGTTGAGGGCCGGCAGGCTCGCGTCGATGTCCTCGCCGTAGCCGGCATCCACGAGCGCGACGCGCGCCGGCAGCCCTGCGGCGCGCAGGAGCGCCACGAGCAGCACCGCCTGGTCCTTGCAGTCGCCGTAGCCGTTCTTCAGCGTCTCGGTCGGCCCGCGCGGAACGATGCCCGACTCGCCGAACTCGATGCCGACGTAGCGAACGCGATCGCGCTCCCACGCGAGGAGCTTCTGCGCCTTGTCGAGCGGCGCGTCCGACGACTGCACGACGCCCGTCACGACGCTCTCGAGGCCGGACCCGGCGGACTTGTCGGCGACGAGCTTGCCGTACGTCTTCGCGAGGCTCGCCCAGTCCGTGCCCGTCGTGAACGCCACGTGGGGCCACTCGACGACGTTCGACGGCGCGCTGTCCTCGATGTCCTTGATGCCCTCGTAGGGCCCGCCCGAGAAGGTCACGACGCGGCGACCCCCGGAGCGCACGTCGGTCGTCTTCACCTGCGCGCCGCGCACCTCGAAGACGATGGGCATCGACTCCGGCATGTCGAGCACCAGCTCGACCTTCTCGCGCGGGACGCCGACCTGGAAGTTGATCGTGTGGGCCTCGGCTCCTCCGACGAAGGGTCGGTTGGTCTTGGAGACGATCGTCTCGTCGACCACGGATCCCACACCCACGTTGGGCAGCGGCCCTCGAAGGACCTTCTCGTCGCCGTACATCTCCGGAGCCTCCGGATACGCGGCGGCTTCCGAGAGCGCGCCCGGGTCGAGCCGGCTCACCTTGCCGTCGGTCGACGTGACCGACGCCTCGATCGTCGGCCGCTCCATGTGCCACGGCGCCCAGCGCGCCTCGGTGGCGCCCCACGCGTCCACGGCGTCCTGCGAGAGCACCTTGTACGTGTCGTGCACCGTGCTCGTGTACGTCCCGTCCGCGTTGAACTTGAACTCGGCGTGGAAGAGGGACACCTGCACGACCGAGGCGTCGTCGCTCGCCACGCGCTTGACGGACGCGAGCGGGGGATAGCTCGCCGCGGGCGCGTGATGGCAGGCGCCCAGGACGAGGGCGATCGGAAGGGCAAGAAGGCGCCGCATACGGTGTCTCCGTCGTACGAGCCTACGCCTTGTTTTCTCCCTTCGAGCTAGTGGCCACCAAGCTGGACGCCGGTGCCGTTCAGGGGCAGTTGTTGGCGCAGTTGGCGAAGGCGACGCAGTCGGCGCTCGCCGTGCACGCCGAGGTGATCGACGGCGTGCAGCCACCATCGGCCCCGGTCACGTCGGTCTCGCAGATGTCGCAGGGGTCGCCCGCGTCGGGGTAACCGGCATCGGCCGAGGAGGAGCAGTCGGTGTTGGCGCACTGAGTCTGGCAC
>DATJYG010000054.1:0-27302 GCA_035499695.1 Polyangiaceae bacterium
TCGTCGCCGATCCGCGCACGTGCGAGACGGGCAACCCGAAGGTCTTCGCCGGCGGCGACTGCATCAACGGCGGCAAGGAGGTCGTCAACGCCGTCGCCGACGGCCGCAACGCCGCGCGTTTCCTCATGACGCGCTGGAGCACGAGCCATGGCTGATCTCGCGATCGACTTCTGCGGCATCAAGAGCCCGAACCCGTTCTGGCTCGCCTCCGCGCCGCCCGCGAACACCGGCGAGCAGGTGATGCGCGCCTTCGAGGCCGGCTGGGGCGGCGCCGTCTGGAAGACCCTGGGCGATCCCATCGTCAACACCTCGAGCCGCTTCGGCGCCTGCGACTACGGCGGCGGCAAGGTGATGGGGTTCAACAACATCGAGCTCATCACCGACCGGCCGCTCGAGGTGAACCTGCGCGAGATCCGCGAGGTGAAGCGCCGCTTCCCGAAGCACGCGGTCGTCGTCTCGCTCATGACCGAGACGAAGCACGACTGGCACACCCTGATCCGCAAGGTCGAGGACACGGGGTGCGACGGCCTCGAGCTGAACTTCGGCTGCCCGCACGGCATGTGCGAGCGCGGCATGGGCTCGAGCGTCGGCCAGGAGCCGAAGCTCATCACCGAGATCACGCGCTGGGTGAAGGAGGTCGCGAAGACCCCCGTGCTCGTGAAGCTCACGCCGAACACCGGGGACGTCGTCGAGGCCGCGCAGGCGGCGCGCGACGGCGGCGCCGACGGCGTCTCGCTGATCAACACCATCAAGAGCCTCATGGGGGTGGACCTCGATCGCATGGTCCCCTTCCCTCGCGTCGGCGACGGATCGACCAACGGCGGCTACTGCGGTCCTGCCGTGAAGCCCATCGCGCTCCACATGGTGGCGGCGATCGCGCGCGACGTCCGCGGGCTGCCCATCTCGGGCATCGGCGGCGTCGTCACCTGGCGCGACGCGGCCGAGTTCATCGCCCTCGGCTCGACGAGCGTGCAGGTGTGCACCGCCGTGATGCACCTCGGCTACCGCATCGTCGGCGACATGATCGACGGCCTGAGCGAGTACCTCGACGCGCACGGGATGAAGAGCGTGCGCGAGCTCGTGGGCCGCGCCGTCCCCGCGTACAAGGAGTGGGGCGACCTGGACCTCTCGTACAAGGTCGTCGCCCGCATCGACGACAGGACGTGCATCGGCTGCCAGAAGTGCGTCGTCGCCTGCAACGACGGCGCGCACCAGTGCATCTTCACCGGCCGCGAGGACCGCGAGCGCCCGCCGCACGCGCACGCCCCCGGCAAGGCGAAGGCGCCGGTGCCCCTGCCCGTCGGCGCCCTCGCCGGCGAGCGCGTCCCCTGGATCGACGAGCCCGAGTGCGTCGGCTGCAACCTCTGCCAGCTGGTCTGCCCCGTCCCCGGGTGCATCACGATGGTCGAGGTGCCGAACGGTCCGCGCGAGACGTGGAACGACCGCATCGCCAAGGGCACCAACAAGGTCCCCGGCGGCATCCACGACTGAGAGCGTCATGTCATGTCATGTGACATGACATGACATCGCGGCAGTCCTTCGGCCGCAGGACCGAGATCTACAGCTTGCCCGCTCGCTTCAGCGTGGCGCGGGCGCCGGGGGAGAGCTCGCGCTCGCCATCGGGATCGTGGTCGCCCGCCCGGAACAGCACGCGCCAGCCCATGCCGCGCACGTAGTCGTCGAACGGGCTCTGAGGGAGACCGAAGAGCGCGCACAGGGCGATGCGCAGGCGGCTGATGGCCTTCTTCGTCGCGAGCGCGTTGCCGAATCGACGCGACCTGAAGATGCCGTCGTTGTCGCAGATGTGCTGGAGCACGTTCCATTGCTGCTTGGGGCGGCGGCGCCCCTTGGAGGCCCAGCCGATGTCGACGAACGTGACGTAGCGGCGGCGGCCCGCCCAGGCGACGTGGATCGTGGAGGCGTCGACGTTGTCGATGCGCACGTCGTTCCAGGAGGAGGCGCCCGGGAAGAGGGCGTCGGTCACGGCGGGCGCGGCCGCGTCCGAGGCCGGGGGCGCGGGCGTCGGGGCGGGTGCGTGGTCCAGCGCGTCCGGAGCGCAGGCCGCGGAGCGCGCGAGGCGACCGTCGCGGATCGCGAGGGTCTCCTCGAGCACCTCGATGGTGACGTGGGCACCGGGACCGTGGCGCTTGCGCAGCTCCTTGCGCAACCCGCGCGCCGTGGGGACGAGGGCCAGCGTGCGCCGCCCGCGCGAGGTCACGCTGCTCACGCCGCGCTCGCCGCCGACGGCGAGGACGAGCTCCCGCTCGCCGCCGGGATCCGAGACGTAGCCGAGCACCATCGGCTGCATCTCGATGTGCGCCAGGATGCGCAGGCCGCGGCTCTGCGCGCCGTAGAGGACGCGCAGGACGCGAACCACGTCGGGCACCGAGAGCTCCTCGATGCCGTCCTGGCCGGTCGGGCGGAGGATGCCCGCGCGCTGGAGCGCGGCGAGCAAGTCGGGTGCTCGCTTCCACTCGGCGCGGCCCACGGCGACGATGGGCGCGCGGGCGTCGAGAAGGTCCATGAACGGGCGCATCGCGGACAGCCTATAGCCCAGCGGGGGCTGCAGCAGGACGGATCCGTTCAGGTCGTGATCGGAAGCTGCCACCTCCTGATCGCGATCGATCGGTGCGCGATCGGGAGCGATCCCGCTCCGATCACGAGCGATCACGCCCCGATCACGACCTGCCACACTCCGATCACGAGCGATCGCGCCCCGATCACGAGCTGCCACGCGCCGATCACGACCTGCCACGCTCCGATCACGAGCGATCACGCTCCGATCACGAGCGATCACGCCCCGATCACGAGCTGCCAGGCTCCGATCGCGAGCGATCACGTCCCGATCGCAAGGTGTCACGCCCTGATCGCCCGCGATCACGCCGAGCACACAGGCGGTTTGACGCACCGCGGTCGTGACCGGACGCCCTCCGCTGCGCGAAAATCGTACTCGTCGCCGTCGTTTCACTCCAGCCGATCCAAGTCGCGAGAATCACGCGAGGATCAGCCCGCGATGCCGCGCGTGGAGCGGCCCACCCTCGGTGACCTGGGTGACCGGTCACCATTAAGGGGCATGAGCACAAACACCACTTCCAGAATCCATCCGTTTTCAGCAACGCTGGTCGGCTTCATCGCCGGCCTCAAGAAGCACTATGCGGGTCAGACCGTGATGCTCGATGGCAAGAGCTACACGGCCGACGCGCTGGAGCTTCTCTTCCAGTCGTGTGTCGACGCCGAGACGGGGGCCGTGCAGGCCACCGTGGCGAAGACCACGGCCGTCAAGCAGGCACGCGATTCGGCCGCGCAGGTGCGGCCGGTCGCGAGCGCGTTCAAGAAGGCGGTCCTCGCCGCCTACGGCGCCGATCCGACGACACTGGCGGACTTCGACCTCGAGCCGCCGAAGCAGGCGGTCAAGACGCCGGCCGTCAAGCAGGCTGCGGCCGAGAAGGCCAAGGCCACCCGCGAGGCGCTCGGGACGAAGGGGCCGAAGCAGAAGGAGAAGGCGAAGAAGCAGATCGCCGCCTCCGCTGCGCAGGCCCCGCAGTCGCCCGCGACGACGCCCGCGCCGACTGCGGCACCGGCGACGGTGACGCCGTCGACGGTGACGCCGACCCCCGCGAAGTCCTGACGCGGGGCGCAGGAGGGAGCGGGCGCGGGGTCGTCGACCGCGCCCGCTCCCGGCGTCGTCACTTCAGCGGCGCTCGATCATCACGGCGCCGAAGACGTGGTCGCGCAGGGTGAGCGCGGCGTGCATCAGGGCGTCGGTCGCAGCTTCGAGCTGCTGGCCGACGCCCAGGGCCGTCACGAGCGCGCGCGCGTCGATGCCCTCTCGCGCCATCAGCGCCGCCGCCGCGTGCCGGCCCGCCTCGTCGGCTTCGTGCTCGATGGTGACCACCCGGTCCACGGCATCGAGGAACGGCTGCGTCTCGGCGATAGCTCCCCCGCGCACCGAGTGCGGCGCGGAGTCGACGCACGCCACCCACGCGTTCGCCGCCGCGACCACCAGCTCGGCGAGCCTGCGGATCGTCGCGCGCACCTCGTCGTCCGCGATGAACCCCGGCGGCAGCAGCGTGAGGGCGAACGCGGCCTCCTCGATGTCGTCCGCCGCGTCGTCGGCCGCCTCCACCATGCGCCAGAAGGCGCGCTCCTCCGGGATGCGCTCGACGAGGCTGCGCACCTCCACGACGACCTGGTCCGCCTCGCTCTCGCGCTCCTTGGCGCGCGTCGCGACCTCGCGGGGCACCGCCGAACCGCCGAGGAGAGGCATCGTCGCGAGGCTCGAAGCCAGATCGAGCACGATGGCCGCGTGGCGCCGCACCGGCTCGACGAGGCGCTCGCCCGCGGCGGCGAAGAGGCCCGCCAGCTCGGCGCGCACCCGCTCCCGGACGAGGGAGCGCGATCGCCCCTCGAGCAGCCCCTCCGCCGTCTCGCGCAGCACGAAGCGAAGGAAGCCCCGCGCCGGCTCGGCACCGATGGCGTCCTCGAGACGCTCCCCGAAGCGGACGGGCGTGCGCAGCACCGCCGCCATCGCGTCGTAGACGAGCTGCTCGCCACCCATCTCGAGGAACGCCCGGTGCCCCACCTCCTCCGAGGCCGCCCAGTCGAGCAGCGGCACCGCCGCCGACTTGGGGACGAAGGCCTGCAGCGCCTTGCGCGCCTTGTTCCAGTCGATGAGGAACACCAGGCGCGAGCCGAGGTGCTCGAGGAACCACGCGAGCTCCTCCCCCGAGCTGGCCTCGAACGTCCCCGAGCCGAGGAAGAACTCGTCGTCCGCGAGCCCCGGTGCGCGCCGGGAGCGCGTCTCGTGCCAGGCGACCTGGAAGTCCGAGAGCATGCGCTGGAAGAACGCGAGGCGCTGGACGTGTACGTCCGCCATCGTGATGCTCGCCCGACGTCCCTCGATGTCGATGACGACGACGTGCGCCTCCGTCATGCCCACGTCGTTCTCGAGGACGAGCCGCGGCCCGGACCTCGTCGCCGTCGTGCCGAGCCCGGGGTGCCCGAACTTGAGGCGCTCGGTGCGGTGCACACCGCGCATGAACGCCGACACGAGCGGGCGATCCACGTCCGTCAGGCCGAAGACGCGCGCGCCGTCGACGGTCTCGGTCGCCAGCCGTGCCTCGACCTGGTCGATGGCCTTGTGCAGATCCATGCAGAAGCGGTGCGTCCCGTCTCGCGCGGGATCGACCGAGGTGAGCCACGCGAGCGCCTCGCTCGACAGCCGGTCGCCGTCGACGAGCTCGGCCTCGCGCGAGCGGATCGACTCCAGCCGCTGCTTCAAGGACTCCGCCTCCGCCCCATCCGCCAGCGCGACGGGCGCGAGCATGCGCGCGAGATCCTCGTCGACGTGCGCGATGATCTCGCCCAGGCGCGGCACCACGTACCGCTCGTCCATGCTGAGGTGAGCGCCGGCGACGACCCCGTCGAGCTCCGGCTCGTCGACGTGCAGGCGCTCGCGCTCCGCCGAGAGGTCCACCGGAGGCGCGTCGGGTGCGTCCGCGTGCGCGCACGCGAGCTGGAGCAGCGACAGGTAGTACTTCACGCGGCCGTTGGCATCGATCGCGTCGTGCACGCGCGCCGGCAGCAGAAGCGCGCTCTGGTCGAGCACCTCGAGGATGGCCTGCTTTCCTTCCGCCATGGTGGCGGGTCGTCACGCAAGACGTGCGCCCTCGCGTGCTGCGCCGGCTCCGACTAGCGCGGGCCAGGCGAAGGACGACGCTTCGTCCAGCAAGCCGGGCAGCGGGCATCGACGTCCTGCGCTCCGTCTGGACCGCGACGCCGCGAGATCCGCCACCCGTACTTCATGCTGATCAGCGTCGAGCCTTCGTCCGCGTTCAACTCGGGCGACAGGGCGCCGCAGTCGACGCACTTGAAGCGCTGGCCAATCATGGCGCCACAAAGGTACCGCCTCCGCACCGTCCAGGCGAGAAATCGAACTCCCCCCGACGATGTCGTACGCTAAGGGCATGCGGCTCGTGTACGCCCTCGCGTCGACGGCGCTCCTGTCCGTCGGGTGCGGGCTCGACTTCGACCGCTACGAGGGAGGCGGCGACGGCTCGGCTTCGTCGGACGCCACAGGCTCCGCGGACGCGCTCGACGCGGCGCAGTTCGACGCGCCACAGGATGCCGGCTCGGGAACCGACGGGCCGGATGCCACGGGCCCGGACGGCTCGGATGGCTCGAGCACGACCGGACCGGATGGCGCGGCCTGCGGCACGGGCATGGCCACCTGCGGCTCGACCTGCGTCCCGAGCTGCGCTTCCTGCGACGGCGGCACCGACTTCGTCACGTGCCTGGTGTGCGCGGACGGTGGTCCCCCCGCCCTCGTGTGCGCTCCTGCAAACCCCAGCGGCTTCTGCCTCGACGGCAACTACGCGCACTGCCGCTGCCAGCAGGACAGCGATTGCCCCGCCGCCAACCAGCGGTGCACGAACAACGAGTGCACGGCGTGCGGCGAGCCGCTCTTCGACCAGAATCACACGCGGTGCAACCCGACCGGCAACTGCTGCAAGACGGGCGCGAACCTCGGCAAGTGCAGCTGCTGACGTCGCGCCGACGTCAGTGGTGCGCGTCGAGCCAGCCCGTGACGTCCCCGAGCGGCTTGCGCCCGGGCGCGCCGGCCTGGGCGTAACCGTCGCGCGCCTTCCGGCCGTGATCGAGCGCCCCCTCCTTGTCCCCGAGTGACCAGAGGGCCTGCGCGAGGGCGAACTGCGCGTCAGGACGGGTCAGGCTCTCGCCGGGATCGTCCCCCAGGATCGCCAGCAGTCGCTCGAGCGCCTCGACGGCGAGCGCCGGCTGGTGGCGCGCGAGCTGGACGCGGCCGATGCCGAGGAGTGGCCCGGTCAGCTGCGGATGCTTGGGGCCCAGCGCCTTCTCGCTGGCGGCGAGCGAGCGCTGGTAGTCGTCCAGCGCCTGCTTCAGCTTGCCCTGCAGGCGGTAGCTCTCGCCGACGCCCCACACGAGGCGCGCGCACGCGTGGTGCTCGGGCCCGAGCGCTGGCCCGCACGCCGCGAGGGCCTCGTTGAAGTAGCCGCGCGCTTCCTCGGGCTGCCCCATGGCGTTCTTCGCCTCGCCCATGTTCGACAGCGCCGTGACGGTCTCCTTGCCGGGCCCGATGCGCTTCTGCCAGTCGTCGAGCGCCTGCTCGTACTGGTCGAAGGCCTCTTGCAGGCGATCGAGCTGCTGCAGCTCGCCGCCCATGTTGTTGCGGATCATCGCGATGTCCGGATCCTCCGGTCGCGCGCGCACGAGCATCGCGAGGGCGCCCTCGTACTCGGCGAGCGCCCGCTCGTGGTCGCCCTCGTCGCCGTAGACGTCCGCCATGCCGACGCGCCCGTCGATGTTGTCCGGGTGGTCCGGCCCCACGTTGCGACCCTGGATCTCGAGACACTTGCGGTACGCGTCGAGCGCCTCGGCGTGCTCCGCGCGGAAGTAGTGCACGGCACCGAGGAGGTAATAAGCCTGCGCCACCCTGTAGTCGTCGGGTCCGAAGACGCGCTGTTCGAGATCGAGCGCGCGCGTGGCGTCTGCCAGCGCCTCGTCGTACTTGCCCTCGCGCTCGTGCAGGGTCGTTCGCGCCGCGAAGAACACGCCGAGCAGCTCGTCCTTGTTCTGCATCCGGCCGGCGAGCGCCTCGGCGACGTCCGCCCAGCGGGCACCCTCGTCGTAGTGGGCCTGGCGGATGCCGATGGCGGTGACCAGCGCCGTGGCGGCGCGCGCGGCGGCTTCGTCGTCGCGGCCCGCCAGCGCGTTGACGAGCGCGTCGTGGAGCATGACGGCCGAGGGTGCGAAGTCACCGCGCGCCCCGAGCAGGCGGCCGACCCGGAGCTGCGCCTCCGCCAGGATGGGCTGATAGCCCAGCGGGCGCGCTTCCTCGAGACCGACCTGACCGACCTTCAGGCCGTCGTCGAACTTCGCTGCGACCTCGAGAGCCTCGGCGCGTGCGAGCTCCTCGCGGATGGCCGTGACACGCTCGGCCGTGTGCGGATCGCGCGGCGGAGGGATCGGAGCCTTGAGCGCCGCCACGTCGGCGCACGGCTGCAGCCCGGGCAGCGACTGGGCCGACTGCGTCGCGTGCTCGACGACGCTCGGATCGGCGGAGGCGAAGAGGTCCGAGATCGTCTTGAGCTCGGTGCGCCGGTCCGCCAGACACGCCATGCGCAGGTCGAGCAGCTCCTGCGATTGCTCGCGCCGCACGAGCGCGCTCTCGCAGGCGTCGACGTGCATGTTCAGCCACGAGCGCGCGTAGTCGTCCAGCGTGTGCTCGACGGTCGCGAGCGCAGCGTCGGCATACGGGAGGCCGCTCCCCCGGAACGCGGCCCGGACCTGCGCGCGACGAGCGTCGTCCCACACGCCTGCGAGCTCTCGCTCGGCGCCCTGGCACACCTGCAGCTGCTTGCGGTGCAGCCCCGCGAAGAGGCCGACGCCACCCGCTGCCACGGCCAGCACCGCCGCGGCACGCCACCATCGCCGCCGCTTCGCCGACGGGTCGGCGCGCAGGCCGTCGAGCAGCTCCTGCATCGAGGGGTACCGATCCGCCGGCTTCTCGGCGAGGCCCCTGAGCAGCACCTGGCGCAGCCATCGTGGGACCGCCGTCCCCTCGGGCGGATCCTGGACCCGCCACTCGGGTGGCGTCTTGCCCGAGGGAGCGACGAACGGAAGCGCCCCGTAGACCGCCTGGTAGAGCGCCACGCAGAAGCTGAACTGATCGGCGCGCGGATCGGTCGGACGTCCCCTCGCCTGCTCGGGCGACATGAAGCGCGGCGTGCCGACGATCGCGTCGGCGCGCGTGAGGGGCGTCGCCAGGAGATTGGAGTCGTACGAGGGCGGCGGCGTCGAGAGGTCCGGGTTCGGCGTGGGCATGCTGCCGGGCGCTCCGCCTTCGGCGGCACGGGCGAGCCCGAAGTCGAGCACGCGCACGCGTCCGTCCCTGCCGACGATCACGTTGTCGGGCTTGAAGTCGCGATGGACCAACCCGGCGCGATGCGCGGCCGCCAGCCCCTCGCCCGCGCTCAGGAACACGTCGAGGATCTCCTTGCGGCTGCGCGTCGACGCGCGCAGCCAGTGGTGCAGCGACGTCCCGTCGACGAGCTCCATCGCGATGAACACGTCCCCCTCGAACGTGCCCACGTCGTGCACGGCGATCACGTTCGGGTGCTGCAGCTTGGCCAGCGCCTGGGCCTCGCGCTGCAGGCGCTCACGGCGCGCGTCCCAGTGCGAATGGGTCTTGCCGTGCAGCAGCTTGAGCGCGACCGAGCGATCGAGCTCCGGATCGTACGCGCGGTACACGACGCCCATGCCGCCCTGCCCGAGGCGATCGAGCAGCACGTAGCGCCCGACGCAGGTGCCGCGCTCGAGGATCTTCGGACCGAAGGGATCCGGGCCGATCGAGACCGTGTCGGCAGCGGTCGGCGGATTCGTGCTCATCGACGCGTCGATGAAGCGTACCTCGGATCAGCGGGGGGAGGCCGCGAGCACGTCCCAGAAGTCCGCCGGCGTGCAGAACGTCGCCTCGACGGATCCGAACTGGATGACGTCGCCGGAGCTGATCTGCATGGCCTTCTTCGGTTCGAGCAACACCTCGCGGACGCGGGTGCCGTTGTGGCTGCCGGCGTCCACCACGAAGTACTGCTGCCCCTCGCCTCGCGCGAACCATGCGTGGAGCTTGGAGACGCTGGGGGCGCGCAGGACGATGTCGTTCCCGTGAGAGCGTCCCAGGCAGATGCGGTGCTCCGAGATCGTGCGCGATCCGGGTCGCTTGTGGAGGACCACCGCGTAGAGCACGCCGTCGCCGTTCATGCGCGCCAGCACGCTGCCGCGGCGCTCGCCCTCGCCCGGGACGGTCGCGGTGCTGAAGGGCAGTCCGTCTGCCGAGGGAGGGATGGGCTCGCCGCTGCCGGACGTGCACGCGTCGAGGCTGTCCAGGAGAGCCTGGTCCTGCTCCCCCGTCTCGCTGTCGACCGGCACCGGGATGAGCAGGAGCGGCGCACCGTGCAGGAGCTGCACGAACGTCTGCTTGCGCGCGTGCCGCGCGGAGCTCACGAGCGCGCGGGGGCGGATCTCGAAGGACGTGGCGATGATCGAGTATTCGCTGCCGCAGGGGGCTTGCGCAAGTTCCTACTGGACGGCGCGCCAGTCCACCCGGATGGGGCTCACCGAGCCGATCGTCAGCGTCTCGCCGGCGTCTGCGAGCTCCACGCTGCGCACGCGCTTGCCGCCCTGGAAGGTGCCCTGGGTCGAGGCCACGTCGAAGGCCGTGATGGCGCCCCGCGCGTCGCGGCGCAGGAGCAGGTGCACGCGGGAGATGCCGCCGTCGAGGATCGCGCGCAACCCCGAGTCGATGCATCGCGGGTCGCGCCCCACGAGGACGCCGCGGTCGAGATCGGCCCCCGAGAGGCGCACGCTCGCGCTCCGGCCGTGCGCGCTCAGGGTGAGCTCGTGGCGCGCGGCTTCGTGCGAACCGCCCGCCCGCGGTCGCTGGGAGACGACCGCGGCGCAGGACATGAGCGTGACGCGAGAGACGGCGCGCGACGACGGCGCCGGCTCTCCGTCGACGCGGCGCGCGGCCGCACGGTACGGGTGAACCTCGGCGCGCTCGCACGCGGGCGGATGCAGCGCTCCCTCGAGGGACGCGCCGCCGGGCAGCGCCACGAGCACGTACGCGCCGACGCGGACGGCGAGCGGCCCCGTGGCGATCACCGAGCGCTGCACGGTGCCGTCGGCGATCTCGAACCCGTCGCGCGTCCGCAGGTCGAGCACGCTGACGATGGGACACCCGTCGTCGAGCACGCTCGACCGCACGATCACGTGACGGAGGGCGACGCACGGATCCGCGCCGAGCACGACGTCACACCTCGAGTGACGCCCGATCACCAGGAACGCGTCGCGGCTGGCGGGCAGATCGCAGCTGCCGGAGGCGTTCGCGCTCATCCAGTGCAGGCGATGGCCCGAGGCGTCGGCGGAGGCGACGCGCGCGCGCGCCTCGGTGAACGAGGGCACGTCGCGACGCAGCTGCGCCCAGGCCGCGAGTCTCGCGGGGTGGTAGGTCGCCGGGTTTTGCACGGGCGATGGCGAGGAGGAAGTCGGAGGGAGAGCGCTCATGATGCGACGGCGAGGCGGTGCAATGGGCGTGCTCGCCGAAATCGCGAGGAGTCTCGCGAGAGACCTCTCGCGTGGGTGCGCGGTAACGGACCAGCCGGTGGTCCAGCATGGCGCGGCGCACGACGCCCCTTGCTTTGTGACTGCGCTCGTGGCACTACTACTCGAGTAGTGACTGCGCTAACGCGATAGCTGCGGGAGGCTGGCGATGGCGGACAGGAAGGTGCGTATCCACGATGGCGAGTGGGACCTGCTCGAGGCCCTCTGGGCGTCGAAGCGGGGAACCGCGCGCGAGATCACCGAGGCCCTCGCCGACAAGCGCGGCTGGGCGGTGTCCACGGTGAAGACGATGCTCGATCGCATGGTCGAGAAGGGTCTCGTCCACGCGCGGCAGGTGGGCAACGTCTGGGAGTACACGCCCGCGGTCGACCCGGTCGACGCGCGGAGGGGCGCCTGGAGGGAGTTCCTCGCGAAGGCCTTCGGCGGATCGGCGGGGATGGCGCTCAACTTCCTCGCGAACGACGCCAAGCTCTCGAAGAAGGAGCGCGCCGAGCTCATGGCGCAGCTCGAGAAGAACGAAGCCAGAGGACGAAAGGACAAGGGCGATGCTTGATTCCCTCGCGACGCTCACCTGGTGGGGCCACGAGCTGCTGCGGTGGCTCCTGGCCATGAACGCGTGGACGGGAGGCCTGCTGGTCGGGGCCCTGCTTCTCGACCGGGCGCTGGCGAGTCGCGCGCGGGCGTCGTGGCGGCTGGCGCTGTACGCGCCCGTCGCTTTGCGCCTGCTGCTGCCGCTCTCGTGGAAGATCCCCCTCGCCCACACGCCGCGCGTCGTCACCCTTCTGACGCCCACGACGGAGGGCTTTCTGCGGCCGGATCCTGCGCCGGTCCATGCCCCGGCTTTCACGTGGCTCTCGGCGCTCGTCCTCGCCTACGTCGCGGTGGCGCTCGCCATCTTCCTCGTCCGCCTTCGGGCGTACCTCGGTCTGCATCGCGAGCTGCGGAGCGCCAAGCGCCTCGGTGAGACGGCGTCGACGGCGAACGCGCCGTGTCCGGTCCTCCAGCACGAGGCGCTGGGACCGATGGTGGCCGGGACCATTCGCCCGCGCATCGTGCTCCCCTCCTTGCTCCTCGCGCCCGATCAAGCCGGTGCTCTGGCGTGCGTGCTCGGCCACGAATCGGCGCACGTGCGGCGCGGGGACCCCTGGCTCATGGCGGCCATCCAGGTGCTGACCGTCACCTGCTGGCCCGTGCTCCCGCTCTGGCTCGCCGCGCTGCGCGTTCGGGCCCTGGTGGAAATGGCGTGTGACGAGAGCGCGCTCGACCACGCGGACGAGAGTGCGCGACGCCGCTACGGGCAAGCGCTGATCGACATCGCCGGATGGCGAACGGTCACCGTCTCGTCACTCGGAGGCGGGGAGCTCCACTTCGGCACGGGCCTGCGCGCGCGCATCGAGGCGCTCGCGAACGTGAGACGGTGGCCGCGCATCGTGCAGGCGGGCCTCGTGGCGGCCGCCGTGGCCGGATTCGCCGCATGCTCGTCGGTCGGGTCCAGTGAAGGCACCGCGAATGCGCCGGGAGCGATCCCGTCGGCGCAGGGGCAGAGCTGGACCGCGCCGACGCGCGAGCTCCGGAGTGAGGAGGACCTCGCCGCGTACTGCGGTCCGCTGCTCGAGTTCGCCGTGACGAGCCCGCACCACTCGCAACCGCGATACCGCCAACCCATCCCCGGTGGCCTGCCCGCCGAACAGGTGTCCTTCTGCACGACGCCCGCGCTTCGCGATCTCGTGAAAGCGCGCGACTGGGTGACGGAGGCCCGAAACGCGCTGGGGCAGATCCTGAAGGACACCGCGGCCTACTACGAAGAGACGGCGTACCCCTCCGGCCGGTTCCAGCTCTGCCCGAGCGGTCGGCCGGTGCCCAAGGTCATGCCGGCGCCGGACACGAGGTACGTCGTGAAGTGGCCCGACGACTGGAACGACGGAGCGGGATGGGAGTGCCTGCGCTTCGGCATGAGCAATCCGCTCTGGTTCCAGTACGAGTACGTCTCCGACGGACAGCACGTCCAGGCGAAGGCGCACGCCAGGCGCACGAACTACCTGGGAGAGCTCATCGACGTGACGCTCGTGCTCCACGGCGACATCGTGGTCGACAAGGGCGACCACGTGCTCGACGTCGCGCCCAACATCGAGGAGACCTGGGTCAAGGTGCAGTGAGTGGTACCCTCATGGCTCGATGGCGAGGGTCAAGGGTGTCGTCATCCTCAACGCGCGCGAGTTCGCGATCGGCAAGGGCGGAGACGGCGCGTGGGACGAGGTGCTCGCGCGCCTGACGCCCGAGGACGCTCAGGCGATGGCCGCGGTGATCCCCGTCGGCTGGTACGACATGGGCCTGTACGACCGCACGAACCGGGCGCTCGCCGAGTGCATCGGCGGCCGCGCCGAGGAGGTCATGGAAGCGTGCGGCCGGTTCGCCGCCGAGCGCGACCTGCACACGATCCACCGGCTGTTCCTGCGCCTCGCGAACCCCGCTTACGTCATCGAGCGCTCCGCGGGGTTCTGGCGGCGCTTCCAGGACTCCGGGACGTGGAGCGTCGTCCGCACGCCGCCGAACCGCGTGCGGGCCACGCTTCGAGATTGGGGTTCGACCGAGGAGCTCACCTGCGTCCGGCTCGGGGCGTACATGTTCCGCCTCTTCCAGCTCGTCGGCGCGAAGAACGGCGTGATGGAGCGCATCGCGTGCCGCGTCCGCGGCGACGAGGCGTGCGTCTTCGAAGCGTCGTGGGATTGACGCGTCACTGCGAGCAGCTCGTCGTCACCGGGCCGCTGGTGTCGTTCCCCGCGTTGCACTCGTGGAACTTCGGCATGCTCGGGTTGTTGTAGATCTGCGCCTCGTAGGTGCCGTGCGCGGCTGCGGGTGGGAACAGGTTGGCGGTGAGCGTCTGCGTCTGCCCCGGGAGCAGCGGGATCGTCGTCGTGGTCGTTCCCACCTTGGTCATCGCAGGCAGCATGTAGACGTCCACTTCGACGCCACTCGGCAAGCCCGCTTGCCCCACGTTGCGCACGGACACCTGGGCGACCGGCGGGCTCGTGCAGCTGACCGCGAGCGCCACGACCGCGTCGGGGGCGTTGAAGATGCCCTTGTCCTGCACGTTCTGCCGGAAGTCGTTCAGCCACGGCAGGCTCCAGTTCTTCGACTCGGGACTCGGGATCGACCCGTACTTGTTCGGCGCGCCGCATGCGTTGTCCGAGTCGTCGCAGATGTTGGACACGTGGTACGTGTGCTCGCTCCAGATGGTGCGCGTGCCGACCCACGAGTCGGCGCTGTCGCCGAACGCGACGAGCCCGCGGTACGACTTGTTCACGGCCGTACCGGGCACCCACTTCACGCCGTTGACGGTGACCGGGTTGCCGCTGGAGTCCTCGCACGCCCACCCGGCGGAGCTCGGGTCGGCGTCGTTCGAGACCATGAGCATCTCGGCGTGGCCGTCGCCGTCCACGTCGGCGAGCAGCGACGCCTCGGTCGCCGTGAAGGATGTATGCGGTGCAGCGAATCGCACGGCGCCGGTCTGCCCGTTGAAGACCCAGAGGAAGCACTCGTCGGCGTAGATGACCTCGGCCTTGCCGTCGCCCTCGAAGTCGAAGACCGTCGAGCCCGTGACCGACGACGAGAGATCGTGGTTCGCCGTCGACCACAGGACGTCGATTGTCCCCTTCGCGTAGTTCGGCTTCATCACCGAGTAGAAGGTCGCCATCGCCACGCCGATCGACGGCACGCCGGTTCCGTCGAAGTCGGCCACGGTCGGCGGACCGCCGCTGCCGGTGCCCGGGAGCGTCGCCGGGCCGAGCTCGATCTTCCCCGTCGCCCCCTCGAGGATCCAGAGGTTGCCGCCCGAGACGAGCACCGCGTCCGGCTTGCCGTCCTTGTTGAAGTCGCCGACGCCGGGGAAACCGTCGGGAATCGCCGGGCTGAGCTTGGAGTCGTCCCAGAGGATCGTCCCGTCCGACTTGTACGCGGTCTTGCCGGCGAGCAACTCGAGGTGGTTGTCGGCAGCGCCGTCGAGGTCGACGATCGTGCTCGTGTACTGGTCGATGCCGCCTCCACCCTGCCCGGAGGCGCCGGTCCAGGCGAGCGTGATCGCGTTGTTCTTCGTCGTGAAGACGGTGCTGCCGAAGACGACCTCGGCGTGACCGTCGAGGTCCATGTCGGCGAGCGCGAGGCCTCCGCCCCAGCCGAACGAATCGTCGGAGTTGCCCGGGATCGGTTTGTCGCTCGTACGCTTCACGTTGCCATCGCGGTCGACCATGACCACGTAGCCCTCGCCGGTGACCGCCAGGATGTCGACGTACCCGTCGCCGTCGACGTCTCCTATGGCGTTCGAGAACCCCTCGAAGCCGACGGAGCTCGCGCTCGCCTTGTCGAGCGACCACACCTCTTGCCCGTTGGAGCCGTCGAGAAGGCGCAGCACGCCGGTGTGGCACGCGGTGGGCGTGGTGTTGGTGCACTGGCAGCACGTGCCGAGGCCCGTGTTCGCGTCGATTCCCTTGCCGGAGACGAAGACCACGCTCGGCGAGTCGAGCCGGTCCACCTTGCCGTCGCAGTTGTTGTCGTGGATGCGGGCGATGGTCGGCGTGGACCAGACGTCCGCGAACTGGGGGTACGTCGTCGCCATGGTCTCGCCCCACTTCCACTTGGCGACAGCGCTCAGCATGCCGCCGCCGGGCGGGTGGTACTCGCAGTTCTCGATGCAGGTGCCGCCGTCGGCCGTGGTGCCGGCGTCGCCGGCGCAGGTGGGCGGGAGCGGCAGGCAGCGGCCCTGCGAGGGCACCGATTGCGTGCAGCCCGCGTCGCCCGGTGGCGGCGCGCCGGCGTCGCCGTTGCCGAGGGCCGGCTCGCAGTACTGTCCCATCCCGCACTGGTCACTCGTCTCGCACGACGCGCCGGGGGTGACGCACGCGCCGAAGAGGCACACGCTGCCGCCCGCGCAGCACATGCCGCCGCAGACGTGCGCGGCGTCCGAGCAGCAGACGCCGCTCGCGCACACCTGCCCGCTCTTGCAGTCGGCGGAGGTCGCGCACCCGCCCGTGTCGCTCATGAACGAAGGAGCGTCCTTCGACGCACCGTCGCCGCCGGTCGTCCCGTCGTCGCCAGCGCCGCCCTCGGGCGCGAAGCCCGAGCCGGCGTTGTTAGAGCCGCAACCCGCGTACAGAGCGGTCGTCACCAAGCAAGCGGTCGCGAGTCCTACCGAAGTTCGCCCGATTCCCATGTGTGCCCTCGCCGGAATGATTGCACCATGCTGGAATGGCCGCGCCAGGCGCCGACCGTCGCGGAGACGCGAACGATGCGACGATTTCCTGCGTGGATCCCGCACGATCCAGCGCAGTCAGCGCGCCCTCTCCGCCTTTCGCATCAGCCGCGCCGTCCGGCGACGCGCACGCTCCTCGTCCTCGCCCGTTCCCCGCTGCGCCCACTCGAGCGCTCGCGTCGGCTGCTTCACCCAGTGCTCGTAGAGCTTGGCCAGCTCGAGCCGGGCGGCAGCGTCGTCGACCGTCGCCGCGAGCGCCTCGAAGTCCTCGAGCGCGCGAGCGCGGTCGCCACACGCCTTGGCGATCTCGGCGCGCGCACGCAGCGACTCGGGCGACGCTTCTCGCTCCACCGCGACGTGCGCCGTCTCGAGCGCGCGCTCCAGCGCACCGGCGCGACGCAGCGTGCGCGCGACGCCCACCAGATCCGTCGCGACGAGGCCGCCCTCGAAGGGCTGCCCGTAGAGACCGACGAGCGCCGCCATCGCGACGACGTCCCACGCGTTGTGCTCGATCACGCCGAGCAGGGCCCGCGCATCGCCGGTGCGCAGGAAGTGCAGGTAGCAGGCGCTCACGTCGCCCGATTCGACGTCGTCGTGCCGCACGAATCCGAGAACGTCGCGCTCGATCGCGACGAGGCGGCAACCGAGCCCCGCGCGCTCCCTGTGGACCCGGCGGGCGACGTGCAGCAGGTCCAGGTGCGGCGGCGTCGCCGGCGACTCCATCCTGGCCATGACGAACCGCGTCCGGAGTAGCGGCATGTCGAACGACTTGCCGTTGAACGTCACGAGCATCGACGCACCCGCCAGGCGCTCGCTCACGCGCGCGAGCATGGGCGCCTCCTCCCCGAGGGCGCGGACGAGGAGCTGCTCGAGCACGTATCCTTGCTCGTCCCACCAGCCGAGACCGACGAGGAACGCGACGGTGCCCGCTCCGCCCGAGAGCCCCGTCGTCTCGGTGTCCAGGTACAGGGCGCGGCGCGGGTCGCACGCGGCAATCGCGGGGTCGAGCGCGAGCAGCGCGAGGATCTCGGCGCTCGCGTCGCGCGCACCGGCCAGCGGCATGCGCCCGGTGCGGTGGGCGAACGAGAGCCTCTGAGCGCGCACGTGCAGGGGGCCGAGCGGCGTCTCCTCGGTCGCGAACGGCAGGTCCACCGTGTCGACCGGCGGAGGGGGCGCGGGCGCGCGCCGCGCGGTTCGCGCGAGGGTCGCCTCGATGCGAGCCCTCAGGTCCGCGAGAAGATCGGCCTTGGCGCTGGGGGGAGAAACCCCGGATTCGAGGCGTGCAAGCTTGCTGCGCAGGGACACGACGACCCTGCTCGACGGTACATCGGTTCAGTGCGCGGAGCCAAGCGCGATGGCGCGTCGAACGGCCGCCAGCGGCGCATCGTCGTGCAGCATGACGGTACCGTCCGCCTGCGGCTCCACGCCGAGCGAGCGCCACGTCGCGTCCAGGTCCGGGGGCCGGCCTCGCACCGCGAAGCCCGCGTCCACCGACCCGAGCGCGTCGGTGCCGGTGGCCTCGTCTCCCGTACGGAGGAAATCGGCGAGGCGGGCCTCGTGCGTCGAGTCGCCCAGACGGGCCAGCGCGGCGCGCATGACGTCGTCGAGGGAGCGCGTCCCGTGAGTCCCCGTGCGGATGCGCAGGTCGGCCAAGAACGCGAAGAGCGCTCCACCCCAGTACGTCGAGTCGATGTCGTCGCGCTCCTCGATGTTGGGCGGCTCGCCCGGTCGGGGCAGACCGCGCGGCATTTCGCGGACGAAGTGCTCCCAGAGCTGGCGCTCGGTCATCCAGCCGGCACGCTCGCGCAGGATCGGCTCGTAGTACGTCGCCAGGCCCTCCTCGAGCCAGTGTCCCTCCCCCATGAACGAGGCCGTGCCGAGGTGCGAGAGCTCGTGCACGACGACCCAGTCGTCGTGCTCGGTGGTCGCCTTCGTCTGGCTGCCGAAGAGCAGCGCGACCGACGCGCCCGCGAGAGACATGGTGCGCCCGAAGACCACCTCGTCGGCCCCTTGAACCGGCACGATGAACACCGTGGCGTCCACGGGGAAGCGTCCGTACAGGCCCGCGACACAGGTCGCGGCGTCCTTCACCCACGATGTCGCGGCCTCGTCTCCCATCGCCAGGGGCTGCCCGAGGAGCACCGCTTGCAGCGTCGCATCGGAGACGGCGAGCGCAGAGCGGCGGAAGCTACCGAACGCGGTGTAGCTCGCTTCGCTCAGCTCGCGTGCCGTGAACGTGTAGCCGCCATTCGGGTCTCGCCGCAGCCCGGTCGCAAAGCGCGAGGAGTCGCCGCGCACGTCGACGTGAATGGCCGCGTCGCCCGCGGGATCGGGAAGAAGGATCCACGAGGCCGCCGTGCCGATGACTGCGTCACCGACGCGCCGCGCACAGTCGATGCGCCGACAGCTGGCCGCCAGCGCCTCCATGTCGAGCGTGTAGTGCAGGCGGCAGCTCCGGGTGCACTCGCCGTCGTGCCGGGACACCTGCAGCACCTCCGGTCCGAGGAGGCGATTCGAAGGAGCTCCGTCGAGGCGGGCCTCCACGTCGACGATCCAGGACCCTGCTGCAGGGGGCGTGACCGTGTAGGCGTACGACGGTCGCGGTTGAGCCGCTCCCGCCGGAGGAGTGCCGTGTGCGCACGCGCCGATCGCGACGGCAATCAGCAGGATCGCGGGGCGCACGCCGGGAGCATAGCGTCCCGAGTCAGAACGCGAGATCGGACGCCGAAGCCTGGTTCTTCTTCAGCGCCGACTTCGCAGCGGGCGTCGCCGGGCCACCGGCCGCCGGGGCCGGCGCGGCCGCGATGCCGGCCTGCGCGTGTGCGAGCGCACTGCGCTGGGCATCGAAGTCGTCGCCGATCGGGCGCACGGGCGCGGGGGGAAGCGCCGCCGCACGAGTGATGGCGGTGGGCGCCGCGGTCGCGAGCTCCTGCGCGCGCTTGTCCAGCTCCGCACGCGCTGCCGACGCGTGGCCGCGCGAGAAGAGCTCGTTGGCCTTGAGGAGCGACTTCGCGGTGCGGCTGCGCTCGACGCGCGCCGCGACGAACGGGTCGAGGTCTCTCTGCGCCGTCCCGTCGTCGCGCACGTCCACCTCGAGCGAGCCGGCGCTCTCCCCTTCGCGTGCGGCCGAGACGTCCCTGTAGTCGACCGAGAGCTTGGCGACGGACTCGGTGCCCGTCGTGCCGGCCGGCAGGCGCACCGAGAGGAGCACCGTCTTCTCCTCCTGCGGGTCGAACGCCCCGAGCGGGACGACGATGCGACCACCCTCCCGACGGAACGAGCGATCGAGCACGTCGTCCACGACCACGCCTGGCGCCGGCTCGATGGTCAGCTCGGCATTCGTGGCGACAGCCGTCTCGAGCGAGCCCAGCTCCTGGTCGAACACCTGCCCGAGCGCGCTCGGGTCGGGCACGAACCAGTGGCGGCCGTTGGACTCCTGCGCGATCGCTGCCATCACCTTCTCGTCGAACGCGAGGTCCACGCCGATGGTCGACACGGTGAAGCCGCGATCGCGGGCGCGCGCGGCGACGGTGCGCAGACCGCCCGCATCACGGATGCCCGTGGTCGCTTCGCCGTCGGAGATGAGCAGGATGCGTCGGACCTCGTCGCGCGGTCCCGGAGACGAGTCGAGTGCCTCGGTCGCTCGGTCGAGCGCGCACGAGATGCACGTGTCGCCGCCCGCGTGCATGCCGCGGATCGCCGACTCGATCGAAGGCCTCGTGGCCGCGTCGACCGTCGTGGGCGGGACGATGAGGCGAGCCGAGTCGTCGAAGGCGACGACGGTGACGCGGTCGCCCTCGTGCATGCGGTCGACCGCCCCCACCGCTGCGGCGATGGCGTTCGCCATCTTGGGCCCGGCCATCGAGCCGGAGCGATCGACGGCGAGCGCGAGGTGCACGGGCGGGGGCCTCGACGTCTCCCCTGCCCCGCCCTTCACGCCGGTGACGGTGGCGAGCAGGAACGTGGACGCGGAGCCACCCCGCGAGTCGCGCTCGATCGACGCATGGCCGATGCGGCCGTCGAGGAGCAACGTCGTCCCGTCCACGAAGTGCGAATGATCGGCGACGAGGTCCGTCGGCGGATCCCCGCCCGGACGCTGCGTGTTTCCGCCGCCTCCGTGGGCAGCGGGCACGGGGAGCAGGAATGCGCTGGCGCTCGCCAGGGAGACGCCGAGCACCGACCAGAGCGCGAATGAGCGGACACGCATGGTGCCTCCTACGCACCAGCGGAGCGACCGATCTATCCGCCCTCCACGAGGCGGAGGCCGGCGGCGCTCAGGAGCGCCCTGGACGGCTCCCCCCCGATGAGCGCGAGCACGGTGTCGACAGCGACCTTCTCGATGCCCTCCGGTGTGCGCACAAGCGCCCACCGCGCATCCACGCGCACGACGTGGCTGCGCAGCAGGAGTCTCACGCGGCGGCTGGCGACGAGGCGCCGCACCGCGTCGACGTTGGCGGCACGGCCACGCGTGAAGTCCTCCCCGCGATAGCAGACGGTGACCGTCGACCCGGGCTGACGGGCGAGGGCGATCACGGCCTCCATCGCCGAATCGCCGAGACCCACGACGAGGACCCGACGTCCGGCGTAGGTGCGCGCGTCGGAGAGGGCGTAGTGGACGCGAGGCACCGCTTCCGGCTCGATGACCGCATCGAGCTTGCGAGGGGTGCCGCGCCGACCGATGGCGAGGAGGACACGGGCGGCGACGATCGGGCGCGAGCCCTCCGGGGTCGAGGCGATGACGACGTGTCGCCCCTCCTCGCGGCCGATCGCGACGACCCGGTGATCCTCGCGCACGTCGATCCGGTGCGTACGCACGATCCTCGTCCACTGGGCGACCAGCTCCTCCTTCGTGCTCTCGCGCAGCCAGAGTTGTCCCTCGAGAGGCATGTCGATGGGTGGATCGTGGACGATCTTGCCGCGAGGAAAGGACCGGATGCTCGCCGCGAGCCGGGACTGTTCGAGCACCACGCACGCGAGACCGAGCTCCTTGGCCCGAAGCGCCGCCGACAGGCCCGCCGGGCCGGCGCCGACTACGGCGAGGTCCACGCGCCCCTTCGTCGCGCGGTCGTGTGGGGGGAGTGATGCGGCCACGTGCTCGGCCACCTGGGCGCCCTGGAGGATCGCGTTGCGGATGAGGGGGACCCCGGTGAGGTCGCCGGCGACGAACACGCCGCGCCGATCCAGGCTCTCCAGCGAGGCGTCGATGCGGAGCCGGTCGGGCGAGCCGCGGCGAGGCTCGAGCAGGGTGAGCGACCCGTTGGGGCACGCCTTCTCGCAGGCCCCCAGGCCGCAGCATGCATCCGGCCGCGCGACGACGGCGACGTGTCGCTCGACCGAGAGGACGTCGAAGGGGCACGCGTCGACGCAGGCCTGGCACCCCAGGCATCGGACCGCATCGACGTGAGGGAGACGCACGACGGTCGGCGCCGCCGGCGCGATCGCCCTGGGAGCCGCGCGCGCGCGGCGCGAGCGACGCCCGATCGCCACGCCGGCAATCGCGAGCCCGCAGACGCCGAGGCTCGAACCTGCGAGGGCCCACTCGTTCACGGCTCGAGGTGAACGGGCGGCGCCCGGGTCGCTCGCCGCGCGGGCCTGCTCCCATGCGACGAACCTGGCGGCGCCATGCTCTCGCGCGCACGCGCCGCGAGCGGGAAGTGGAGACGTGGGCGTCTGGTGCTCTTCGAAGCACACGGAGAGCCCGGCCCAGGCGCCGGTCCCCACGCAGGCACGGACCGGATCGTCGGCGCGCGAGAGCGCATGGCACTGCGCACACGCCGACAGCGCGACGCGAGCCACCGCGCCGGTGGCGACGGGCGCCGGGTCGGGCGCTCCGTGAGCGACGTGGCAGGTGGGGCATCCCAGCGCTCCCCTGGCCACGAGCGCCGCGTGTGCTGGCCGGATCGAGGGATGCGCCTTGTGGCACCCGATGCAGGAGGAGCCGCGCACCGGCGCCCCGGCTCCGTCGACGTGACACGACGCGCACTGGACGTCGGCGCGCAGGTGAGGCGCCGAGAGCGGCCCCGGGGAAGCCATGCGCGCCCGCGGCCATGCCGCGACGACGACCGCCGCTACGACCGCCGCGATCAGGGCGAGGAGGAGCATCCGTCGAGGACGCGCGACGTCGCTCCGGGCGCCGGACGCCTGATTCATCGCACGATCACCACGCTCGCGACGTGGGCGAGCAGGAGGACGGCGGTCACCGCCACGCAGACGACGTGCACCGGAACGACGGCGCGAAGCGCACCCTGCAGGAGTCGCTGCGCCGCGACGGCGCGTCGTTCGACCGCGAGCCGGATCAGGTCGTCGATCCCGTCGAGGTGGTGGATGCGGGCACCGATGGCGCGCTCGATCTCGGCTCGTACGCGCCGCTCCTCGTCTCGCAGCACACGATGGCCGACGATCAGGCGCAGGCCACCGAGCCACGCGCCGGCGTACGGAGCCAGCCATCGCCCGTACGCCGCCTTCGTCGCCTCGCTCCGTCCGGTCAACGCACCGAACGCGCGCTCTCCCAGGTCTTTCGCCCGAGCCGGCAGGTCCTCGGCCAGGTGCGCGCGCCGCTCGACCCGCGCCAGCAGGCGCGGGAGCACCGCATACGCCGCCGCCGCGAGGCCCCCCGTGATGCTCGCCGCAACGAAGGAGAGCCACAGTCCGCCCGCGAGGTTCGCGTGGAGGCGCGATCCCGCGTGCCAGGCGACGGCTCCAGCGGCCAGCACCCCTGTCACGAGGTGAGCGATGGCATGGGCCCTCGCGTTTGCCGCCGCAGGAGCCATCGAGCGTCGGAGCCGCTTGATCGCGGCGTACCCCACGAGCGCGAGCAGGAGCAGCCCGGCAATCCCTCCGGACGCGAGTCTCCCCTCCCTGGTCGACACCGGTAGCCGCGCGAGCGCGAGAGCGACGGCGGATGCGGCGACGACCCAGGGCCACGCCTGCCTTCGCCGCGGCAGCCCCGACTTGACGCGCGCGTGCAACCCGCGAACGCGAACCTCGGCCATCGCGGCGCTCGGATCGACGCGCGCGATCGCGTCGACGGGACACGCGCGAACGCACGCGGCGCCTCCGGGCAGCTCGCGACACGCGTCGCACTTCACGGCGACCGTCGCCGACGCGAGCGGGAGCCGCCGGCGCGCTTCGGCCGTGCGCGGCGCCATCTGCACGGTGCCCCACGGGCACGCGCGCACGCACTGCCCACAGCCGATGCAGAGCTCTTCGCGGACGAACACTTGCCCGGCTGCGTCGCGTCCGATGGCCCCCGTCGGGCACTCGAGCATGCACGCCGGGTGCTTGCAGTGCTGGCAGCTCCCCGGCACGACGAGCGCCCGCCGCGAGCCGTCGGAGGGGTCGCGCACGGTGACCTTCTCGCCGCGGCGCACGAGCCGCGAGACGCCGTCGTCGTGGACGTCGGCGCACGCCCAGGAGCAATGGCCGCATCGAACGCACGCCTCGTCGTCGATGACGAGCATCGACCCGGCGACGGCGAATCGCCACAGATCACCCATGACGTGACGTGTCTCACCCGGCGGCGGCTCCGCCGGGACGACGCGGCTGATCTCGCGAAGCCCGTCGCGGCCACCTCGTACGGCTCGCTCGATGACCTCGCGGCGAAACGCCAGGAGCCACGATGGCCCGCTGGCGCGCGCGCTCCATTGATGAACCGCTCCCACGAGCACGCCGGGATCGAGGACGACGTCGCCGCGCGAGAGGATCGCGCGCGCACGGGCCCGTCCCTCGTCGGGTACGTGCAGCTCGATCATCCCGTCGGCGACCACGAAGACGTGTGTGGCCGGATCGCCCGCCTCGAAGAGAGCCTCGCCGCGCGCGATCTCCCGGTGCTCGGCCTGGGAGGCGAGCGCGCGGAGGCCGTCGGTCGTGCCCACGCGCGCGAGCCCCGACGCGAGCAGCGCGTCCGTCGCAGCCGAGTGCCGCGCGGCACGCGTCAGCGCGTCGAGGTGACCCGGTTCGCCTCGATCCGAGAGCCTGCGGTAGACCGCCGCCGGAACCTCCATCAGGACCGCCGCGGTGATGCAGCGCGCCTCATTTCCGCGTGCGGCTCCGACGCGGACCACGGCCTCGGTGCCGAGCGCATCGCCAGGGCCTGCCCGGCGGATGGCGCTCGCGCTCGCCTCTCCGCGCCGCAGCGCGCGCACCTCGACGAGGCCCTCGGCCACGACGAAGAACGCATCGGCGGCATCGCCGACGGCGAACACGCTCTCGTCGCGCGCGAGCCGCTTCACACTGCCGGCTGCCTCGAGGGTTGCCCGCGCGCCCACGTCGAGGTCGCGAAGCCAGGGGGAGCGCCAGACGGCCGGGAGGTTCATGGCACCGTGAGCTCCGTGCTCGCGAGCTCCACCGGCTCGTCGCGGTCGAGCATCGACTCGAGGACCTGCGGCCCGCTCGGCCGCTTGCCGGCGCGCGCTTGCTCTCGCTCGTACGCGGCGAAGGTGCGCACCAGGTAGGGCGGGAACGGCCGGAACAGCAGGCGTGCGCTGACGTGGAACGGTGGAGTGCGGCCCACCGTCGAGAGCTCGTAGACGTACGTGAGCGGCACACCGGGTGGCGCCGAGCGCGTGTCGAGGATGGCGTCCGGCGCCTTCACGACGCCGCGGTCGGCGTCGAGCGCGCCGACGGGCAGATACGTCTCGAAGAGCGCCGCGTCCCCGTCGAGATTGGACCGGCACTCCCCCGTGTCGATGTCGTAGGCGCCGTCGGCGAACCGGTCGGCGCGCGTACGCCCTTGCCCGATGCCCGGCTGGCAGCGACCCGCCGAGTCGATCTCGCCGATGCAGCGGACGCAGCGCTGGAACCCGTTCTGCAGGTTCACCAGCCCGCGCCCGACGAAGCGCGTTCCACCGAGACGCGGGTCGGGCGACCACGACGGGACATCGGGACCATCGTCGACGTCGGCACCGAAGAGCCCCAGCGACCGTCCCGACCCGTCGAGCAGCGCATCGGCTGCCGTCACGCGCAGGAAGCGCTTATCCCCGAGGTCCGCATCGGGCCTCTCCAGCGTGCCCACCTCGTAGACCACCGTGCCGCGACCGTCGGTCACGCGGAGCTCCACCCAGGTCTCGCGTTCCTGGCTGAAGCCAGCGGGGACCCTGTGCCCCGCACCGACGTTCTCGAGGACGACCGGCACCTCGAGCGTCGCTCCCGCTCGTCGTGCGTCGCCCAGCTCGAAGCGGAAGGTGCGCCGGAGCAGCAGCTCGCGGCGGGCGCGAAGGCCGAGCGGAATGCCCTGGTCGTCGAGACCCGCCGCCTCGATGGCCGACTCGTCCAGGTCCGGCGAGAGCGGCAAGTCGACGCTCGTGAACCAGTGCGAGGCGACGGGCACGCGCTGGAGGGACGAGGGCGCGACGAGGCCGCGCGCGTAGTCGCCTGGCGCACGGGCCTCGAAGTGCGATCCGGAAGGGCACCCCTCACCGCCAGTGCCTCCAGGCGCGCAGATGCCCGGGTAGAGGCTCATGTGGCAGTCCTGACAGCTCGCGGCCGTCCGGCCCGCGCGCGCCTCGGCGTCGGCCCACGAGCGCCACTCCGAGTAAGCGTTGCGCAGGCGCTTGAAGTGCTCCCCGCGAGCGGCGCTGCGCACGTCGGTGCCGAAGAGACGCACGTCGTGACAGGCCCCGCAGAACTCGCTCGAGCGCAGGTAGCGATCCGTGGCCGCCGGAGGCTCCGGGTGGACGCGAGCACCGTCGCGGGCGCCGCCCAGGAGCAGGAGCGGCTCCGGCGAGTAGCCGGAGTTGGCGATGCCCGTGAGGCCCGTGTCGTCCTCGGGCCGCGCCGGGAAAACGGCTCCCGTCACCACCGAGGTCCAGGTCGCGTTGCCCTCGTATCCGCGCACGCGCGCGGCGTGGGCCGCGACGGGTCCTATCGTGGAGTGGCAAGCTGCGCAGGAGATGCCCTCGAGCGAGGCTGCCGGCAGCACGTCACGCAGCGGCTCGCGCGCGGTTGCGTCACGACGCGCGCTCCAGGGCGGCATCGACGCATTCAGGTTCTCCCCGGGAGAGTGACAGTTGACGCACCACTCCTGCCCGCCCGCCCCCGTCACCGACAGGCGGCTGCGCGAATCGACGCAGACGTCGCCTCCGCGCGCGCGCAGGACACCGGCTCCGTTCGGACAGAGAGAGTCGCGCCCCACCTGCTCCTCGACGAAGCTCTCGAGCGCACCGACCAGCGGGCTCCGAACGGCGAACGCCATCGCCGACGCCCGCCACTGGGCCACCTCACGCGCGTGGCAAGGGGCGCAGTCCTCGGCTCGCGTGCCTTCGAGACGTGCGGCCCCGATGCGCGGCCGCGCCGCTGGATGCGACGACGGAATCGCGAGCAGCATGGTGAGCGCGAGGACCGCGCCGACCACCGGAGGCGTCGCGGCGCGCAGGACGCGCGCGGAGCCCGGATCCATGCGGCGCATGGCTCACCTTCGTGGCGCGCTCGCCGCCTGCCCGGGCGCCGTCGGCTCCGCGGAGGCCTCCGCACCGCTCGTCCGCATGCGCAGCACGTAGGCCGTCACGCCGGCGAGGATGGAGAGCACCAGGATGAGCATCACCGCGACCAGGTTCGACATCGAGCGCGGCTGCGCGGCCCGCGCGACGAGGTCCACGGTGTCGGCACGCTTGGGCAACGACGGCGCAGGCGTGGACACCAGCGTCTCGCGAGTGCCCGCAGGCGCCGATCGCGACGACCGCGGTGCGCGCGCCGACGACGACGGGACGAAGGGCGCCAGACTCGCGACGACCTCGGTGGCGCTCGCCGGGCGCGCGTCGGGCGATTTCTCGAGCAGCCGGAACAGGAGCTGCTCGACTCCCGCAGGCACCGTGACCCGCACCTCCTCGGGCAGCTCGGGCGCCGGGGCGGTGCACTGCATGTTGAGCAGCTCGCGCGCCGACGGCGAGCGGAACGGCGGCAC
>DATJYG010000055.1:0-14578 GCA_035499695.1 Polyangiaceae bacterium
CATGGTGCGACCTCACAGAGGAGGACACGACACGTTCGAGCTCGGACACGCGCCCGTGCGCATCACGGCGCTGCCGATGCCGATGCCGCACCACGACGGCGTGTTCGGAGGAAGGCCCGTCGCCAGGTACGGCGACGCGCCGGGGGGGAGCCAGTAGGGGTGGTCGAGCGCAAACTGGTAGAGGTCCTTCAGGCCGGTCGTCGGGTCCACGGGCGGCACAGCGTGACCGCAGTTGTGGATGCACTCCACGACGAAGTTGCCGCCGGGCTTCACGGCCGTCTCGAGGTTGTGCGAGGCCGTGTCGAAGTCGACGCCGCATTGATCCATGGGTCCGCCCCAGCCGATGGCCATGGGAATGGGCCGCGGCATGCCGTTCCAGCCGCGGACGTCGACGACGCCCTGAGCGATGGGAAGCGCCGGGCCGATGCCGCCGGAGATGACGAGCGCGCTCGCCAATCGCTCGGAGCGGCTCTGGGCGAGCTGCGACACCCAGAGCGCGCCCGCGCTGACGCCGACCGTCGAGATGCAGCTCTGGTCGATCGGGTACTGGGCGGAGACGCACGTCACCATGTCGTCGAAGAACGTGACCTCCTCGGCGACGCGCGCGTCGCTCGATGTCGTGAGGTACGGCCAGGCGAAGTCGACACCGCTGTAGAAGGGGAGCGCCACGTCGCCCTTCTTGTTCGGCACTGCGATGATGACGTTCAGCGCGTCGGCGGAGGACTGCGCCTGCGCGTTCTTCACCATGCCCTCGGCGTCGCCTCCGATGTAGTGCCACATGACGAAGAGCGGCAGCGGCGCGGGCGGCGTCGAGCCCTTGCCGTACTGGCTCGGCAGCACGAGGATGAACTGACGGGCGGAGGCGGAGCTCGTGATCGTGTTCGTGCCGGCGACGAGCGCGGGGCAGGTGCCTCCCGAGTAGGCCGGAAGCGGCGGGGGCTCGGGGGCTCCGGAGGGCGGGGTCGAGCCGCACTTCGCGTTCGCGAAGGCCGATGCATCGATGTCCGGCCTCGAAGCGTCGGGGATCGCCGGAGCGTCCGGGGACTCCGACGCGTCGGTGCGAAGTCCTGCCTCACCAGGGGTGGAGGGGGTCGTGGATCCGGAGGCGGCGTCGCCGCCGCCGACCGCCGATGGCGAGAGAGAGTCGTTCGCCGAGGCGCACGACGCGGCGATGGCCAGCGAGGCGAGGACGAAAGCGAGGAGCGAGAGGCGGTTCGGGTTCGACATGAATGTCGAGCGCCCCTAGCAACCGCCGGACCGCGTGGCGGGTGCAATGGATCCGCGCTTGTCGCCTACACGAGGCGACGCTGGAAGGGCCGCGAGATGCATTCGTCCGGACGACCGTCCGGACGATCCGGACGACGCGACGGACGGATGCGTCAGCGACGCCGGTGCGCGCGCGCGTCGATGCGCAGGCGGCGGATCGTCTCGTAGAGGACCGACCGTGACATCGAGAGCTGCGTGGCCGCGCGGGTCACGTTTCCGTCGCAAGCCTCGAGCGCGGCGACGATGCGGGCGCGGGCGCTCTCGTCCTCGGCGCTGGCGCTGGTGCCGGCATGGGTGTCGACGTCGACGTCGGGCGTGACGGACAGCTGGGCGTCGTCGATGTCGTGCGGGCCGATGATCTTCCGGCCGTCGTACCGAGCGATCGCGGCCGCCGCGAGGACCACGTTGCGCAGCTCGCGCACGTTGCCCGGCCAGTCGCGCAGCAAGAGCGATTCGAGGGCGGGAGCCGCGAGCTCCATGGTCTGTTCGCGCAGGAAGAACTCGCACAGGCACGGGATGTCCTCGACGTGATCGCGCAGCGGCGGCACGCGAACCCGAATCGCCGCCACGCGGTGCAGCAGGTCCGAGCGGAAGACGCCGCGGGCGACGAGCTGCGACAGGTCCCGGTGGGTGGCCGCCACCACGCGCACGTCGACGCGAACGCCGCGGTCTTCGCCGACTCCACGCACCTCGCCGGTCTCGAGCACGCGCAGCAGCTTCGCCTGCACCCCGGACTTCAGCTCGCCGATCTCGTCGAGCAGCAGCGTCCCGCGATCCGCCGCGCGGAACAGACCGGCGCGGGCGCCCTGCGACCCCGAGAAGGCGCCGCGGCTGTGACCGAAGAGCTCGGACTCGACGAGCTCCGAGGCGATGGCCGCGCAGTTCACCGCGACGAGGTCGCCGGCGCGCCCGCTGGCCTCGTGGATGGCGCGCGTGACGATCTCCTTGCCGCTGCCCGTCTCTCCCTCGACGAGCACCGTCGCGGGGGACGCGGCTATCGCGGCGATGCGCGTGCGCAGCTCGGCGAGGCCCGGCCCGCCGACGAGGCCCGCGGCGGGGGGGCCTTCGGCGACGAGCGCGCCGCAATCGGCGACGACGAGGGCGATGGTGCTACCGACGCGGACGATGGATCCGAAGGGGGCGACGACGCTGCCGTCGATGCGAGTGCCCGAGAGGAAGGTGCCGTTGTGGCTGCCGAGATCGGCGACGAGAAGGCCGTCCTTCGCGGGTTCGAAGCGGGCGTGGAGACGGGAGACGGACGGATCGTCGACGACGATCGCGGCGGAAGGCTCGCGGCCGATCGCGCTCGGGGAGGTGACGGGGACCGGGACCAGGGGAGACGCGCGGCGCGAGAACACGACGAGGACACCCGCGACGGTGGGGCGAGCGCCGCGGCCGGAGGTGGGGACCGGGGGCTCGGGAAGCGTGGTGTCGTTGAGATCGGACACGGCTCAATCGCGTCGTTGCTTGGCTGTCGCGAGGGCCTTCGCCTCCCGCAGCTCACGCGCTGAGCCTAGCGCTTAAGTCACCCCGAGGTCGCCCGCGCCATCCGCGGCCCTTGCACCTCCCGTGGCGCCACGTGGCAGGGCAATCGCGTGCCACGTGGCGGGCGCCACGTTCGACCGCTCCGCGCGACGCGGGATCGCGCAGTTGGCCGTGGAGCAAGCGCGGGCGCACGAATTGCGAAAGGCGCGGCCATGAGACACGCCTTCCGATCCACCCTCTCCACTTCTCTCGTCATGGCCGTCGCCCTCGCCGGCGCTTTCGCTTGCTCGTCGTCCCCCGGCTCCGCTGCGAACGACGCGGGCACGGGCACCGGAGGCGACTCGAGCTCCAGCTCGGGATCGAGCTCTGGATCCGGAGGAAGCTCGGGCTCCAGCTCCGGTTCGAGCTCGGGATCGAGCTCGGGAGGTTCGAGCGGGAGCTCCTCGGGCAGCAGCTCGGGCTCCGGCGGCGACGGCGGCACGACGTGCGGATCGGCGACGCTCTTCGCAGGAAACCCGAACTTCGGCACTCCGATGCAGCGTCCCTCGGACGGCGACAACATCCTCACCGGGACGCCGTACCTGTATCAGCAGCTCCACTTCACGAGCGGGGGCCAGATCCTCACGAACGACCAGCTCTCCGTGTGGCGCATCGACACGAGCACCAGCCAGCTTCACGCGGTGGCCGGCGGTCCTCTGACCGGTAACGCCCAGCTCCTCGCCGGAGCAGCACCGGGGGTGGCGTGCGGCACCGCGCGCTTCGCAGACCTCCTCGGCTCCGCGGTCGACTCGCACGGCAACGTCTTCGTCGCCGACTACGCCAACGCCATCCTCAAGGTGAGCAACCCGCTCGACGCGAGCACTTGCACCGTGAGCTACTTCGCGGGCACGGCGACCGAGCTCGACGACCCGAAGCTCGACCAGACGGACGGCAACTCCGGAACGAACGACGGTACGGGGTCGGCGGCGCAGTTCCTGGGTCCGCAGTGGATCACCATCGACGGCTCGGACAACCTGTACGTGCTCGACCACGCCACGGCGTGGTCCATCCGCAAGATCACGCCCGGCGCCGTGGTGACCACCATCGCCACGTTCAGCGACGACCAGTACGCCTTCGGCGAGCTCCAGTTCCTCAACGGGAAGGTCTGGTTCTGGGCGCGCGGCAACGACGCGACGACCAACGCCGACACGGCCAACCTCATCGCCATCGACCCCACGGCGATGAGCCCCGTCGCCAACCCGCCCTCCCTCCTCACGCTCCAGGGCGCAGACCTGGGCGGCGACTCTTCCTCCGGCTTCGAGACCGGCGGCATCACCACCGACGGGACGAAGCTCTACGTCGAGGCCCTCGGCCAGATCTTCAGCGTCGACGTGAGCGGCAGCACCCCCAAGCTAAGCCCACCGATGGCAGGCGAGAACGACAGCAACTGGAGCGAGCAGACCCAGCTCGACTTCTCGTCCGGCTACGACCCGACCGCCGCCCACACGGCCGCGAGCGTGGAGCTCCTCGCTCTCGACGATACCCAGACCCGGGGCGTGTACTCGTACCTCTCGCGCGATTCCAGCGGCAACCTCTACTTCGTCGCCGAGTCGGAGGACGTCTACGTGGAGAAGATCGCGGGCTGCCCGTGAGCGACTAGAGTGTTCGGCGTGGACAAGGCCCCCGGTGGCAGCACCGAGACGGATCTGGAGAGCTCCGCGGCGGACCGGGCGCGTGAACGCTCGACGGAGACCGACGCGCTGCCCCTCCGCAGTCGAGACCGCTACGAGCGCCTCGGCGTGCACGCGCAAGGAGGCATCGGCACCATCACGCGTGCGCGCGATCGAGAGCTCGGGCGGCCCCTCGCCATCAAGGAGGTTCAGTCGCCAACGGGGGCCTCCCTCGATCGGTTCGTGCGCGAGGCGCGGATCACGATGCGCCTCGAGCACCCGTCGATCGTCCCCGTGCACGACGCGGGGCGATGGGATTCCGGCGAACCGTTCTACGCGATGAAGCTCGTGGCCGGGCGGACCCTCAAGGAGGTCGCCCAGGAGAAGTCCACGCTCGCCGAGCGGATGTCGCTCTTGCCCAACGTCATCGCCGTGGCGGACGCGATCGCGTACGCCCACGACCAGCGGGTGATCCACCGCGACCTCAAGCCCTCCAACGTGCTGCTCGGGGCGTTCGGCGAGACGATCGTCATCGACTGGGGACTGGCCAAGGACCTCTCGCTGCTCGACGATCCGGAGGCGCCGCCCGCCTCGCCCTATCGCCGGCCCGCCGACGCCACCGAGTTCGGCACGGTCGTCGGCACACCGTCCTTCATGCCCCCGGAGCAGGCGCGCGGCGAAGAGGTGGACGAGCGCGCCGACGTCTATGCGCTGGGCGCCGTCCTCTATTTCGTGCTGTCCGGCAAGGCGCCCCACGAAGGAGAGAGCAGCGATCAGGTCCTCGCTCGCGTTCGCGCGCAGCCGCCCGAGCCCATCTCGGAGGTCGTCGCGGGGATCCCCGCGGACCTGGCCGCCATCGTGGACCGAGCGATGGCGCGTGAGAAAGCGGAGCGCTACCCGAGCGCCAAGCAGCTCGCCGAGGACCTGAAGCGCTTCCAGGCGGGTCAGATGGTCGCGGCCCACCGCTACACGCTCACCGAGCGAGCGGCGCGCTGGGTGCGGCGCCATCGGGCCATCGCCGGGGCGAGCCTGGTCTTCGCGGCGCTCGCCGCGGCCGGCCTCGTCGGATTCGGCGTGCGCGAGAACCGGCTGCGCCGCGTCGCCGAAACGGAGCGAGATCGGGCCGACCAGAAGACGCTCGCGCTGCTCGAGCAGCAGGGTCGCGCCGAGCTCCAGGCAGGGCACCCATTTCGGGCGGCCGTCTTCCTGAGCGACGCGTTCCGCCGGGCCCCCACGAGCACGACGATCCGCTCGCTCCTCACCCAGGCCATCGCACCGATGGAGAGACTCGTGCGGCCGCTTCGCGGACACGAGCACGACGTGCCGTTCGTCGCCTATTCGCCGGACGGCACGCGCATCGTCACGGCCAGCTCCGACAAGACCGTGCGCATCTGGTCCGCAGACACGGGCGATCTGCTCCACGTTCTCCAGCACGGGGACATGGTCGACGCCGCCGACTTCAGTCCGGACGGCAAGCTCGTGGTCAGCGGCGCGGCCGATGACCTGCTCCGTGTCTGGGACGCCCGGACGGGCGCGCTGGTCCGGTCGTTCCCGGACAAGAACGCCTACCGCGTCGCGTTCACGCCCGACGGCAGCAAGATCGTCGTCGGCAGCCAGCGCGGGGTCATCGAGGTGCGCGACGCGACGACCGGCGAAGTGGTGGCTTCACCGAAGCTGCACAGCGACCGCATCTCCCAGTTCGCCTTCAGCCCCGACGGCCGGACGATGGCCGTGGCGGGCTGGGACCACGTCGTGTCGCTGTGGGACACCTCTTCCTTCACGCTGGTTCGTGCCCTGCGCGACCACGACGCCGAGGTCGGCTCGGTTGCGTTCAGTCACGACGGCCGCTGGCTGGCGACCGCCGAAGCGGACGTCTACGTGCACGTGCGTGACGCGAAGACGGGAGAGCGTCTCTACACCATTCGCATGCCCGAGGGCGCGCGCTGGCCGGTGGTCTGGTTCTCGCCGGACGATCAGGTCCTCTACACGAGCGCGCACGACGGCGTGGTGCGCACGTGGCACGTCACGAGCGGCACGCTGCTCGCGGCCATCGACGCGCAACCGACGGGGAAGCTGATGCACAGCGCGCTGCGGCCGGACGGGCGGGAGCTCGTCACCTCCGGGAACGCCGGCAACGTGTCCGTCTGGGCCGTCGGAAGCGAGCCGGGATACCGCATCCTGCGGTGGCCGACGGGTCGCGACGAGATGGTCTACCCGTCGGTGTACTCGCCGGACGGAAGCCGGATCCTCGCAGGCGGCACCAAGGGCACAGTCGCCGTGTGGGACGCCGCCAGCGGCCGGCGCGAGAGCGTGTTCACGGTGCCCGGCGAGGCGTTCTCGATCGCCCCCAACCGCGACGGCTCGCGCGCCGTCGTGAGCGGCACGCTCAAGGAGTGCTTCCCGCCGGGCTTGTGGGAGACGTCGAGCGGGCGGCGTCTCGCAGACGTCACCGGACACACGAAGATGGTCTACAACGTGGCCTCGAGCCCCGACGGCGCGCTCGTCGCGACCTCGAGCTACGACGGTTCGCTGAGATTGTTCGACGCGCAGACCGGCGAGCCTCGGGGCGTCTACCCGCTGGGCACGGAGAGGATCCCGGCGGTGGCTTTCGATCCACGCGGCGGGGAGCTCGCGGCGGTCACCGGAAACGGGAAATTGCTCTTCGTGGAGCGCGCGTCTGGCACGGTGCGGCGGACCATCCAGGCCCACACGACCTGGATCCAGGACGTCGTGTACAGCCGAGATGGCGCCCGCCTCCTGACGGTCGGAAGGCAGGATCACACGGTCCACGTGTGGAACGTGGCAACCGGCGATCTGGAGCTCACGCTCTCGGGGCGCAGGGACAACCTGCTGCAGGGATCGTTCAGCCCCGATGGTCGCTTCATCGCGGCTGCGGGCGTCGATCACGTCGCCACCATCTGGGACGCACGCACGGGCGAGATCCTGCGAACCATCCCGGGAGCGGACTTCAGCGCCCAGTTCAGCCCGGACGGGCGAGAGCTCCTGACGACCGGGTACAGCGGCTACGCCGTCGTGTGGGACGTCACGCTCGACACGCGCAGCCCGGAGCAGCTGGCCGACTTCGTCCGCGAGCGGTCTCCCTGGGAGCTCGTCGACGGACGGCTGCAGCTCCGTCAGCGGTAGTCCTCGGGACGCAGGGCGTAGCGCTTCACCCAGCGCTGGATCTGGAAGCGCGCCTTCCCGAGGTGGCGCGCGACGGCGGTGAGGTTGCCGCGGTGCTCCTGCAGGAGGCGGAGCAGCTCCTCGCGACGCTTCTCGTCCTCGGGTGAAGTGGGTCGCGCGGGCGCGGGCTGCTCGCGGACTGCGGGCTCCTCCGCCGCCGGGGCGGCGATCGACGGGGGCAGGTGCTCCATGTCGATGGGGTTCTCTCCCGCGAACACGAGCGCGGCCTCAAGGCACTTCTCGAGCTCGCGCACGTTCTGGGGCCAGCGATGGGCGAAGAGCGCCCGCGCAGCCCGGCGCGTGAGCACGACGTCGGCCGCACGGCCCGGCGCGAGACGGCGCAGCAGGTCGCGCGCGAGCAGCCCCAGATCCTCCACACGCTCGCGCAGCGGCGGGAGCCGTCCCTCGAAGCCCGAGAGGCGAGCCAGCAGGTCCTCGCGGAAGGCGCCCTCGGCCACGAGCTTGCGGAGATCCCTGTGCGTCGCGGCGATGACGCGGACGTCCACCGGGACGGCGCGCGTCGCGCCCACCGACAGCACCTCCCGCTCCTGGATCACGCGCAGCAGCGCCGTCTGCGACGCGAGCGGGAGATCGCCGATCTCGTCGAGGAGGAGCGTGCCCCCGTGCGCGCTCCTCACGAGGCCCTCGCGGTCCGCGGTCGCGCCCGAGAAAGCGCCCTTCTTGCAGCCGAACAGCTCCGCCTCGACGAGCGTCTGCGGGAGTGCGCCGCAGTTGACCGCCTGGAATGGCCCGCGCCGGCCCGATGCGGCGTGGATGGCCCGCGCGACCACCTCCTTGCCCGTCCCGCTCTCGCCCGCGAGAACCACGGCGATCGTCGAGGGCGCGACCTGCTCGAGCCTTCGCAGCGTCGCCTCGAGGGCGACGTGCAGGGTGGGGATGCCGAGGGGCTCGGCCGGCGCCGGATCCTCGGAGCGCTCGGACGACTCCGGACGCGCGCGCAGGACGAAGAAGGTACCGCCCAGCTCGAGGACGTCGCCGTCGGAGACGAGGCCGCGCTCGACGGTCTCGCCGTTCACCCGCGAGCCGTTCTTGGAGCCCTGGTCGACGAGCGACCAGCGGTCGCCCTCCCGGACGATCCGGGCGTGCATCGTGGACATGCGCGGATCGGGGAACCGCAGGGTGAGGACGTCCTTGCCGCCGGCGCTCGATCGGGCGCAGGAGCGATCGCTCCCGCGCCCGATGAGCACCTCGTCGCCGTCGAGCGTGTATCGCGCCCCCGACTCCAGGGGCCGATCCGCGTAGAGCGCGAGGTTCAGGACGAAGCACCCGCCGGTGCCGGGCCTGGGGCGACCGTCCGCCGAGAGCGTGCTCCCGAGGGTTTCCACGCGTCCAGGGTACGCCAGGGCGGAGCGAGAAGGCACTCGAGGCGGCTACTTGTTCACGGGCCTCGACGGTTGCGTGGGCACCACCGATTTCGTCGCGAAGTTCACCTTCGTCGTCGTCCCGCTCACGGTGGCCGTCTGCGTGTTGCCACCATAGGAGATCTGAACCGGGCCCGAGGGCAGGCGCGCGATCCGGTAGACGCCGTGGCTGTCGGCGTACGCGTGGATGCGGCGCCCTCCCACGGTCACCACGACATCGGCGCCGGGCACCGGGCGGCTCATGGCCTCGACGGTCCCCGTCAGGACCGGGTTGCTCGTGTCGGCCAGAGCGAAGAGGAACGTGCCGTAGACGCCGTCCCAGTACACCTGCATGTCGACGGCCGTCCCCGCGTAGGAGGGCGACGGGCTCACCATCGTGAAGCTCGCGGACTGCGTCTGGTCGTGGCTGTTCGACGAGTTGGACGTGTTGGTCCACGTCCAGCTCGAGGACGCACTGAGGCTCGCCTTGATCCAGTCCGAGAAGCCGACCGACGCCGAGAAGGACATGCCGACCGTGTACGAATCGCTGTTGCTCGTCCCCTGGGTGGTGGTCGTGTCGTTCTTGAGGCCGTAGAGCTGCGACGGCCCGCTCGCGTCGGGCTCGTACGGGATCTCGGAGATCCAGGTGTAACGCGTCGGATCGGGCGTCGGCTGCGAGGCGATGGCCGTCGGGCGCAGGACCTGCGTCCCGGCGAACGGGTCCTGAGCCAGCATCGTCGCGAAGTCCTGCGACGTGCATCCGGCGTTCGCGAAGGCCTGGGCGACGTTCGCCGGCATGGTCGAGGGATTCTTCAGCCAGCCGACCTTCGCGTAGAGGGGCACCGTGCGGCTGTTCATCCCGACGACCCAGTAGCCGGTGTTGCCCGTGGCCTGGACGCCGATGACCGGATCGAGCAGCACCCAGATCTCGTCGTAGGTGTGGTCGATGCCGTCGGTGGGAGGCCCGGGCACCTTGACGTCCGAGCTGGTCGTCTTCTTCACGTCGAGGCTGCTCGTGGAGCCGGACGTCGACGAGGTGGACGTGCTCACACCGAACTGCTCGCTGCCGAGCGAGATGCCCAGCGCCACCGGATCGCTCAGCGACACCGACGCGGAGAGGCTGTAGTCGCTCTTGAAGGAGCTGCCGACCGAGGTCGTGACGCCGGAGGTGCTGCTCGAGCCGTAGTCCACGCTGCTGCCGGAACCCTTGTTGGCGCTTCCGGGCGGCGCGTAGATGACGTTGGTGACGATGAACTTCGGGGTCACCGTGCCCGAGACCGGCGCGCAGTTCGGCGCCGGGCCGCACGCTTGTGCGATGTACTGGGACGACAGCGGCGGACAGGCGGCGTTCTTGTTCTCGCGCCGCGCCTCCGCGCACGCTGCGGTGTGGTTGTTCTGAAGGTTGCTCACGCAGCTCGAGTAGGCGCTGCACGTGAGGTTCGCCGCCGACGCGGGCGGCGAATCGGTGAGGTAAGCGAGGGCAGGACAAAGAGCGAGCGCGTGGAGCGCCCACGAACACGGACCGCGTTTCATGGTTCGATCTCCTTCGGCCGAACGCCTCAGCAACGCGCGTACCGCGGGCTCACACGGCGCGATCTCCGGATTTTTCGCGTGCGCCGCGGCGATCGAGGAGCGCAGGACGAGGTGGCGCCACATCGGGGTGCCACCTCTTTTCGGTGGCGGCGCGTGGTCGCGACTGCCTCGAAGTACCGCGAAATGCGCACCGAGTCGCACGTGCGCACACGGCACACGCGTTGCTGAAAGCGCCGCCCCGAGCGGACGCGCGAGCGCGCCGCTCACTTAACCCAGCAACGAGGAGAGAGAGTCATGACAATCCGATACGAAGGTTCGAAGCTCGCGATGGCCGCGGTGGCGTTGCTCGCCGCCGGTTGCGCCGTCGAGACGGGAACCGGGTCGCAGGAGAAGACCGAGCAGTCCGCGGCGGCGCTCACTTCATCGACCATCTCGAACGACGTGCCCGACGGCATCACGTACTCGACCGGCAACGTCTACTTCACGACGCACCACACGGGCCTGATCGTCTACGGCGGCGGGGCCGGGGCCGGGGCCGAACCCTCCACGGCGCTCCGCCTGCCGCTCATCACGACGTCCTCCGTCATGCGCACCAGCAAGTACTCGGTGCCCGGGCAGGAGATCACGCTGTGGAGCGAGCAGGGCTCTCGCTTCGGCGACATCGTGTGGGCGCTCGTCGGCGGCAACTACTACGGCTACTTCCTGAGCCAGAACCTGTCGACCTCCGTGGTCACCATCAAGCGCGTCCCGCTCGCCGGGGGCACCGCGGTCGACATCGCCGGAGGCATCGGGACCGACATCGACATCGTGAACGGTCACCACCTGCTCGACACCGACGGCACGAACCTCTACTGGCAGGACGCGACCAGCGTCTACAGGATGCCCATCGGCGGCGGCGCTCACACGGTGCTCGCCACGACGAGCCCGAACACCCCGACGGCCGGCGTCTACGTCACCGGAGGCAACGTCTACTTCGCATCGCCCACGAGCGTCGAGTCCGTGCCCACGTCGGGCGGGGCGGTGCACACCTGGTTCAACGCGCCGGACCGCGTCGTGACCATCTCGGCCGCGCCCTACGGCACGAACACGATGGTCGCGTGGGGTCTGTACGACGGCAGCGCCGAGTTCCTGCTCACCGGCGTGACCCTCGGGATCAAGCAGCCCGACGGCTTCATGCCCACGTCACTGGCACCCGCGCTCGCCGAGTCCTTCGGCTACATCGCGTGCACCAGCGCCTCGTGTGAGCTGAACGGAACCGGCCAGACCATCTCGTCCGGCGCCTTCGGCCTCGACGTCGACCTCTCGCAACCCAGCACGTACACCGCGTTCTGGGGCGACTCGACCGGCGTCCACCGCTTCGCGAGCCTGCTCATCCTCTGATCCGCGGGCGCAGTGACCGTGAGGGCCACTGCACCGAGCTCACCACGGGGGGGGCGGAGTGCAGTGGCCCGAGTCACTGTCGAAGGGGGAGCTCCGCCGGCACGCCGAAGAGCGGGTAGACGTCCTCCAACATGAAGTGGTCGATCGTGAAGACGGCGCCACCGCGCGTCGTGACCAGCTGGATCGCGGCGAGCGTGTGCGGCGCGCCCGGAGACGCCGGCCGGTAGAACGCGAGCGCCGGCTGCCCGTTGGCGCCGATGCGCAGGTGCCGGAACTGCCCCGGCACGAGCCGCCCGAACATGAAGCGGTAGAAGCGCTCGTTCGCTGCACGCCCCGCGACCCACGTCGGCGCCGGCGGCATGGTGGTCCGCACGTCTTCGTGGAAGAGCGCGAGCACCGCATCGAGGTTGGCCTCCTCGAAGGCGCGGACGTAGCGTTCGAGCAAGGCGAGGTCGACCTCGGCGTGCGCGGCGATGGCCGCCGGGTCGCGCCCACCGAGCTTCTCTTCGATCGCGCTGCGCGCGCGAAAGAGCGCGCTGTTCGCGGCCCCCAGGCCGATGCCGAGGGCGGTCGCCGTCTCCTCGGCCGAGAGCCCGACGACGTCGCGCAGGAGGAGCGTCGCGCGCTGCACCGGCGACAGGCACTGGAGCGCCGCGACGAACGCGAGCGCCACGCTCTCCTTGAGCGCGTAGCACGCTTGCGGATCGCGCTCGTCGACGCCCTCGAGCCACGCGTCGGGCATCGGCTCGAGCCACACCGCCTCGTCGATGCGCGGGAACGGGGGGCGCGCGTCGTCCACGGGCGGGTAGGCGTCGCACGAGAGCACTCGCCGCGGCCGCTCCTTCAGCTCGTCCAGGCACACGTTGGTCGCGATGCGGTAGAGCCACGGCTTGAGCCGCGCCGGATCCTCGAGCGAGTCCTTCGCGCGCCACGCTCGCAACATCGCCTCTTGCACGACGTCGTCGCCGTCGTGCGACGAGCCGAGCATGCGGTAGCAGTGGAGGCGAATCGCGCCGCGGAGCGACTCGAGGCCCTTCTCGAACGCGGTGTCGTCGCTAGGCGGCATTCGGTCGGATCGCCGCCTGCGCGTCGGCCAGCGCCCGCTTCATGCTATCGCGCCCGAGGATGCGCGCGAGCCACCCGCGAATGCGCGCATGGGGAGCGACGTCGAGCCCGGCCGTCTCGGCCAGGCTGTAATGCGACGCGAGCGCGAAGTCCGCGAGCGACAGCGTCCCGGCGAGGTACTCGCGCCCGTCGAGCGCGGCGTCGAGGATCGCCGACTGTTGCGCGAAGTCTGCCGTGCCGGCCGCGATGAGCGCCTCGTCGGGCGCGCCGCGTCCGGTGATCTTCTTCGCGATGCGCTCGAACGCCACCTTGCTCAGCGCCGGCCCGAGGTGCGCGAGCTGCCAGGCGATCCACCGGTCCATGTCGGCCTGCGCGCGCGCCCCGCTCGGAACGAGCGCCCCGCCGCGATGGGCCGAGAGGTACCGCAGGATGGCGGTCGACTCCCAGAGGACGAAGTCGCCGTCCTGGAGGACGGGGACACGCCCGTTCGGGTTCAGCACGAGAAAAGACGGCGCCCGGGACGCACCGCGGCCGAGGTCGATGTGGACGCACTCGAGCGGCACACCGAGCTCGTACGCGACAGCGCGCACCTTGCGACAGTTGGGCGAGAAGGCGAAGTCGTAGAGCTTCATCGGGGTCCTCCGGTTGGGGGGCGCCGCTGGAGGGCGCCTCTACTCCCAAGACCGGGGACGGGGCTGAAAATGTTCGCAGGGCGAGAGATGCTGCCGCCGAGCGCCACGAGGAGCCCTTCCGGGCATTGCTCGCGATACTCTGGCGGCATGAAGCCGGCGGGCTGCCTGGTTGCTGCCGTGCTCGGGGCGATCCTGCTCGCGCCCGCGTGCAGTGGAGGAAGCAGCGGGGGCGGCAGCGCGAGCGACGGCGGCAGCAGCAGCGGCGGCGACGGCGGCGCGGCAACGGTCGACGCGGGCACGTGCAATCCCGATCCGCTCAAGACAGGGCTCGCACCGCTGTTCAACGGCAACTCGGTCGACATGTACGACTGCCCGATCCTCACGTTCACGGCCAAGTACGACGAGCCGGACGCGATGGTCTTCAAGGCGATCATCTACGTCGAGTCGCGCTTCCAGTACGACGCGGTCGGTTGCATGGGCAACAGCGGGTGCTGCCCGCAGAGAAACTGGAGTGGAACCGAGTGCGGCTGCCTCGGTGCGATGCAGACCGGGCCCGTGTGCCAGGGGACGAGCACCCTCGGATTGCTGCCCGACGGGCACGTGGATCTCGAGACGAACCCGGGCGCCTCGGACTGGGCAAACTCCGTGTTCAACCCCGACGTCAACATCGAGCTCGGCATCGCGGGCATCGCCGGCAACCGCGCGCAGGTCATGAAGCAGTTCCCGGGCTGCACCGTGGACCAGTACACGATGATGGCGGTCGGCAACTTCAACGACTACGGCAGCACGAAGAGCTGCACCGACTACAACACCGCGTACGACGACAGCGTCATCGCCGCGTACAAGGAGTACTCCACCGCCGCGGGCTGGCCGGCCCACTCGTACTGAGCCTGACGGTTTGGCTCCTGCGGGCGATGGAGCATGCCCCCGTCGTGGACCGACGCGGTTGGGTCGTCTCGCGGCGCCCGATGGTCGTGTGTCGACGGGGACAGGTCGTCCGCCTTCCGCCCGACGGCGAGCGTCG
>DATJYG010000056.1:0-3099 GCA_035499695.1 Polyangiaceae bacterium
CTTGATGGCGTTGTCGAGAAGGACGTCGACGACTTTTCGGAGTTGCTCCGCGTCCCATCGCCCCTCGACGGAAGGGTCGCCGTCGAGGGAGATCGAGCTGCCCACGGCTCGAGCGCGCGGGGCAAGGCGGGCCACAGCCTCGCGGACGAGGCGCACCAGATCGCAGGACGAGGGTGCGAGCGTGATGCCCTGGGCCCGGACGTTCAATGCCTCGATCATGTGGTCCACGACCGACGCGAAGCGTCGAACGTCGCGCGCCATGGCCTCGCTTCGCGCCGTCTCCTCCGGATCGCCGCGGCGTTCCGCCGCCCGCAGTTGATGCGCAGTGCGCAGCTGGAGCGAAGTGAGCGGCGTACGTAGCTCGTGCGCGGCGATCTCGAGCAACTCGTCCCGAGCCCGGACTGCCTCGCGGGCGATCTCGTAGAGGCGCGCGTTCTCCAGCGCGGAGGCCACCCGATCGGCAATGTCTTGGGCGAGCGTCAGAGCTCCGGCGTCGACGTGGTCGTGCTCTACCGCGAAGGTCATGGCGCCGAAGGTTCTCGACCCGGTGGTGAGGGGCACCACGAGGACCGAGCGAACCGCGAGCTTCTCGATGAGCGCGCGCTCCCTCGGGCCGAAGCCGTACTCCTGGAGCGTCGTCGGGCTGCCGAAGTCCGGGATGCAGAGAGATTGACCTTGACGGATCACCCGCTGCACGGCTGACGAGGACAGGGGCTTGGGCGTGCCACCCGGGCGGAAGTACTCCGCGATGAGCGCGTGCTTCTCCGGATCGTGGTGCTTGAAAGCCAGGCACTCGACGACGCCGTCTCGGTTCAATACCCACAGGATCGCGCCCGAAACCCCGGGGACGACCATCGAGACAGCCTGTTCCCCGATCTCGCGAGCGTCGAGCGAGTTGAGACCGTGCGCGAATGCGTCCAGGAAGGCCGCCCGTCGCCTGGCGCCTTCGACACGCGTCTGGGCGCTCGCCGAGAGCGCGAAAGCGACGACCTGGCCGATGCTCACGGCCAGTTCCTCCTCACTTTCGCTCCAGCGCTTCGGCGCACCGACGTACTCGTGGCAGAGGACGCCGCTCAGACGACCCTCGACCGTCACGGGGACGTCCAGCATGGAGGCGATTCCCCGCGACGCACAGTAATCGCGCAGCCCTCGGCAGCGCGGGTCCGTCCACACGTCGTGCATGTCGAGCATGCGGGCCGTGCGCAGAGCCGCGAAGTACTCGGGGATGTCGGACTCGAACAAGGTCGCGCCGTGCTCGAAGGACCGAAGGCTCGCGACGTAGCCGACGTCGCAGTGGATGCTCGCGCTCGACTCGCAGAGCGTCCAGAAGTTCACCCGTTCCACGCAGAGGAGCTCTGCATCGAACTTCACGATGCGGCGAATGGATGCGTCCCAGTCGCTTCCGAGGGCCTTCGACAGCTCCAGGAGGGCGCCGGCTACGCCACGGTCGAAGTCCGGCCGCAGAGGCTCGACTGCCGGAGCGCGCTTGCGGTGCGGACGACGCCCGTGCCAGTGGAGCTTGAGATTGGGCATGAAGCCTCTCGCCTTGTCGTGCCCAACATGTCCATCGTGCGGCTCCCGGCAGCCCGACCACGAGGGTTTCTAGCCTCGCGCGCCGAGCAGGCAGAAGCCGTGACCAAACGGGTCACTGCAGAAGGCGGCCGATCCGTGCTCGGCGTTCTCGAAGACTTGCTCCTGCTTCGCACCGGCCTTGATGGCTCGAGCGAGCGCCGACCTCAGATCATCGACGTGAACGTCGAGATGGACAGGAGTCCAATGCCGCTCGTAACGACGGCGATCCGAGGTCGTCGCGGATGGTCTCGACCCCTCGGGTTTCTCGAGCAGGCAGAGGCTGATTGCGCCGCCCTTGAGCACGACCACTCCAGGCACTGGAGCCGCTACCTTCTCGAAGCCAAACGCTTCCGTATAGAAGCGCACGCCTTCTTCCAGGTTCGGCACGTCGATGCCGATCGATACGGAGTTCACTTCAGGCGACCCTCGAGCGTCACCGCCGCGCACGCCAGCATGGACGCTTCGCGCAAGAGCTGAAGCACTGCAAACCGATCGTCGCACTCCGGAACGTGCTCGAGGATCACCTGGGCGAAATGCTTTGCGCCTTCGTGGATCGCCTCGTAGTCGGCGAGTTTCTTCGGCGTGGCGTGGTGGTGCGAGAAGACGTACTCGGGATCGAACTTGTCGTGGGACATGACGTAAGAGGCTAGACCCCTCTGGCGCGGGTCGTCATGTGACGTCACGTGACCGTGTGCCAGGAAGCCCCATCCAGCGTGCGTTACGCTCTCGGTCGTGCGGTTCCCGGCAGTCTTGCTGTTCCTGCTCGGATGCACGCGCCCTGCGGGGACGCCGAGGGCCGTCGAAAGTGCCGATGTCTCATCGGCATCCCCAGACGACGGGGGCGTCGTGTCCGGCACGCAGGCCGCTGACGCGGCGGCGGTTTCGACGCAGCAGGATCCCGACGGGGACGACGACCCGATCGATGCGGGCGCCGGCCCACTACCCACGGATCTTCGCTTCGAGCGGGTCGGGCGTGCGCCGCTCGCGCTCCGGCGCATCTGCGACCTCACGCCCCTGGGCGACGCTCTGTTCGCGTCCCACGCCAACGAGCCCCTGGGCACCGATGGCGCCACCATCACGCGCTACCGCCCCGACGACGCGAAGCCTCCCTTTTCCGTGGCTTTCGACTGGAACCGCCCCGGCGAGCCCGTGAAGGGCGGGGGAGCGGGACAGGGATTCCTCCGGGTGCACGCCATCGGCAATCGCCTCTTCGTCCCCGACACGGATCCGCCGTACGCGGGCTTCGGCATCACGGATCGCGGCACGGAAGGATTCGTGTTCATGTCCGACCAGGACGGGCGCTTCCTCCCCGCGACGCAGCCGGGGCACCGCCCTCCTGTCACGGCGGGCATCCTCCCGCGCGCGTATCACGTCATCGACGTCATTCGGTATCGAGGCCGGGACTACGCGTCCACCGGATCGGTGCCACCCGCGGAGCGCGCGTGGCGCGGCGCATCGCCGGGCGCCCTTCACGTCGCGGACGAGCGGGACCGCCGCTGGACCTACGAAGTGGACTACCCATTTCCG
>DATJYG010000057.1:0-8525 GCA_035499695.1 Polyangiaceae bacterium
AGTGCGTAGATGATTGTGGAACGCATCGTAAGGCCCCCCTTTTGAAGCCTGCCGTGCACGTCTTCATGCAGCGTGCCGAGCGGTTCACCCCAACCTCAAGCTCGCTTCGCCGCAAGATCACGAAACGGTACGAACCGCCGCGCCCGCCATGAGCAACGCCCTCACGTGGCGTCGGTCATCCGCGCCGCGCATGAGGCACTCGGACGTCACATGGCGTAGTGGGCCGTGCGTTTGCTCGTCATCGTGATGGTCAGCGCCGACATGGTGGGCAGGTCGGGCAGCTGGATCCCGTCGAGGGCGAGCTTGCCGCGTAGCAGGTAGTCGTCCTCGCTTCCCTCAGCGCCCCGCCCGGAGCCCGTCGCACATGATCGCGAGCAGCCGCTGACGGCCCCGCGCGTCGACGCCGTGGTGCTTGGCCGCCGCCATCGCGCCCATCGCGAGCGCCAGCACCTCGCGGACGTCGACGTCGCGCCGCACTGCCTTCGCCCGCTGCGCGCGCTTGAGGACGAGCTCCAGCGCCGCGTGCAGCTCCTTCTTGAGGGCGCCCAAGGTGCGCGCGACGTCAGAGCCCGTCTCTGCGAGCGCGTCCAGGAAGTCTTTCTTCAACGCACCCTCTTCCACGAAGCGGGTGAGGATCGCGAAGAATGCCTCCCCGGCGTCCTTGGCCTTGCGGCATTCGCGCGCTTCGTCGACGAGCGCCTGCATGCGGCCGATCACGATGGCCTCGAAGAGCGCTTCCTTCGTGGGGAAATGCCGATAGAGCGTCCCCACGCCGAGCCCGGCGCGCCGCGCGATCTCGTCGATGGGGACGGCGAGCCCTTCGGCGGCGAAGACCGCCTGCGCGACCTCGAGGACTCGCTGCCGGTTCCGCTCGGCGTCCGCGCGTAGGGGCCGGCGCGCCGTCATGGCAGGCGTGCCTTGACAACCGGAGGGCGCGTTCCGTATAACAATCGAACCGGAATCATCGTTCCGATTGTAGCCGACCCACGCGGCGGAGAGGAGGGTTCCAATGAACGAGCCACTCAGCCCGCGCGCCCTGTTCGAGCGCTTCGAGGCGGGCGCGCGGCGAAAGACCATGCACGACGGTGCCGGGCTCTCCTTGGTGGGGGCCGAGGCGAGCGCGAGGCTCGTGCGCCGTTATTTCGAGATGTGGAACACGGGGGAGGGGACCGTCGCCGACGAGGTGCTCGGCCCGCGCTACGTCGACCACGCCCATCCCGACGTCATCGGCCCCGCGGCGGCGCGCTCGATCGCGCCGCGGTTCCACAAGGCGCATCCAGACGCGCGGATGACGTTCGAGATCCTGGGCGCGGATGCGGAGTACGTCGCCGTCCGCAACACGATCCGCAAGCCCTCGCGGGACGGACAGGCCGTCGAGACGACGGGAACCGCGCTCTTTCGCATCGGCGGCGGGCGCATCGTCGAGCAGTGGAGCTGGTACCCGGGGAAGAAGATGGGGTAGCGCGCACCACGTCACGTCACGTCGCGTCACATGAAAGGAGCTCTTCGTAGAAACCGCCGAAGGCTCCCGTCGGATCCAGGAGGTGTACCTCGAGGATCCAGTGGCGCATCTCCCCGTTCGGTCCAGGCGCGTCCATCGGCCATTCGTTGTCGGGTCGGATGCGGTTGCGCGCGTGGTCGCGCTCCTCGCGCGAGAACGGGAACGCTCCGATGAGGTGCCCGGCGTGGAGCCCACCGAACGTCCAGCCCCGCTTCTTCGAAGCGTCGCAGACGTGAGCGAAGAGCTCGCGTCCGGTCATGGCTGGGGTCTTCGCATAGAGGTCCTGGCACTCGTGGAAGATGACGGCCAGGTCGTTCGCGAGCCGCAGCTTCTCGGGGTCGCTCCCCAGCACGTAGGTGCGTCCGAAGTCGGCCTCGAGCTCCCCGAAGACGGGGCCGAGGTCGAGGGAGACGATGTCGTCCTCCTCGATTGTGCGATCGGGCGGCAGCTCGCGGAAGAGCATGCGCGTGTGCGGGCCGGAGCGGATGACCCGCCGGTGCCAGTGTTTCTCGACGCCGAAGTCGGACGCGGCGAGCTCGAAGATCGCTCGACTGACACTCTCCTCGGTCTCGCCGGGACGGACGAGCCGCTTCCCTTCGATCGCGCGAAAGAGCGCTGCGGCCCGGGCCTGGGCGGCGTGAAGCAGACGTTTCATGGCACGGCCCCCTCTTTTTAGCGCTGTCGAGGCGGACCGGTGTGACCATTGCTTGTCCACTCCCTTCCGGAGTCAGCGATGTCCGTCGAGTTGGAGCTCGAGCTCCGCAGCCTCGAGCCGGGAGATCACGCCTATCTTCTCTTCGACAGCGCCGCGGGCGCGGACGACTGACGAGTCGATCGTCGGCCGGTGGGACCGAATGCGCATCGAGGAGGTGGTCACGAACCTCGTCGAGAACGCCGCCAAGTTCGGCAGGTCCAAGCCCATCGACGTCACGGTGTCGCGCTCGGACGGAGTCGCACGACTGGTGGTCCGCGACCACGGGATAGGGGTCCCCCCGGAGGACGTCCCACGCATCTTCGAGCGCTTCGAGCGAGGGGTCCCCATCAGCCACTACGGCTTCACCGTCGACCTACAGATGCGCGTCTAGCACGTCACCTGGCGTTTCCCTCTGGTAACGCCCATCACCGACCGGTAGCTGCAGCGACGCGGCGGATCGTGACCAGAGGCTGGTTGTGCTTTCCTCGTTCGACCGAAACGAGCCCAGCCTGCTCCAGCGCCGCGAGAGCCCGTCCCGCCTGCGACGGATGGAAGCGGAACGCGGTTGCGATGGCCCCCAAGTGAATCCCGGCGCACGTGCCTGGTCTCGCGCTGCCCGCTTGCAGCCAGATCCCGAGCGCAACGTGAAGGCCCCGCGCATGCTGCGCCGCCGCAGCCGCGAGCCATGCCCACGGGAGGGGCTCGGCCGGACGAAGCGCCCGCGCCTTCGACAGGATCTGCGCCGTCAACGCCATGAGCAGCCGAGCGGCGCGGAGTGCAACACGCAGGCCATATGGCCACTGACCCTGCGATCTGCCGTTGCTCGGTGCACACGTCGACGAGATGGGCGGGGGTCGCCTGATCGCGGCGTCACGACGGGCGCGGCCAGTGGCCCACAAAGCCCGCGTTGATCCTCGACGCGCGGATTGCTGCCTGCGGCGTTTCGACTACGGTTCGGCCCGTGACCTCGGGCCATCGGCCGGTGCTCCCGACGACCGCGACCGGCTCCAGCGCCGGGGAATCCGACTCCGGCGACCCCCGCGCGCCGATGGACGGCGACGCGGCGCCGGTGACTCTGGGGCGCTACCGCATCGGGAAGCTCCTCGGCGCCGGCGGAATGGGCTCGGTCTACGAGGCCTACGATCCCGAGCTCGAACGCGTCGTCGCCGTCAAAGTGCTGCGCGAAGACCGGGAGGCGACGATCAGCCGCGAGCGGCGCCTGATCCGCGAAGCCAAGGTCATGGCGAGACTCGCGCATCCCAACGTGATGCGCGTCTACGACGTCGGCGTCGCCGAGGGTCGTGTCTACCTGGCGATGGAGCACGTCCAGGGGGTGACGCTGGAGCACTGGCTCGCTCGTGAGCCACGGAGCGTGGCCGAGATTCTCGGATCGTTCGCGGCGGCAGGGCAGGGGCTCGCCGCGGCGCACGACGCGGGTCTCGTCCACCGCGACTTCAAGCCGTCGAACGTGATGGTGAGCGACGATGGCCGAGTGCTGGTCACCGACTTCGGGCTGGCGCGCTCGGTGTCCGATCTGGAGCCCGCGGACGGCGATGTGGAGGACGCGCGTGCGCCCGCGCCGGCGGAGCCGACGGTGACGGTCACGCATTCGGGCGTCAAGGTCGGCACGCCGCAGTACATGGCGCCGGAGCAGCGAGCCGCGGGTTCGGTCGACGCGCGAGCCGACCAGTTCAGTTTCTGCGTCTCGGTGTGGGACGCCCTCTACGGCGCGCTCCCGTACTCCGACGGCGCGGCCTACGCGCGCGGCGAGACGGCGCTCCGCTCGCCGTCCGGACCGAACGCCGGAAGAGTGCCGAACGTCGTCGCTCGTGCGCTCGTGCGCGGGCTTTCGGTCGACCCGGCCGCGCGCCATCCGAGCATGCGTGCCTTGCTCGCCGCGCTCTCGCGCGATCCGGCGCGCACGCGAAGGCGATGGGCACTGAGCGGATCGGCCCTGATCGCCGTCGCGGCCCTCGGGGCGCTGGGCTCACGGATGCTCGCCGCGAAGCAGGTCGACCCTTGCGCCGGAGGCGCCGCGAAAGCCGCCTCCGTCTGGGACGCGAGCACGCGCGCCAAGGTCGAAGCCGCGTTCGACGCGTCGGGACTCGCTTATGCGAAACCGTCGTTCGCCGCGGTCGCCGCGGCGCTCGATGCGTATGCGCAGCGGTGGACCGGGATGTACCAGGACGCGTGCATGGCGACGCGCGTGCGGGGTGAGCAGTCCGACGAGCTGCTCGACCTGCGCATGGCGTGCCTCACGAACCATCTTCGCGAGACCGGTGCATTCACCAAGCTGCTCGAGAGCGCCGACCGGCAAGTCATCGACCGGGCGCCCGCCAGCGCGCAGAACCTGCCGACGCTGGACGACTGCGCAAACCTGGCTCTCCTCCGTGGGGAGACCAGGCTTCCCACAGATCCGCAATCGCGGGCCGCCATCGACGAGGTGCGTGGGGCGCTGGCCGACGCGCGAGCGCTCGAGGCCGCTGGACGCATCAAGGAGGGCATCGCGAAGGCCGGCCCGCTCGCCGACCGGGCCGCCGACCTTCACTACCGGCCGCTCGAGGCCGACGTGTTGCTGACTCTCGGCACGCTGCACGACGACGACTCCAACTACGCCTCGGCGGTGCCGACGCTTCAGCACGCGGTGCTCGCGGCGACGGCCGGCAGGTCGCCCCTCGTCGCCGCCGAGGCGCAGGTCAGGCTGGCCAACATCATCGGCTTCTTCCAGGAGCGGGTGAAGGACGGCGAGCCGTGGGCCGACGGGGCGGAGGCTTCGCTGGAGGCCGAAGGCAACGACCCGGCGGCGCGCATCGAGCTGCTGCTCGTGCGATCGAACCTGGCGGCGAAGGACACGCGCTTCGACGAGGCGCTCGCCTTCGGTCGCGATGCGGTCGAACGGAGCGCGAAGCTCCACGGCGAGAACAGCCTGGAGTACGCGAAGGCGATCGGCGACGTCGGCAACGTGCTGCTCCAGCGAGGAAGCGCCGCCGAGGCGTTGCCGTACGAACGACGGGCCCTGGCGATCAAGGAAGCCATCCTCGGCCCCGGCCATCCGCAGTGCGCGTGGGGCTGGCAGAACATCGGTGCCGCCCTTCACGAGGTGCAGGACAACGACGGCGCGCTCGACGCCCACCAGCACGCGCTCGCCATCGACGAGGCCGTGCACGGCCACGACAACCTCGAGACGGCGCGAGACCTCGACAACATCGGGATCGTCTTGCACGGCGCCGGAAAGGCCGCGCGGGCCGAGCCCTACTTGCGCGACGCGCTCGCCATCAAGGAGAAGCTCTTGCCCCCTGACGACGTCGAGATCGCGTTCACGCTCGACGTGCTCGGCTCCGCCGTGCTGACCACGCTCGGGCGCTACTCCGAAGCGCGGCCGATGACCGAGCGCGCGCTCGCCATCCAGACTGCGGCGGCGGGCCCTGACGCGTTCGACACGGCGGACATGGAGCGTCATGCCGTGCCGGTGCTTCTCGCCGTCGGGGATCGCGCCGCCGCTCGGAAGGCCGCGACGGCGGCAGTCGCCGTCTACGAGGCGAAGCTCGACGCGAAGAGCGAGGTGCTCGCCCGCGGGTGGCTCGCGCTTGCGAGCGTCCAGCGGGCCGACGGCGATCGAGCCGGCGCGGCCCGCAACGTGCGGCGTGCGCTCGGGGTCTACGACGCGGATCCGGAAGGCGAGCAGTGGACGACCGAAGCTCGGCTCGAGCTCGCCGACGCGCTGTGGTCGGACGGTGTGTCGATGCGCGCTCGCGCGCGAGAGGTTGCCGACAAGGCTGCGGAGCGCGCGCGTGCCGTGAACGCCAAGGGTGACGAGGTGGCCACGGCGGAGCGATGGCTCGCGGCACACCGGGGCTGATGCGACAAAACGCGACAGGGTGTGGCGTTGTCGAACACACCGCAACGCTTCGACGGGCTCGTCTTCGAGGTGAATCGGGGAAATTCGACGCAAGAGCTGGCCCTGACCATGCAAGGTGCCACGCATGGACCTGCTCACCTGGGTACATCGAGGGTCGCCCATCCTCTTGGCGGTCGCCCTGCTCACCGGCGCTCTCTGCATCGGGACGCTCTTCGCGGTGAGCTGGCTCGCGGGGCGCGCGCGATGGATGGCGGACGCACCCGAGATTGCGCGGCTCGCGCTGTCGCTATTCGCGCGCTGGACGGTCCCGTGCTTCTTCGTGAGCGCCGTGAGTGCCGTGGGTTGGCTCGAGACGGCGCACCCGGAGCGCGTGCACGATCCCGTGGTGATGGCGGTCGCGGCGGCGACGCTCTTCCTGGTCGTCGTGCACTTCAAGGTCGCGGCGCGCGCGCGGCGCATCGCGATGACCGAGTCCTGACGGGCGCGAGGGAGCCGTCGCTCAGGAGCCGAAGCGGCGGGTGAGGCTCACGTGCAGCCACGTGGCCGCCCAGAACAGCTCCTCGATGCGGTGGTCGAGCGCGCGCAGCGCCTCCGAGTGCGATGCGCGAGTCGAGATCAATCGATGCACCGAGTCCTGGATCTCCGAGGTGAGGTCCTCGAAGCGCGCAAAGGACCGGTTGATGAAGCGGTACTGGAAGACCGGCCAGATGGGCTCCTCTCTGCGCAGGCCTCCCGCGAGCTCCTCGAACGTGCCGACGAGCTGCTCGCACCACTCGTAGAGACCCGAGAAGTACGTGACGAGCGCTGCCTCGGGCGCGAGGAACGCTGCGACTTCGTCGTCGTCCAGCGAGAGCCTCGCGGCGGCTAGCGCGCGACTGGCTGCATCGCGCACGTCGGAGAGGTCGCGCAGGTAGGTGTGCAGCGTACCGATGGCGGCCGAGTTGCGCGGCGACTCGGGGATCCCGTCGATGGCCTGAGCGATCCACTGGAGCGTCAACGCGAGGTCCTGCTGCTCCTCGTCCAGCCGCTGCAGGACGCGACGTGCATCGGCAGCTGTGGTGTGGGCGCGAGGTTCGACGTGTAGCGGGCCAAGCGGCAGGGGTGACGAAGAAGAAGCGCCGTAAGGGCTGCTGGTCATCTCCCTCTTCGTACGCCCGCGCGAGCGCCTTCTTCCCTCCCGGGAGAAGCTGCACCCAGTCTCGACTCAGTGCTTCATGCGGGCGACGAGCTTCTCCAGCTCCGCACGCATGCGCGTTGCCGGTGCGTGAAAGCGCGGACCGTGGCCGGGCAGGACCCATTCGAAGTCGAACGCGAGCAGCTTCTCCATCGAGCGCGTCTGCTCGCGCCACGAGTACCAGCAGACGCCGCGACCGGCGTCGAGCCCGTTGCCGTCGTCGGTGCCCCAGAGGTGGTCGCCGGTGAAGAGAAACTCCTGATGGAGCAGCACCATGCTCCCGCGCGTGTGGCCAGGGACCGGGATGGCGATCAGGTCGGGCGCGAGCTCCACGGGCGCGTCGCCCTCGATCCGGCGCTCGACCTCGCGCGTCTCGGGGCCGACGTCGGCCGCGTGCAGCACCCGCACACAGCCGAAGCGGCGCGCGTACTTCGTGTGATCCGCCACATCGTCGCGGTGCGAGAGGAACATCGTGGCCACGCCACCGAGTGACGCGATGCGATCCATGAGCGGGCGCGCTGCGCGCGGCGAATCGACGAGCACGTTGCCCCGTTCGCGCTTCACGAGGTAGCTCGCCGCGCCGAACGAGTCCTCCGAGGCGTAGCCGCAGTAGAAGACGCCGCCCGCGATCGGGTCCGGCAGGGCCTCGACGGCCTCGCGCACGTCGAGCTTGCTCTCGGTCCCTATCGAACTCGTGGGGCACGACACGAGCGCCATCGCGGCGCGCAGCTCGTCCTCGTGCGATGCGGGCTGCCGTCGCACGACGGAGAGCCCCAGTCGTTCTGAGCGAGTGAACGTGCGCGGCGCCACGATGCGACACGTCTCGCAGTCGATGCACGAGTCGTCGACGAAAAAGTCGCCTGCGGCGTTCTCGCTCAGCCGGGCCGAGATGCGGGCCACGATGTTATGGTAGCGCCGTGCCCCAGCGAACTCTCTTCGTCGTGTCAAAGGGCTGACAGCGGACGCGAGCTGTTCACCTCCATGCACGGCGACATCGGTGCTTGTACCCAGCACACCGCGGCGTGGTGAAGCTGCAATACGAGAAGGGGGCGGTCAACGCGACCATCGTCGTCAACCCCGCGCCACCTCATCTCGTCGAGGGGCTTCTGCTCAAGCCTGCGTCGTAACGCGACCAAGCACGCTCCTGTCGCGCTCGCGCGAGCCATGCGGCATGGACACGGTATGAGGCATGGGCCTCGAGATCGACCGCGACCGCTTCGACGAGGCGGACTACGTCCGCTTCGGCTCGAGGCTGCGTGAGTGCCTCGAGGCGCTTCGGGCGATGCTCGCGCGCCCC
>DATJYG010000058.1:0-8117 GCA_035499695.1 Polyangiaceae bacterium
TGAGCGAGCGGCAGCGAGCGGCACAGAGGTGAGGTCGAAGCGATGAACTTGGAGAGCGGCCTGGACCTCTTCGAGGTCGGCATCGATCTCTTTCGCCCGGGCGTCGATCTTCTTCGACCCGGCGTCGATCTCTTTCACCCAGGCGGTGATCTCTTTCTCCTCGACGGCAATCTCGATCGATGTGGATGCGATCCCGTTCGTCGTCGTGTGGTTCCCTTTCGACGCACGGATCCAAGACATGGCTTCCGAGGTCATCGAAGAGGCTGACGCGTCGAACGGAGAGATCGATGCGTTCATCTCGATGCGCTCTGCGGGCCTCTAGGAAGATGCGTTGGTGAAAGATGAACCAGCACGGCTCTCATGGAAGCCAGCCGAGGTGAAAGGGATCGAGCGTAGGACCATCGGGATGGAAGCTGCGGGCAAAGAGATCGACGCCGGGACCCCAGTGATGCGCGACGAGACGAAAGGCTTGCCGTCGACGTCGATCGATGAGCGGTCGGATTTGAAAGGGATGCGGCACGACCGAACAGGTGAGACCGGGGGAACCTTCGGTTTCCTCGCCGATCCGACATGTTTCACTGCGAGGCGCATCGAGTTGGACGCCCGTCTCGATGCTTTTCAAGCCGATTCGATAGGTATGGCCGACGAAGCGAAGTCTTTCACGGCAGTGGGGAGAGGCATCGCGTCGAAGGCGACCTCAGACTTGCGCTAGGCCACCGTCGACGGCGACCTCGCTGGCGGTCATGAAGCTGCTGTCCTGCGAGGCGAGAAAGGCGGCCACCGCTCCGATCTCCGCCGGATCGGCCATGCGCTGGAGCGGGGTCATCGAGGCGAAGGCCTTCTGACCCCCCTCGCCTAACGCTTCCTTCGCGAGCTCGGTCGCCGTCGCCCCGGGCGACAGCACGTTTACCCGGATGCCGGTGCCCTTCAGGTCCTCTGCCCAGGTCCGCGCGAGGTTGCGCACTGCCGCCTTGCTCGCGCTGTAGGCGCTCATTCCCGGGGCACCGGTGGTGCCGGCGCTCGATCCGGTCAGGATGATCGAACCGCCCTTGCCCATCAGCCGCAGCGCCTTCTGGACCGTGAAAATCGTACCCTTCACGTTGGTGTCGAAGGTTTCGTCAATGTGCTCGGCGGTGATCTTGCCGAGCGGAAGCTGGCTTCCCGCCCCGGCATTGGCGAAGACGATGTCGAGGGTTCCGCGCTCGGCCTTGACCGCCGTGTAGAGTCGGTCGAGGTCGGCCAGATCGGAGACCGAGCCCTTCACCGCGCGGGCATTGGGCCCGAGGTCGGCCACAGCGGCGTCGAGCGCTGCCTGCCGACGGCCGAAGATGAAGACGAAGGCGCCCTCCTCAATGAAGCGCTTTGCCGCGGCGAGGCCGATGCCGGTCGCGCCGCCGGTGATCACGGCGGTCTTTCCATTCAGTCTGGTCATGACGTGCATCCTTCCTTGGAGTTGTTTGAATCGAACCTTCAGCGCGCCGTCATTCCGCCGTCGACGGCGATGTTCCCGCCCGTCATCCACTTCGCGCGATCCGACACGAGCAACGCGACGACCTCGGCCAGGTCCTCCGGGGACCCATAGCGACCCATCGGAATTTCCTTGGCGAAGAGGTCGGGCGGAGCGCCCATCGCATCGCTGAACTCCCTGCTTCCGGGCGTCGACACCGGCCCCGGCGACACGAGGTTCACGCGGATCTTGCTCGGCGCGAGATCGATCGCGAGCGCACGTGAATAGCTGTTGAGCGCCGCCTTGGCGGCGGCGTAGTGCGCGACTGCCCCGACAGCCATCGTGGCCGCGCCCGACGATATGTTCACGATGGCGCCGGCCTTCGATTCGCGAAGCGCTGGCAAGAGCGCATTCGTCAGCCGAATCGCCGCGAAGAGGTTGAGAGCGAAGCCGGCCTGCCACTCCTCGTCCGGGATGGACGCGGTGCCTTGCGGGAACCCGCTCGCGCCGCCCGCGTTGTTCACGAGGATGTCGAGGCCGCCGAGGGCTTCGAGCGCTCCGGCGGCGATGGCCTTCACCCCGGAGGCGGAGGCGACGTCGCCGGCGACGAACGCGGCGCCGGCGGGCGATGTCTCGCCACGAGAGCGTGCCGTCACCACGACCTTCGCGCCGGCGTCGAGCAGGCGCTGCGCGATCGCCGCGCCGATGCCGCGGGTGCCACCAGTGACCAGCGCACGACGACCGATGAGCTCCTTGGAGAAATCGAGCTTGTTGGACATGAGATTTCCTTTCGTCGATGACGATGCGTCCTACGTACGGCTCGACATCCGCACGCACCATCCGAGTTCGTCCGGGAAAGTATCGAAATCGTCCGTGCCGCCTGGAGACCGAGGCTCGGGCGCTCTACGCTGTTGCTGATGGACGCTCTCAGCGCGGTGCTCGCCTCGGTTCGACTGCAGCAGACCTGCTGGGCGTTCACGGTCGGCCGCGCCCCGTGGGGCCTGACCTTTTCGGGAAGGCCGAGCTGCGTCCGCTTCCACTACGTAGTGCGCGGGAGCGCATGGCTCAGTGTCAAAGACTCGGACGAGCCCGACGTCGCGCTCTCCGGCGGCGATCTCGCGGTTGTGCCGCTCGGCGACTCGCACGTGCTGCGCGACGATCCACGCAGCGTCCCCCTGAACGTCGATGACGTCGCCCAGTGCGGCTCGCGCAGTGTCGTCATGCAGCTCGAAGTCGGCGCGAAGGGTCCGGAGACGAACTTCGTCACCGGCGCTTTCGTGCTCGACGATCCGCTCGCGCGGCAGATCCTCGCCGTGCTGCCGCCGGTCATCCGAATGAGGCCCGAAGTGGAGCAGCGGGTGCCGTCGTTCCTAGAGAACATCCAGTTCATCACCCGCGAGGTGGAGACGGGCCGGCCCGGCTCCGAGATCGTCCTCCTCCGGATGGCGGACGTCATCTTCATCCAGATCCTCCGCGCGTATCTCGCGCGCGTCCCCGACGACGGCGGCGCCGGCTTTCTCGGCGCACTCCGCGATCCGAGCACCGCGGCGGCGCTCGGCGCGATGCACCATCGCCCGGAGGCGCCGTGGACCGTGGCCTCGCTCGCGGACGAGGTTGGCCTCTCGCGCTCGGTCTTCGCGGCGCGCTTCGCGCAACTCGTCGGCGAGCCCCCGCTCGGCTACCTGACGCGTATTCGAATGCAGAAGGCAGCGATACTGCTGCGCGAGGGAGCAACGCTCGCGAAGGCCTCGCACCTGACGGGCTACGCGTCGGAGGCCTCGTTCAGCCACGCGTTCCGCCAGTGGGCCGGCGTCACGCCAGGTACCTACCGCAAGCAGCTCCGCGAGTCGTCTCCGGGCGCCGACTAGACAGAATGATTGGACCACCCATCGCGCAACGAGCGCGGATTACGCTGGCAGCTGCAAGGCAGACGGCGCAGAGCCGCATGCGGGAGGCTGGGACGGTCTCGGACGGCGGGATCGGCATCGACCCTGCGGACCACGAGCGCGAGAACGGCTGGATCGATGCCCACTTGGGTCGATCAGCCCTGCTCCCCACTGTCTTCCGATCCGGCCTCGCCCGGAAAGCCGCCACCTCCGGGTCCTCCCTCGCCAGGAAGCCCGCCGCCTCCCGGTCCTCCTCCGCCCGGCCCTCCGCCGCCTGGAGTCGCCGCGTCGTACGCGGCGGTGATGGGAAGGAAGATCGTGACGGACGCCGTGTAGCCGTTCGTGTTGTCGCCCGTGAGCGTCAAGAGGTTCGCTCCATCCTCTTGCTGGGAGTAAACGCGGTCGCTCGCGTTGGTCGTCGGATTCTCGCCCTCCGCGCTGTAGGGCGCCACCGTGGTGTACAGCGTGTCGATGAACGTCTGATCGAAGAAGCACTGCGTCGTGTTCGTCCCGTCGCTCGTTGACGAGGCCGTGCTGTAGGCGGAACGGACCCTCAGGTGAATATGGGTCGTTCGCCCGGCGTACCAGCCGGGGATAATCGTTTTGAACGTCACCTGCCCGCTGGCGCCGGTCACCTGGTAGCCCCGCAGCCACTGCTCGCTGGCGGTGTTCTCGGAAGAGATGTCGGAGTAGACCCCGGACGCGTTGCAGTGCCAGATGTCTATCTGCGCACCGACATACGGCGTGCAGCCCTTCTTCGCGTCGACGACGGTCACGGTCAGCGTGAGGGGCACGCCCGCGTGAGTGTTCGTCCCGTCGAGGTTCGACAGGATGTTGCTGCGGTTGAATCCAGCCGCGCTGTCGTCGGCGAAATACGGCCCGATCTCGCCTTCGGGAGTGACCTCGCACGCAGCTGCATCACCCGCTTCGGCATCACCTGTGGCGGTACCCGTGTCCTGGTTGGAAGCGCCATCGCGCCCAGCGTCAGATGACGTGTCCGAAGTCTTCTCCGAGCCGCCGCAGCCGAGGGCCAGCCCCGCTCCGACGAGCGCGGTGAGCGCACCCCGACGGGTCAAGGTGTCGTCTTTGTCGTCCATCTCGATGCTCATGTTCTCTCCCGGCCTGATGACGGGGCATGCAGCGGCCCCGATCATTGAGTGGCCGCCCGGCCCGCGATCGATCGGGCCGCGCGTGTTACGAATTGTTTCCGCGCGCTGCTCTGCGCTCATGCGGCATCGATCGGAAGCTGGACGCGGACCGTCGTCCCTGCCCCCAGCTGGCTCTCGATCACGATGGTGCCGCCGTGCGCTTCGATGATCCGCTTGGCGAGCGTCATTCCCAGGCCTACTCCTCCCGTTCCGCGTGTCCGGCTGCGATCCCCTCGAAAGAACGGCGTGAACACCTGGGCCAGATCGTCCTTCGCCATCCCGATCCCGTGGTCCTCGACCTCGAAGAGGACGGCCCCGGCATCTCGCGCCGCACGTACCGCGATCGGAACCTCGGACGCGGGCGTGTACTTGTGCGCATTCTCGAGCAGGTTGTCGAGGACGCGGCGAAAGAGCATCGGATCCACCTGGACCGTCGGGAGGTCCGGTTGCACCTCGACTCGCAGGGGGCGGTCAGGGTGCCTCGAACGAAAGCGCTCGAGCGACTGCCCCCAGAGGACGTCGGCGCCCACCCGCCGGCGATGCACGGGAAGCTGCGCCGCGGCCGAAGATCCGCGCGCAATCTCGAGACGGGTCGTCGTGAAGACGTCTTCGATCAAGGTCTCCAGCTCGACGAGGTCCGCGCCGACTTCGGCGAGCGAGAGTCGGCTCGCTTCGTGGCTGCTCTCACCGGCGATGTCCAGCGAGACGCGGATGCGTGCGAGGGGCGTGCGCAGCTCGTGCGACACGTTCGCCAGGAGCTCCTTCTCGGCGACCAGGAGACGTTCGATTCGATCTCCCATGTCGTCGAACGCACGGGCGAGCTCGCCGATCTCGTCGCCGCGTTCCAGTCCGCTCCGGGCACGCAGGTCGCCTGCTCCGAATGCGTTGACCACGCGCGAGAGGTGACGCAGCGGTCGAACGATCGACCGCGCCGTGAGAAACGAGCCCGCGCCCAAGATGAGCAGCCCACCGCAGAACAGTGTCTCCAGCGGGCCGACGTGAAACCGAGCGCCGCCGCGCGGTCCAATCCCTTGTCGTTCCGGACCGTCGGGAGGTGGCCCGGGGGGCGGGAGGGGCAAAGCCTGAGGCGTGGGTGGAGCGTCGGGCCCGAGGTGCCGCCTACCATTGACGAGCGCGCCGACCCCTACGAACACCGTGGAAAGCAGCACGAGCTGCAGGACCCCGATGGCGGCGAGCTTCCAGCCGAGCGTCCACCGCATCACCTTCGAGGGCATGCGCGCATCGTTGCACGGAACGACGAGCAAGCCATTGCGCGGGGATTACGGTTTGTTGCGGTATGTTGCGGCGCTTTGTCATCGAGGCTCGCGGTGGGAAGCTTCGTGTGGACATGGACGGCAAGGATGAGCCGCGCGACCGGATTCGCGTCGTCTACGTCGAGGACGACGCGCGGCTGGCACGGCTGACTGCGCAGTATCTGGAGACGCACGCGGTCGAGGTCCATCTGGTCGCGCGTGGCGATATGGCCCTCGCGGAGGTTCTGCGCGTACGGCCGGACGTCGTGTTGCTCGATCTGATGTTGCCAGGGACCGACGGCACTGAAGTGTGCCGCGCCCTCCGGGAGCGGATCGGCGTCCCCATCATCATGGTCACGGCCCGAACGGAGGAAGTCGACCGCGTGATAGGACTCGAGGGCGGCGCCGACGACTACGTTCCCAAACCGTTCTCGTCACGGGAGCTGCTCGCCCGCATCCGTGCGCAAGCCCGGCGCGGGCGCGGCAAGTCCGGCCCCCCGCAGCCAATCCTCTCGATCGGCAGCATCGTCGTCGACGTCGCGCGCATGACGGCGTCTGTCGGCGGCCAGCCGCTCGCCCTGACGACGATCGAGTTCGGGCTGCTGCGAGTCCTCGCCGAGCGAGCGGGGCGCGTGCTCAGCCGCGAGCAGCTCCTCGAGCTCGTCCACGGCTCCGCCGAGGAAGCGTTCGATCGATCCATCGATGTGCACGTGTCGCGGCTGCGGCAAAAACTGGGCGACGATTCGCGCAGCCCGCGCCTGCTGAAGACTGTGCGTGGGGTCGGCTACGTCCTCACGCCGGCGTAACAAATCGCAATCAGCACGCAACGCCAGCGCAAGGGGCGCGCGACACAGTCTGCGCTGAAAGGTGCCCCCCGTCGCGCATGTTGCGGCCTGTTTCGGCGGGAACGATGCCGCTGCCACGGACGCTGATTCGAGCGACCCACGCTGCCGGTCGTCGGCGCAAACGCGCCGGGCGAGCGGCCGTCACAAGGAGTACCCATGAACACCGAAGCGCAACGACTCGTTCGTAGAACCCTCGCCCGATACGCCGATCGGCTCGCAAATGCCCTGCACCCGAGGCTTCGACTCGAGGCCGATCTCGATCTCACGCCGCTCGAGCTGGTGCTCCTGGCTGTCGACGTCGAGGAGGCCGTCGGCGTGGCGATCCCGGTCGAGGGACTCGCGTCGGTCGAGACCGTCGGCGACCTGATGCGATTCTTCCGCCGGGCGCTCTCGCCCGGTCGGCGATCGGACTCGCTTCGCCGCGTCGCATAGCGTCGCGGCACAAGTACGGATTCGCGCCACCTGCAAGGGTTCCCATGAAACGAACACTCACCATCCTCGGGGTGTGCCTGTCTGCAGTGCTCTCCGCTTGCTGGGTGTCGCGGTCGGCAATGCGACAGGGGCAAAGAGTCGACATGACGCCCGTGCACGCGCCGCTTGTCGCACCCGCGCAAGGAGGTGACGCCACCCGTGAGATCGTGGCCGCCGCGCAAGCGTTGCTGGCGACGCTCGATGATGCAGGGCGAGCCAAGATCGGGTTCCCGTTCGACAGCGATCAGAAGTCCAAGTGGTCGAACTTTCCGGTGGGTGTCTATCCACGCAACGGAGTGCGCTGGGGTGATCTGAGTCCCGCGCAGCGCGACGCCGCCCTGAAACTGCTCAGCGCCGCCCTGAGCAAGCAAGGTCTTCAGAAGGTACGCGAGATCATGGAAGGCGATGAGGTGCTGAGAGCTTCCGAAACGGGCCACGACGGTCCGCCCGGCGACGGCGTCGGCAGGCGCGGTCCGAGCTTCGGCCGTGACGAATATTATCTGGCCTTGCTCGGCGCGCCTTCGCTCGCCGATCCCTGGATGATCCAATTCGGCGGTCACCATCTGGCCATCAATCTGACGGTCGTCGGGAAGGACCAAGTCCTCACGCCGAGCCTGCCCGCCGCGCAGCCCGCGACCTACGAGCTCGACGGTCAAGCCGTGCGCCCGCTGGGCCGCGAACGTGACGAGTCGTTCGGCTTGATCAACTCGCTCGATGCGGCGCAGCAGAAGAAGGCAATACTGGCTTATCAGGTGAGCAACCTCGTGCTCGGTCCGGGGCAAGACGGAAGGACCGTTGCCCCCGAAGGCATCAAGGCTTCGGCTTGAACGACGCGCAGCAACGGATGCTGCTCGACCTCGTGCACGAGTGGGTGGGCATCGTCAACGACGAGGCCGCGGCGGCGAAGATGGCCGAAGTCGGCGCCAATCTGTCCGAAACGTGGTTCGCGTGGAGTGGACCGACCACCAACGACGGCAGCGCGTACTTTCGCATCCAGGGGCCGACGCTCTGGATTGAATATTCGCCGCAGCCGTCTCGTGGACGCAGCGGACCGGACGTCAATCACA
>DATJYG010000059.1:0-6143 GCA_035499695.1 Polyangiaceae bacterium
GACGATCCGGCGAAGGACATGCAGGCCATGAACGCCAAGACGCGTTCGGGCCTGGTCCCCGGCCCGGCCGGCCAGGAAGGCGCCCAGGCGTACCCGTGGAAGGACCCGCTCGGCTTCTGCGCCAAGAACGACCCCGACTGCACGGCAGGGCAGGAGCGCCAGTACCTCTACTGCAACGAGATCTACACGAAGTACTCGCCGATCTGCCGCGCGGGCGACCTGGGCGTCACGCCGAGCCAGATCATCGCGAACGACATCGACGTGTACGAGTGGGAGTACCAGTGGCGTAACTTCCGCGACTACCGCAAGGTGTGGGACGCGTCGGCGTACGGCAACGCAGTCGCCGCCTTCGTCGTCGACACCCGGCGCTTCCTCTCCCAGTGGGCGTTCGACTGGAGCCCGGGCGACATCGCGGCGACGCTTTACCGCATCGGCGTGACGCCGCCCGCGAACGCCCCGTCGGCAGTCGACTACTACAGCCAGCTCACCTACAAGTTCCTCGTCGAGATGTCGAAGGCCAACCAGATGGTGGCCGCGTTCGACGAGGCGGTCATGCAGCAGTCCAACGGCGAGCGTCCGTACGCGACCGTGTACGACAAGTACTATGGGGACGTGACCCAACAGGGCATCATCCTCGACAAGTACTTCGCGATGCAGGACTTCGTCGGTCTCTGGCTGAGCGACAACTACGACCAGAACCAGGCCGGCGCGTACATCTCGTCCTGGGGCTCCTTCGACTTCGATCTGTCGTACCAGTCGGTCTCCGAGACCGCGATCGACTCCATGATCGGTGGTCAATACGCGGTGTACCCGTACTTCATCCCGACCGCGCTGGCGCTCTTCGCGCAGGACACGCACAACCCGGCCTTCCTCGAGGGGAGCGGCCGCGTCGAATCGAAGGACTGGATCGGAGGGTGGACCTTCCCCGACGAGACGTTCCTCATCAACTGGTTCCGCCAGCTCTCGGTCAATGCGTGCACCGTCCAGGGCAACCAGGCCGCTTGCGCCAACGGGTGCACGACCTTCTCTACGTGCACGTACGATCCGACCGACCCGACCCAGGTCAGTCAGGACCCGCAGACCAAGAACTTCACCGGACCGGACGGCCTCACGTACGTCTACGCGTACATCCCGAGCCGCAACGAGTGGGTGCTGGCCCGGCAGGACCGCAACATCGTCACCTACAAGCTGATCGACAGCTACAACACCGACATCTACGCGACCCAGGACGACGGATCGGAGGGCGCGTACAGCGTCTACGAGTACCCGATCAAGTACACGATCGACTCCTACCAGGCCTACGAGGGCGCAGCCCCCGCGGCGGCCGGTCAGTAGTCGCCGACGTCACGTAGCGCACATGAGCGCGCCTGCTCCTCAGGGGGCAGGCGCGCTTCCTGTTTTTTTGTACCGAGGCGGTTGTCGCGCTTCGGGACAACGGCATTGCCCCGAGGGACCTTTGCCACGGCTGAGTCGAGTGGTAGCCTTCCCCAAGGGTGATGCCTTGAAAACCACTAAGAAGCTGTTCAATGTGATCGTCGTACTGGGTATGGGCGCGTCGGCTGCCACGATGGCCGGGGCATGCTCGAGCAGCTCTAGCGGGGGCGGGAGCTCCGGGTCGTCTTCGGGGTCGGCCGAAGACGCGGCCGGCGAGGCGTCCGGTTCGTCGTCCGGAACCGCGTCGTCCTCCTCCGGCTCGTCGTCGGGAACCGCGTCCTCTTCCGGCTCCTCTTCGGGGTCCGAAGACGCGTCCGGCTCGTCGTCCGGGAGCGCGTCGTCGTCCGGCTCGTCCTCCGGGAGCGCGTCGTCGTCCGGCTCTTCGTCGGGGTCGGCGTCGGACGCGTGCACCACAACCTGGGCGCAGTGTTGCTGAGGAAGAAGCGCACCGGAAAGACACCGTGGTGGCAGCGCGCGGCGCCCAAGGCGCGCACGCTCGAAGAGATCGTCGACCCCGTGATCGACGCAACGCCTGCCGAGGGCCGCGCGGAGCTCGCGGGGATCTGGCAGAACCGTGCGCGCCTCGAGCTGCGCGTGGCGTCGACCTTCAGCTCGATAGCCGTCGAGCTGCTGGAGCACGGCGCCACGCAGACCGTCTACGAAATCGTCACGCAGGCCGCCCGAGACGAGGTGCAACACGCCCTCATCAGCGCCGAGCTCGCGGCCAAGTATCGCGGTGACGCGCTGGTGTGGCCCGACCCGGAGCCGAACCACATCCCCACCTTCCGTCAGTCGAAGGGGGCGATGCACGCGACGCTGTACATCCTCACCGAGTGCTGCATCAACGAGACGATCGCGTGCGCCCTCCTCGAGCCGTCCATCGCGCAGGCGAAGAGCCGGCTGGCGAAGGCGGCGCTCACGACGATCCTCTCCGATGAAATCGAGCACGCTCGCGTCGGGTGGGCGCATCTCGCGTCGCCGTGGGTGACGCCCGAGATCAAGCGCGAGCTTCCATCCTTCTTGCAGTGGCTGCACTCGTCGAACCACCACGACCTCCTGGGGGACGAGGCGCCGCTGCCCCGGGAGAAGTACCCGACGCACGGAATGCTCTCGCGCCGCCAGGCGCGTGACATCGTGCACACGACGCTGGTCGACGTGATCCTCCCCGGTTACCGCCGAGCGGGCATCGATCCCTCCGAGACGGAGGCGTGGGCGCGAACGGTGTTCGCGCGGGAGCTGGCCGCCGCCGTCTGAGGAGCGCCGATGAAGCGGGCCGCTCTCGTGGTCTTGTACGTCTCCCTGAGCGCGGCATGCTCGGAGAAGGGCACGACGAGCACGTCCGACGGCTCGCCCCCTGCGGGCGCGTTCTGCTCGTTGCCGGGCTCGGTGGTGTTCACTGCTCGAGGCCGCACAGTCGTCCCGGGCGCCGACGCTTCGGCGCCCAGCCTCGCTTGGCTCTCCTTGCCCGTGGGGTTCTGCGCCCACTACTTCGCGACGCTGGGCAACACCCGGCAGCTCCGCTTCGCGCCGGACGGCCGCCTCTTCGCGGCCTCTCCCACGCAGAGTGCCATGGGAGGAGCCAGCCATGCCGGTATCGCCTCCATCGTCGTCCTCCCCGACGACGACCACGACGGCGTCGCCGACCGAAACGTCACGTATCTCGGCCAGCTCCCGTCGACGCAAGGGCTCCTGTTCACCGGCGGCTATCTGTACTTCCAGGACGACGTCGTGATCCGACGCGTGCCCTTTGCGAGCGGGGATCTATCACCGTCGGGGCCCGTGCAGACCGTCACCACCATCACCCAGCCCCAAGCGCCGCAGCATTGGCCGAAAGTGATGGACGTCGCGCGGGACGGCACGATCTACGTGACCAACGGCGGCGCTCAGGGGGACGCCTGCCTGTCCACGAACCCAACGCGCGGTTGCGTCCTGAGCATGGTCGGCGGGACGACGACCGTCGTCGCGAAGGGATTCCGCAATCCAATCGCCTTGCGCTGCGAGCCCGACCACGACGTGTGCCTCGCCGCGGAGCTCGGGCTCGACTTCTCGAACGACCGCGACGGTCGCGAGAAGATCGTTCCGGTGCGGGCCGGCGATGACTGGGGCTACCCGTGCTGCGCCACGAAGAACGCGCCGTACACGGGCGTGGTCTACAGCGACACTCAGGCGACTCCGGACTGCTCGGGTGTGCCGCAGGAGAACGTCGCGTTCGCAATCGGCCATACCCCCTTCGGCCTCGACTTCGAGAGAGGCAAGTGGCCGGCGCCCTGGACCGGTCGGGTGTTCGCGACGCTCCACGGCGACTTCGCGAGCTGGACCGGTGCGCGCATCGTCGGGATCTCGCTCGACCCTGCCACCGGGCTTCCTCTCGGCGCCACCGACCTCGACGGCGGCGATTCGCGCAACATGTCCGACTTCGCGACTGGCTGGGACGACGGGCACATGGATCACGGCAGGCCGGCGGCGATCACGTTCGCCGAGGACGGTCGCTTGTTCGTCGGCGACGATCAGGCCGGCGCGGTCATCTGGATCGCGCCGGTCGACCTGGCGCCCTGACCTCCCTCATTTCATGCTCCAGCGGCCGAGCGCGACCGCCACGATGGCCCACAGCCCGCAGACGGCGCCCATGAGCGTCGCGAGGGCGCCGATCGACAGGCCGGCGAAGCCGACGGCCGCGAAGGCGTCGCCGCTGCGATAGACGAACGTGTCGATGAAGCTCTTGGCCTTGTACTTGTCGGCGGGGTCGACCACCGTGAAGAGCACCTCGCGCGCAGGCTTGGCGAAGGCGAAGTCGAGTGCGCGGCGCGACACCTGGCAGACGACGAGGACCCAGATCAGCGGCGCGAAGTGAAGCGCCACGAAGCATCCGAGCGTGTAGAGCGGCAGGAGCGCGAGCGCAGCGCCGATCCCGGCGAAGCGGAGACTTCGACCGACGACCGAGATCTGCAGGACGAATGTGAGGAGATTCGTCGCGAGGTCGATGCGCGCGAAGAGGAGCGTGCGAGCGGACGTGCCCAGCAGGGCGGCCTTCACGATGCTCGCCTGCTGGAAGTACAGCACCGTCGACGAGAACGTGAACGCCACCAGGTACGTGCAGATGCCCAGGAAGTAGGGGCTGAGCATCGCGGAGCGCATCCACCTCAGCACGCCTCCCTCGGGAAGAGCGCGCCCCGCGGTCCTCGACGTCGCGCCGGTGCGGTGGGCACAGCGCACAGCAGCCTCGAGCAGCAGCCCGCCGGCGAGGAGCGACACGGGCACGTTGGCTTCCCCGCCGAAGATCGACGCGATCCCCGAGCCGACGATCGCGCCCAGCGTGCCGCCCCCTCCGATGAGGGCGAAGAAGCGGATCCCGTCCTCGCGGGAGAAGACGTCGGCCATGAGAGCCCACGCGAGCGTGATGAGGAATAGGTTCAGCACGCTCGACCAGACGAAGAAGACCCGCGCGACCTCCGCGCTCGGCGACGGACCACGCAGAAGGAAGGCGAACGCGACGAGGCTCAGCGCCGCGATTCGATACGCCACGGCCACGAAGCGGCTCCTCGGCAGACGCGAGACCATGGCCGAGAAGAGCGGGGTGACTCCCAGCGTCACGGCGAGCGTCACCAGGAAGAGGCGCGGCAGATCGCGCACGCTTCCGACGATGCCCATCGCGTCCCGGACCGGACGAACCGCGTACCAGGCCGCGAACACGCAGAAGAAGAGCGCGAACGACCAGCGGACGTCCGCGCGCGATCGTGCGGCTTCGCTCACCCGTGCGCCTTGTGCCAGGTCTCGAGGAGAGCGGTCTCGCGTTCGGGCTCGATGCCGGGACGCTTCCGGGCGCGCCGGTCCTGCGATTGCGCGTTCCACCACGCGAGCGCGTCCTTCGCCGTTTCCGCCGGGCTGCGGAAGCGAAGACCGTGCGCGATCGCGCGCGCCGCGGATACGCGTCCGAATCCCGAGTCGTCCGCGGCGGCGGGAACGTGAAGGGGAAAGTTCCCCCAACCCCCGGCGTCGTTCTTGTCGAGCCACTCGTCGGGTATCCACGTGAAGCGCGTGTCGGCTCCGACCGCCGTCTTGCACGCGTCGAGCACGGTTCCGAATCGGGGGACGTCCGGGCCGACCGTGTTGAAGACGCCCGTCGCGTGGCTCTCGATGGCCGTCACCATCCACGCGCCGAGATCGCGCGCGTCGATGAACTGCATCGGATCGTCGGGGGCTCCGGGCGCGATCATCTCGCCGCCGCGCGCCATCCGGAGAGGCCAGTACAAGAACCGGTCCGTCGGGTCGTCCGGACCGGCGATGACCCCCGCGCGGACGCTCGTCGTTCGGCCGGGCATGGCCGTCTCGGCGGCCTGCTCTGCGAGGACCTTCAGCGGCCCGTACACCGTTTCGTCGATCTTCTTGATGTCGGCGAGGGCGACGCCCGGTGGGAGCGACAGCACCGGCGAGCTCTCGTCGATCGGGTCCTTCCCCAGTTTGTAGACGGAGATGGTGGACAGAAAGACGTAGTGGCCCACGTGATCACGGAGCAGCTCGGCGGCCCGGCGGACGAGCGTCGGCCCGGGAGCCCACGTGTCCACCACGGCATCCCAGTCACGACCCCGGAGCAGATCGAGCTGGGTCTGACGGTCCCCGAGGATCGTCTCGACGTGCGGGAAGAGCCCCGGGTTCGTCTTGCCTCGATTGAAGAGGGTGACGGTGTGGCCGCGTGCGATCGCCGATCGCAC
>DATJYG010000060.1:0-5337 GCA_035499695.1 Polyangiaceae bacterium
CTGGTAGGGTCGGCGCTCTATCCGTATCCGGGTGCCCTTGACCACTGACTCCCCTCGGGGGCGTCGTCGGTCGCCATCACAAAGCCCCGCGCGAGCGCATGCGAGGCGGACACCCGGAGCCGGACCGACCGAGTCGGTCACCCATCACGGTGACCGCGTCGCGAGGGAGATCCCATGCTCAAGACCCTTACTAGCTACCTTCTGGCTGCGATGACGGCGTGGATGCCGATGAAGAACCATGCCCGAAGCGAAGCGCCCGAGGTGACGGAGGCGCGGTACCAGCAGATCGCCGAGGACGTCGCAACGATCGCGCTGGACCCCGACGAGGCGCCTTTGTTCCAGGGTGAGGACGGCCGCGTGAAGACGGCGCTCCTTCTCCTGTCGGTCGCACTCCACGAGAGCGGCTTCCGCGGCGACGTCGATGCCGGCAAGTGCAAGCCGTACGAGTGCGATCACGGCAAGGCGTTCTCGATGTGGCAGCTCCACCCGGAAGACGGCCTCGTATTCGACGGCGACGTTTTCACTTTCGCGCGGAACCGCCCCGCATCGTGGCGAGAAGAACACGCGTCGGAGATCTTCGACGGGTCCGCGCTCGTGGGCGATCGAAAGCTCGCGGCGCGCATGGCGCTGCACATGCTGCGCTACTCGATGAAGAACACGCACTCCCTCGCGATCTACACGGGTGAAGGGCACAACGGTCCGAAGGCGAAGCTCAGGATGGAGACCGCGCTCTCGTACATCCGCCAGCACCCGTACCCGCAGGAGCTGTCCTCCGCCGCCGAATAGAGCCGCGCTCAGGACGTCGGCGGGCGCGGTCTGAACGATCGCGGAGGCGTCGGCGGGATGCCCTGCCGAACGCTGGGCGCCGCGGCCTGAGGGACGGGAGGCACCGACGCATATCCAGGCGCGTTCACCGCCGGCAGGTAAGCCTGCGGCGCCGCGATGGGCGCGAGCTCCGGCGGCGGCGCCTCGAGCGCGGGCTGCGCCGGCGGAAGGGGAGCGACCGGTAGGCCACGCGAAGCCTGGTACGCCTGCGCGACCGTGCGAGCGCCCTCGACGTTGCGAGCCATCGGCGCGAGCAAACCGAAGAAGGGGTTCGGGATGCGGAGCTTGCGTGCGAAGGGCCGGTGCAGCCCCTGCCCTCGCAGGCGCAGCTTCTTGCCGAAGATCCCCGTGACGCGCGCCTCCTGCACGCCCTGCCACGCGAGCGACTCGACGCTCGTGAGCTTCGTCGCCTGGTGCAGCCACGCCATCTTGTGGCCCACGAGGATGATGCGCCGGTCGGTCGCGATGACGAGGTACGTCTCGTTCACCCACCCGAGGCCCCACCAGGGGACGTAGCGTCCGACGGTCGCGCCGACGCGCCGCTCGCCGGGTTGAAGGAGTGCCTGCGCGAGCAGGTCGACGTGGAGCTCGGTGAAGTAGCTGTACATGATTCCCTCCGCACCGTGTCCTACGGTGCGGCGAGGGAATCCTTCCCGTGTCAGCTCACGGAGCGTAGGCGCCGATGAAGATGTCGTCGTCTCCGGCGCTCGACTGCATGCCCGTGCCGAAGTCCACGTTCGTGCGGAAGTAGCCGGTGACGAACGAGTTGCCCTTCGCGTCGAACGTGACGCCCACGCCCTCGTCGGCCTCGGCGCTGCCGAACTGCTTGGCCCACGTGGTGCTGCCGGTCGCGCCCATGTTGATCGCGAAGATGTCCTTGTCGCCCGAACTCGTGAGCGTCTTGCCGCCGACGGACATGCTCGACTCGAACAGACCGCCGACGAGCAGGTTCCCGGTCGGGTCGACCGACACCGAGACCGCCTCGTCGGTGGACGTCCCGCCGAAGGTCTGCACCCACGCGAGCGCGTGGGTCGAGTTCAGTTTCATCACGAAGGCGTCCGAGCCGCCCTTGCTCGTCACGGCGCCGCCGCCGAAGTCGACCGAGCTGCTGAAGCCGCCGGTGACGACCAGGTTGCCGTTCGCGTCGTACCCGATGCCGCGCCCGTCGTCGTTCGTGATGCCGCCCCAGCTCTTGCTCCAGAGCGGGTTGCCCGCGGAGTCGAACGCCGCGACGAACACGTCGTTCTGTCCGAGGCTCGTCAGCGTCGTCGTCCCGAATTGACCGGTGCCACTGAAGGAGCCGACGACCGCGACCGACTCGTCCGACTTGAACGCGAGCCCCTGGGCGATCGTCGTGGAGTCGCTGCCCAATGGGTTGGCGAACTGCACGTTGCCGCCGCCGTCGAACTCGGCGACGAACGCGGTGTAGTCTGCCGCGCCTCCGTCTCCGGCCGTCGCCGTCAACGCAGTGCCGCCGCCGAAGTCGATTGTCCCCTTGAACGAGCCGGCCAGGCCGACGGTCCCGTTGGCCGAGACGGCGACCTTGGTGAGCGTCCCATAGGAATCGCCGCCGTACGCCTTCGCCGACAGCACGTTGCCCAGCGGATCGACCGAGAAGAGGAACGTGCCGGTCGAGCCGTTCGCCCCGAAGGAGCTGCCGCCGATCGTGATCGCGCCGTCGGACGCTCCCGAGACGTAGACGTTGCCGCTCAGATCGATCGCGACACCGGTCGCCATGTCGTTGCCCGGCCCGCCGAACGGCCGCACCCACATCGCGTTGCCAGCGGTGTCGTACTTGGCGACGAAGAAGTCGACCTGCCCCGCGCTCGTCATCGGCACGCCGCCGAGGTTCGCCGTGCCCTGATAGAAGCCGACGAGGACGACGTTGCCCTCCTTGTCCGCCGCGAGCGCGTAGCCGACGTCCGCTTGCGGACCGCCGAGGTGCGCCGTCCACATTGGCTTGCCGCCGTTGCTCTGCGGCGTCGTGGATCCTCCCGAGCTGCTGCTGCTACTGCCACCGCCGCTCGAACTTCCGCTTCCAGTCGCGCCATTGCCATTGCCGGCCGTGCCTCCGGACGCGGGGCCTCCTGACGTCGTGGGAACAGCCGGTCCACCGTCGCTTCCACTTCCGCAGGCGACGAGGACGGGGGCGGCGGCGATGCTGGCAAGCAGGGCGAAACGGGTCGTACGCGTCACGACGGGCACCTCCGCTGGGTTACATCGCAAGGCCCGTGCCTCGTCCGCTACCCGTGTTTTTTTCCTCGTTTCGCCCTATTTCGGGTCCCCGGGAGGCCAGTGCTGGAGGAACAGTGATCCACCCGCGTTACTGGAGCGTGTACACGTCCACGCGGCCCTCCCCCGTGGTGTTCGGGGTCGGTATGTAGAAGGAGATCGTCGTCGGCGTGGCGGAGTATCCGAAGGAGAACGCCTGGGTGACGCCGCAGACCCCCTGGATCTGGAGGTTGGTCCCGCTCTGCGTGACGTTGAAGTTGTCGGCGTTGATCATCTCGGGCCCGCCGTTCGTCGAGAAGGCCTGAAGGGTCTGCCAGTTGGTGCCGCAGACGAGCCATCGATCGCGATCCACCTCCGAGGGACACGACGCGCCGTAGTACGTCGCCGTCGCGAGCACGTACACGCCGTTGGTGATGGCTCCACCCTGCGCGGGCGGCAGCGTGCCCGACACGCACTGGACCGTCACGGGAGTCAGGCTCGGGCCGAGCGAGTTGCAGGCGCCGCCGTCGGGAGCAGTCGGGTTGCACGTGCCGCCGCCGCTGCTCGAAGACGAGCCGCTGCTCCCGCCGCTCGAGGAGCCACCCGACCCGCTTCCCGATCCTCCACCGCTGCTGCTGCTCCCGGAGGATCCTCCCGAGCCGCCGCCACTGCTGCTGCTTCCACTGCCACTCCCGCTACCGCCCCCCGACACGCCACTCGAACTGCCGCTGCCCGAGGAGCCGCCGGAGCTGCCGCCGGAACCGCCGTCGCCACCGAGGAGGGGGGCTCCCGCCCCCGAGCACGCAAGCGCAAAAGACGAGGCGATTGCGAGGAAGAAGAACGTGTTGCGCATGACCGCAGGAATCACCTTGCCCTGGCTCGGGCGCTTGCGCTACTAGGGGCCGCTTCCACAATCGCGCGAGCTTTGCGCGTGCAGCGCCAGAGGAACGTTTCATGGGGCTTCGTCACAAGATTGGACGATGCGGCATGCGCGTGGTCGCTCGCCCGCGAATCGCCGCCATCGCGCTCGTGGGCGCCGCGCTCGGCCTCGCTGCTGCCGAACCCGGCTGCACGTCCGGGGGAACCGGCCCGCAGAGCGCATGCCCCCCAGGGCAGACGTGCCAGGTGCGCCTGACGCTCATTCACACGTCCGACATCCACTCGCGCATCTTCCCTTACGACCTGCAGATCCTTCAAGTGGACTCCGAGCTGGGTCTTGGAACGCTCGACGAGGTGAAGAACGTCGGCGGCGTCGCCCGCCAGTCGTACATCGTCAACCGCGAACGAGCGCGCGCCGATCGCGTCCTTCACGTCGACTCAGGCGACATCTTCGAGGGCGCCCCCATCTTCAACTACTTCAACGGCGAGCCCGAGACGCGCGCCGAGTCGATGATGGGCACCGATGCGATGGCCATCGGCAACCACGAGTTCGACGACGGCGCGATCAACGCCGTGCGCCAGCTCCAGAAGTGGGCCGATTTCCCCATCCTCGGTGCCAACTACGCGTTCCCCCGCGAGAACACGCCGTTCAACGCGGGCCTGAACACGATCGTCAAGCCGTTCACGACCTTCAACCTCGAGGGGCTCAAGGTCGGCGTCATCGGCATGGGTAACTTCACGAGCCTGGGCTCGGTCTTCCAGCAGCCGAACTCGCTCGGCATCGAAACGCTCAACACGATCGAGACGGCGCAGGGCTACGTGGATCTACTGCGGCCGTACGTGGACGTCATCGTCTTCGTCAGCCACCTCGGGCTGCAGGTCGACGAGTACATGGTGTCGAACACCACGGGCATCGACGTCGTGGAGGGCGGCCACAACCACATCGTCATCAACCCGCCGCAGGTGCTCCACGATTGCTCGGCGGACCCCAACAACCCCGGCTTCGTCTGGGCGGTGAACCCGAACTGCGCCAACGGTACGCAGCTCGCGGCCAACGGAGAGCCCTGCAAGTCCGACCGGTACCCGAAGGGGCTCGACCCCTCGTCCAACAACTGCCAGGTCTGCAGCGCCGACAACCCGTACTACGACCCGCTCGACAAGGCCCAGCAGCACCCCAACCAGTTCGCGCGCTACTGCCAGCCGCGCAACGTCATCATTTCGCACTCGGGCGCGTTCGCGAAGTACGTCGGGCGCTTCGATCTCGTGCTCTCGAACGATCCCAAGGAGGCGTCGCCGACGGGCAACCCGAAGGACTATGACCCCGTGAACGGCTTCGAGGTCATCTCGCACGACTACGTGCCGATCCCCATCGACGACACGGTGCCGGACGACCCGAACATCGACAACCTGCTCCTGCCCTAT
>DATJYG010000061.1:0-3832 GCA_035499695.1 Polyangiaceae bacterium
CCTGCGTGAGCTTCTGCGTGGCGAGCCTCACGTGCGGGGAGCCCTCGATGGCCGTCTCGACGCGGGCCTCGCGGAACGTCTTCTGCGGCCTGGCGAGCGCCACGACGTCGGCCACCACGGCGCGCACGTCGGCGGGCGGCAGGGGGGCTCCGCTCGGCTGCTCCTTCTCCTCGGGACGCGCGAAGTCGAGCAGGTCGCGCAGCACGCCGTTGATCCGCTCGGTCTCGCGACGCATGCGTCGCAGGAAGTCGCGCTGCGTCTCGACGGGGAGCTCGGGATCGTCGAGCAGCTCGTGCATCCCCATGATGGCGGCGATCGGGTTGCCGATCTCGTGTGCCACCCCCGCCGCGAGGCGACCCACGCTCGCCATGCGCTCGCTGCGCACCAGCTGCGCCTGCGTCTGGGTCAGCTCCTCGACCTTGAGCAGCAGCTTGGCCTCCTCCGCGATGAGCTTCTCGGCCATCGTCTGCACGCTCGTCGCCAGGTCCCCGAGCTCCCTCGCGCCGCCCTTGGGCACGCGAAGGGTGCGGGCGCCGCTCGCCACGCGGTCGGCGGCCGCCACGAGCTGCTCGGTGGGCCTCACGATGAGCCGCGTGAGGGCGAAGTACGCGAACACGAGCAGCGCCAGCGCGAAGGTCACCATGTAGAGGGCCACCAGGCGCACGAGGGCGGCGGAGCGATCGCCCGCATCGCCCAGGGGCATCCGTGTCAGAAGGGCCGTGTCGCCCATGGGCGTGAGCACCTCCATCTCGCGCCCGGAGGCTCCCTGGACCATCGCGACCCCTTCGCCTCTGGCCTGCAACGGCTCGATGCGCGCCCCGTGCGCGCTCAGCAAGCGCGGTACCGACCCTGGAGATCCGTGCAGCCGAGCCTCGTCGATGTCCGCAGCGATCGCCCTGCCGAGCGTCAGTGCGGCCTGCTCTCGGGCGCTGAGCACCGTCGCCCGCGCGAGGCTCGCCACGGCGAAGAAGAGCGGGACGAACGCCAGGAGCATGAGCCCCGCGAGCGCGAGGACGATCTGGAGCCGTAGGCCCGCCTGACGCTGGGGCACGGGTCCAGTCTACGCGCGGCGACCCGCCGAAAGTCAGTTGGCGGAAGGTGCCAGGTAGTCGACCATCGCCTGCCACTCCTCATCCGTGAGGTGCACGCGCCTGTGGTGCCGACCGAAGGCGGTCTCGAACTCCTCGCGCGAGTGCGACCCGGGCGAAGGCGGGGTGTGGCACCTGCCGCATTGATGGCGATGCACGGTCGCGATCGGCGGACGCTCACCGGAACCGTCGGGAGCCGCCGCCGGAGCGCACGCAGTCGCGAGGGATCCGAGCAGCAGGGCGGACAGGACGGTCAGGACGCGCATCTGAGCCACGAAAATCTCCTTCAACCGGTGCTGGAAACGACGAGTACTTCCGAGGCGATGTCGCGTTCGAGCGCGAGGACCGTCTCGTCGTTCTCGACCACGACGACGGGACGGGTCTGCTGCACGCGAAGCTCCACCCCCGGCAGGATGCCCACCGAGGCGAGGCGGTCGATGCGAGCCGCGTTGCCGCCGATGGAGCCGACGACGACGCGATCGCCCGCACGGCAAGAAAGGAGGGTGCGGCTCATTCGGCGGCCACGTCCTTCCGCACTCGTCTCTTCACCAGGTTGGTGATGAGCGAGACGATCTTGGACTCGGGCGGGAACTCGTAGCCGCACGAGGGGCACGTGACCATGCCGCAGCCGCGCGACATGGGGCAGCCCGCGGCGCAGGCGGCGCCCTCTTCGCGCGTGAACTCGTGGCCGCACATGCCGCAGGTGATCATCGGTCAACCTCCGAAGAGCCCGAAGCCGGCGCGCACCAGGGCGCCGACCGCGACGGCGTAGGGGAAGATGAAGGCGCTCATCAGGCCCGCGGTCTTCCACCCGCGCTCCTTGGCGATCATGAACACGTTGGCGATGCACGGGATGAAGAGGGTGATCGTCACCATCGACACCGCGACGTCCGCCGGCGAGAGCTTGCCGAGTCGAGCCATGTCGAGCAGGCCTGCAGCGCCGAAGTCGCGTCGCAGGAAGCCGACGAGCAGAGCCTCGCTCACGCGGTCGCTGACGCCGCCGTCGCGAGGGAAGCCGAGCACGTGGTGCACGATGGGCTCGCCCGCGCGGTGCACGAATCCGAGCAGGTGCGCCGCGTCGAGCACGAAGAGGAGCGCCGTGCCCACGAGGAAGAGCGGGACCGCCTCCTTCAGGTACCACTCGATGCGCGCCATCGTCTTCGCGAGGATGTTCGACACCATCGGCTGCCGGATGGGCGGCATCTCGAGCAGGAAGTCGCTCCTGTCACCCGGCAGCAGGCGCGCCGCGACCCAGCCCACGCCGAGCAGGGTGAGCACGACGACCGCGACCCACACGAGCGTCGCCGCGCCCGACGTTCGCTGCATCAGCGCGAAGATGACGCTGAGCTGCGAGGAGCAGGGGATGCCGAGCGCCAGGAGGAGCGTGACGAGCACGCGCTCCTTGCGGGTCTCCATGATGCGCGCCGTGAGCGTCGCCATGGTGTCGCAGCCGAGCCCCAGCACCATCGGCAGCACCGCCTTGCCGTTGAGGCCCATGCCTCGGAGCAGCCGGTTGCTCATGACGGCGAGGCGCGGCAGGTACCCCGAGTCCTCGAGCATCGAGAACACGAAGAAGAACGTCGCCACCACCGGGAGCACGATCGCGACGGCGTACGTGACGCCCATGGTCAGCAGCCCGTAGGGGCCGACGAAGAAGGCCGTGACGAGGGGGATGCCGAGCCACGCGAAGAAGCCGTAGGCCCAGCGATTCAGGTATCCCGTCCAGACGCGCGCTTCCGTGCCGCCGTAGACGTCGACGCGCGCGGCCGGGTCCTCGACGTAGACGCCGCCTCGCTTGGTCTGCGCGACGATCCGTACGCCCGCGCCGGCGCCGTCCCTCACGGCGACGAGCCGCTCGGCGCCTTCCTCGGCACCGTCGTTCGTCGCGAGAGCCTCGGGCGGCTGCGGCGCCGCCAGGTCCGCCTGCGCGACGGTCGCGCCGAAGACGTGATTCTCGACGAAGTCGACGGCGGTGCCGGCGCCGAAGACGCCGACGATCTTGTAGGCGAGCAGCAGCACGAACGCGAGGATCGGCAGCCCCCAGACCGGGTGCGTCGCCGTGCGACCGACGGCCGCGGACACCACGGCGTCGCTGCGATCCCCGGCGCGAGCGGCGACGGCGAGCGCGACGACGCCGGCCAGGGCGCCCAGGTGGACGGGCAGCGCCGAGTGCGCGTGACGCGCCAGCCCCTCGACCACGGACGCGGCCCAGTAGACGCTCCAGCCGGCGGCAAAAGCGCCCGCGAGCTTCCAGGCTCCCGCGCGCGCACGCGCATGGCGACGGACGAGCAGCGTACCGAGGGCCAAGCTCGCGCCGAGCAGCGCGAGGCCCGGAAGACTCCACCCCGAGAGGAGGCGAGGCGAGAAGAGGCGCCCCACGACGCTGAAGAATCCGTAGTCGTCCAGCGGATCGGCGGTCGCCGTCGTCCCGGTGAGCGCCAGCGCGCCGTCGTACGTCGCGGCCGCCACCAGCGCCGAGAGCCCGGCGAAGCACGCGGCCTTCGCCCACGACACGTGTCCCTCGTGGGCGCGCTTCTCGCCACTGCGGTCTCTCGACTGCACGGCGCGCACGATGGCTTGCGCTCTCGTGAGCCTGAGACGGCTCAGGAGCGCGAAGACCGGCACCCCGTGCGCCCGCGCGAGACGCTGCGCCCGCTCGGCCGCGACGGTCCGGGCCTTCTCGCCGACCTTCACGTGGAGCTGCCCGCCGATGCCTCTCTCGCCCCCGAGGAGCATCGTGGCGA
>DATJYG010000062.1:0-2561 GCA_035499695.1 Polyangiaceae bacterium
GGCAGCCGCCCTGCGCGAAGCCGCCGACGCGCGGAGGACGGATGCGCGTGGCGATCCTCCAGCCGACGGGTTCCCTCCTCTCTACAGCGACCTGGGTTACCTCCTGGCGGGCGTCGCTCTCGCAAGGGAGGTCGGCGCGCGTGACGCGGGCGAAGCGATCGCCCGCCTCGTGCTCGAGCCGCTGGGCATCGCGGACCGAGCAGGCACCATCCATGATCTCGCCGTGAGAGGTGTGCGGGGCCCCTTTGCCCCGACCGAAACGGTCGCCTGGCGTGGCGGGTCCGTGGTCGGCGCGGTGCACGACGAGAACGCCTGGGCGCTCACGGGTCTCGGCGGAAGCGGCCACGCGGGGATATTCGGTACGGTCGACGCGGTGCTCACCTTCGGACTCGCCGTCCTCGACGGCATCAGGACGGGCGAGCTCGAGTGGCTCGTTCGCGAGCGACCGGGTGGCACGCTGCGCGCTGGCTTCGACGGCAAGAGCCCCGAGGGGTCCAGCGCGGGCACGCGCATGGGCCCCCGCACGGTGGGGCACCTCGGGTTCACGGGCACGAGCCTCTGGATCGATCCCGACGCCGGCGTCGTCGTCTCGCTTCTCACCAATCGTGTCAGCCCCACGCGCGAACACCTCGCCATCCGCGCGGCGCGCCCGTGGGCGCACGACGCCCTGTTCGAGGCCGCCGTCGGCTCTGGACCCTAGCCGTCACTCGCAGGTCTGGACGCGTCCCGAGCCCATCTGCAGATCCCGCCAGTCGGCGCAATGCATGCGCGAGATGTCGGGCAGGACCTCGGTCTTCTGCGGCGCGGCCACCGCGAGGGGGCGTGCAATCCGATGACCGACGATCGTGATCGGTGCGATCGTCAGCACCGGGCGCTCCTCGCCTGCGTGCCTGACGACCGCGGGCGCGTCCACGTGGACCGACGTGGCGTCGACCGCGGGGCCACGGGGCATCGGCGTGCGGCTCAGGTCGTACGCAAGCGCGGTTGCCGAGACGGCCCCCACGCCCCAAACGCCCAGGGCCAGTGCGAACATCTTCATCCTCGTCATGGCGCAGAGCCCCTTTCTCGATGCAGGGATTGCTCGTGCGGCGCACGGTGGGTAGCGCGTGGCATCGGGCCTCGCGCCCGGACCATCTCGTCGCACCGCTCAACTTAAGGACGACTTCGATGGAGACAAGGTAGGGCTCCACGCGAAGGCACCGTTCTCACGCCCCGTCGAGCCTGGGCAACTGGACCGACTCTCCGACCGCGGGCATCCGGACGCGACGCAGGCGGAAGTCCTTCATCCCGAGGAGCTCGAATCTCGCGTCGTCGAGCGAATCGTCGGTCTCGATCTGAAGGGTCGTGGGGGTGCCGGAGCGCACCCCTCTGATCCGGATCCTGGCCCCGCACTGCTCCACCTCGTCGTTGACCGAGAAGGACCGGCTCGCGGCGAAGAAGCTGGCGTACCGGTTGTTCCTCGCGGGCTCCATCTCCTCGAGCAGCAGAGACTTCACGCCGGTTCGCGTGAGGCGATAGGGGCCGTTGCTCGGCACCAGGGCCGACCAGCACGCGAGTCGCTCCGGCGCGAGCGTTTCGAGGACGTCTCGGGCGTAGAAATACGTGATCACGTCCGGTGCGCCGACGAGCAGCACCGTCTTGGCGGGGGGAGCGAGCTCCGCGCTCATCGCCATCGTCGTCGAGATCTCCGAGCGACGCGCGGTCGTCGCCGTGCTTCGAAGGGTCAGGATCGGCGGAACGATTACGTGGCAGACGCCGAGGACGAGGGTCGCCGCCGCGAACGCGACCTGCTTCATCAGCTCCGGGCCGCGCCGCATGCCGTCGATGGCGGCCACGAGGAGCGTCCCGATGAGCGCGGAGTAGCCGAGGTCGGCGATCACGAGCGCGTGGCTCCACAGCGTCGCGAGCCCGGGGCCGAGCGCGAGCACGGCAGCGGGGACGAGCCAGACGAGCGCCCTCGTCTGCTCGCGGCTCTCACGGCTCATGGCTCGAAACACCAGCACGCACAGCGAGACCGCGAACAGAGCGATGCCGAGGCTCTCGAAGAGCGAGAAGCTGGCTCCGACCTCCGCCGGGATCCCGAGGAGAGCGTCACCCAGATAGACGGGGATCCTCCGGAGCGCGGAGTCGATGAACGAGTCGGTATCCGCGATCGGGTCTCGATACCCGAGTGCCGCGTGCGCGCCGCCGCCGAGAGCCGCGTACGCCGCGAGATAGGCGGCGGTGACGAGGACTACCGGCGCGATCGACGCGAGGGCGCGACGCGAGGCGCCCTTCGCGGGCACTTCGACCAGATAGAAGGCGATCATGAACGGGACGATCCCGAGCGCCACCTCGCTCCCCGCGAGCCCCAGGACCAGCAGGCACGTGGCGAGGACGAGCGCGCGGGTCGACCCGTCGCGCACCGCGCGCACGTAAGCAAGCAGCGCAAACACCGAGGGGACGGCGGCGACGAGGACGTGGCGCGCCGAGATCCACGCGAAGGAGAGCGTGTGGCTCGCCCGAAGCGCGAAGACGAGCAGCGACAGCGTCGCCGGAGCGGGAGGCAGCACCCGCCGGAA
>DATJYG010000063.1:0-4097 GCA_035499695.1 Polyangiaceae bacterium
GCCACGCCCTGGCGGCGCGCGAGAATCACCTGCGAGGCCACGAGGTACTTCTCGTCGTCGTGCGCCTCGGCGTCGCGCGAGGAGCCCGCGTGAGCGCGAAGCGCGATCTCGGCGCGGTAGCGGGCCTCCCCCGGCTCGAGCTCGCGCGCACGCCGGAGGGCGACGGCGAGCGCCGCGTCGGCAGTGGGGTCGCCCTTGCTCGCTCCGATCTCCTCGGCGAGCCCCGCCCAGACGGGCGCGCGGTTGGGCGCCCATCCCGCCAGCTTCTCGTAGAGCGCTCGGGCCTCCGCGTGGGCGCCGGCGCGGGCGACTGCCTGCGCCACGAACAGCGCGTCGTCTGCGTCGGCGACGCTTCCCTCGAAGGCGCGCTTGGCCGCCGCCGTCACGTCGGCCTGCGTCCCCGTCGCCGCGACCACGCGCACGTGGTCGGCGCCCCAGTCGCCGCGCTTGGTCAGCTCCTGGCGCGCCGTCGCCGCGACGGCGGGCGCGAGCGACTCGGCGAGAGCCGCGAGAGAATCGAGGACCGCATCCGGCGCGTCGGCCGGATGGGCGCGGACGACGTCCTGCAGCCGGTGCATCGCCCGCATGCGCAGCGCGTCGGTGCCGAGCGACGCATCCACGCGCGCCTCGAGCAGCGCAGCCTCCGCGTCCTGCGCGCGATCGAGACCGGCGCTCCGCAGCGTGACCATCGCCCAGTCCGAGAGCTGCGCGTCGAGGTGGCGCTCGACGAGCCGGCGGTCGACGAAGGCGCGCGTGTCCGCGTCACCCTTGTCGTGCGCCGTGTGCAACCAGGCGCTCCGGTTCGCGCCGCTGGGCGCGATCCACGCGGCCATCGCGAGGCGGTCGGCATCGAGTCCCCCGCCGTCGGCGAGGGCGGCGAGGACGCCCGGCGCCCTCGGGCTCCTCAGATCGTCGGCGCCGCCCAGCGTGCGCAGGATCGCCGCGTCGAGCCGGGCGTCGACGTCCCCCGCGGGCTTGGCGATGGCCCGCGCGAGCGGCGTCGTCGCCGGATGCACGACGGGCTTCTTCGCGCGCATCGCGCCCGCGAGATTCGCGCTCTCCGTCACGCCTGCGGGCCAGCCGCCCGCGTCGTCCGTCACGCGCAGCCGCGCCGCACCGTCGTCGTCGAGCGCGCCGGAGCACACCTTCGCCGCGAGCAGGTGGTCCCCCGCTTCCCCCTCGACGCGCGCCGCAATGCGGTCGAGGCGGAGCGACTCGTGCACGTCCTCGTCGCGCGCGACGTCGACGCCGTCGAAGACCAGGCGCACCTGTCCCGTCGCAGCGACCCGCACCGTCACCGTCTGCTTGCCGGCGAACGTCAGGTGGGTCGCGAGCCACGTGCAGCTCTCCTTGCGAGGCGCGACGAACAGATCGAGCGGCACGCCCGAAGCCTGGGCGAACGCCCGCGGCACCTCGCGCCACGCGACCTCGACGCTGCCCCACGAGTAGCGGCCCGACGGCGCGAACGCCGCCCCCTTCTGCTCGGGCCCGTCGTGCGCCTCGATCCCGCCGCCCGTGTCGCGGAAGGGGCCGAGCACCGAGAGCGCCCCGACGACGCCCAGCGCGTGATCCGCCTTCGACCCGGCCTCGGTGCCCTCATCGGCGGCGAGCGATCGCGCCAGCAGCTGCGCCTCGGCGCGGGCCTCGGGGGTCGTCGCGGGATCCTTCGCGAGCTTGCCCAGCGCGTCCTCGGCATGGCCGTCGGCGGCCCTGTCGGCGATCGCCGCCACGACGGCCATCGCGGCGAGCTGCGCGTGCTCGGGGTGCCCTGGTGCCGTCGTCGCTCGTGCGACCGCCGCGTCGATGCGAGCGTCCGGCGTCGCGGCGGTCCACCGCGAAGCCGTGGATTCCGAGCGTGCGGTGCGGGAGCCACCTAGTACGAGCGCAGACGCAAGCCAGAAGCCGGTCGAGGCGAGCAGGAGTCGTCGCAAGGTAGTGAAGGGACCGTACCAAGGGCCGCGAAGGGGCGCGAGCAAGGCGAGCCGCGTCCCTTCTCGCTCTCTGCCGGCCCCGCCGGCCTTCCCCCGGGCGCCGGCCGGGGCAACATGAGGACCGATGCTGCTCCGGGGGTCACCTGCGCTCTCGTGCGTGCTCGTGGTGCTGGCTGCCGCGTGCGGCTCGTCCGGTCGTGACAACGGGTTCACCGGGGGATCCAGCAGCAGCAGCGGTGGCGGCGGTGCCAGGGCGTCGGCGCCACGCGCGCCTCCTACACGGGCGCGCCCGGCACGCGGAACGTCGGGCAGTGCAAGGACGGCATGCAGTCGTGCGTCGGCTCCAGCGAGGCGCCGGATTGGGGTCCGTGCACCGGGTCGGTCAATCCGGCTCCCGAGGTCTGCGACGGCACCGTGGATGCCAACTGCAACGGCAAGACGGGTTGCAACGACCCGACGTGCACGACCACCCCGCTCTGCAACACCGGCTGCACCGACGGCCAGACGCGCTCCTGCTACGACGGGCCGTCCGGCACCGAGAACGTCGGCATCTGCAAGGACGGCACGCAGACGTGTTCCAACAACACGTGGGGCGCCTGCTCCGGCGAGGTGACGCCGGCACCCTGGCAGCCGAGCTTCTGCTGTGACCCGATCGATCACGAGTGCAACGGCGTATCCGGCTGCTTCAACCTCTTCCAGTGCATCACGGCGGCGTGCTGCCAGTCGTCCTGCGACGCCGGCGGCGGACTCGACCCCGGCTGCGTGTGCATGAGCGGCTCCGGCGACACGGCGACCTGCCCGCAGGGCGACCACTACGTGGACAAGGGCGGCCTCCCGGGCACCGACGAGTGCTGCCCGTGCACCGACTTCCCGGAGGATTGCGACGAGCCCTGCTGCGAGTGCACACAAGGCTGCTGAGGTACGTCCAACGGGGTACCCTTCCGGAGAGGGCTCCCCATGAAGAGTTCGCTTTTGCTTCGTGGCTCGTTCGTGGCCGCGTCGATCCTGGCGATCGCGTGCGGCGGAAGCACCAAGAACAGCGCGACCGACGGCGGAACCGAGGGATCGAGCGGCGGCTCGAGCGGGGGAAGCAGCGGCGGAAGCGGCAGCAGCAGCGGCGGCGGCGGCCCGGACGCGTCCATCCCCCCGCCCGGCCCGGCCCAGAACGTCGACATCCTCTTCATGATCGACAACTCGGCATCCATGGGCGACAAGCAGTCGCTGCTCGGGCTCGCCATCCCGGTGCTCATCCAGCGCCTGGTCACCCCGAACTGCGTGGACGCCAGCGGCAACCCGATCGCCGGCGTCGTGTCCGACCAGGGCGGCAACTGCGCGATGGGCAAGCCCGAGTTCGCGCCCGTGAAGGACATGCACATCGGGATCGTGACCTCTTCGCTCGGCGGCCGCGGCGGCGACCAGTGCCCCGACAACGCGACGAACCCGGCTGCCCCCGCCTTGTCGGCGCATACGAACGACAGAGGAGAGCTCATCAACCGCGCGGGCGTCCGCGGCGATCCGACGGTCGAGAACCCGATGCCGGACGAGACCGCGCCCGACAACTTCCTCGCTTACTTCCCGGGCTCCCCGATGCCGCCCAACGCCGTGACGAGCCCGACGGAGCTCGTGAGCACGTTCTACACGGCCATCCTCGGCGTCCACGAGCACGGCTGCGGCTTCGAGGCGCAGAACGAGGCCTGGTACCGCTTCCTCGTCCAGCCCGACCCGTTCGACCAGATCACCACGGCCACCAGCGTGGCGAAGCTGCAAGGCGTCGACCAGACGATCCTCAAGCAGCGCGCGGACTTTCTCCGGCCTGACTCGCTCCTCGCCGTCGTGGTCGTGACCGACGAGAACGAGGAGGCGGCCGACCCGCTGGCGCTCCAGGGGCAGGGCTGGGCGTTCGACAACACCGCGTTCCCCGGGTCACCGAACATGGCCGCGCCGGAAGGGACGATCGAGTGCAGCAAGCTCGATCCGAAGAATCCGCTGACGAGCGGCCCGAACGACCCCAAGTGCACGTCGTGCGCGTTCATCCAGGGCCAGGCGAACTTCTCCGCCGAATGCCCGAACGACCCGCCCGGCGGCACGAACGGCTACCTCGATCCGTCCAACGACGCGCTCAACACGCGCTTCTTCCACCAGAAGGAGCGATTCGGCCTCTTTTCC
>DATJYG010000064.1:0-2583 GCA_035499695.1 Polyangiaceae bacterium
CCGCGCGCCTCAGCACCGCGCGCACGCGGGCCGCGAGCTCGCGCGGCGAGAACGGCTTCGTCACGTAGTCGTCGGCGCCGAGCTCCAGCCCGATGATCCGGTCGGTCTCGTCGACGCGCGCGGTGAGCAGGATGACCGGCAAGTCCGAGCGCCCCCGGATCCAGCGGCAGAGCTCGAGGCCGTCGATGCCCGGCAGCATCACGTCGAGCACGACGAGGCTCGGGTCGCCGTCCGCGATCAGCGCACGGGCGTCCGTGCCGTTGCCGGCCTCGAGCGTCGCGAAACCGTCGCGTCTCAGGTAGCGGACGACGACGTCGCGCACGACCGGCTCGTCGTCGACGACGAGGATCGTCGGCATCAGTCCGGTTCCCACTTCGGATGGTGGCGCTTCGCCCAGTCCTCGCTGACCGTGCCGGTCGTGATTCCACGCAGGGCGTGGCGCGTTGCCGGATGGATGACCGCGAGGTAGAGATGCCCGAGCAGCAGCGCGAACGCCGCAAACGCGAGCCCGTCGTGCAGCACGACGGTGCTCGCAAAGCGCAGCTGCGTGTCGCGCTCGCCGAACCAGAGGAGCAGGCCGGAGGCGACGAACAGCACCGTGAATGCCGCGTTCAGCGTCGCGTTCAGCTTCTGGCCGGCGTTGAAGCGGCCCTGCGGCGCGGGCTGCCGGTGCGAGAGCCAGCGGAGATCGTCGTCGTCGAACCGATCGACGTCACGGGCGCTGCGCAGGATGCCGCGTGTGTCACCCGCCGCCGCGACGAGGACGAGCGCGAGCGGCCACGCGACCCCGGTCCAGAAGTGGATGTCCTTGACGAGCGCCCGGCGCCCGACCGCCACCTCGAGACTCGGCAGGTAGAGGACGAGGCCGCTCGCGAGCAACGTCAGGAAGAACGCCGCGTTCACCCAGTGGAACGTGCGCTCGGTACGAGAGAAGCGCGGCACGTACCTCGTCATGTCCCGTACCCGTTCGAGCGGCCGACCCAGGCGTCGCGGTCGTACCCGAGCGCCTCCCAGTAGCCGTCGTCACTGCGCCTGACGAGCTCGAGGCGGTTCAGCCACTTCACGTTCTTGTAGCCGTACATCTCCGGGATCACGAGCCGCAGCGGTGCGCCGTGTGCCCGTGAGAGGGGCTTGCCGTCCTGCTCGTAGGCGAGGAGGACGTGCGGAAGCGCCGCCTGCTCGAGCGTCAGATAGTCGTCGTAGGGGTGCTCCGCGGACACGAAGCGGATCGCGTGCGCGGAGCCCCGCGGAGCGGCAGGGCCGATCACGTCGGAGATCCGCACGCCGGCCCAGCGCACGTTCTTCACCGTCCAGCCGGTCACGCAGTGGAACGTGGACACCTGCTCGACCCGAGGCAGCGCACGCAGCGCGGCATAGTCGAGCGACTGCGGCCTGCCCACGAGCCCGCCGACCTCGAGCCGCCAGGTGGACGGCTCGAAGGTCGGGAGGTGGTCGGCGACCGAGTAGATGCGCCAGCCGGAGCTGGGAAGCACCGGCACGAGCTGCTCGGCGACGGGCGAGACCACCCCGGTGACGTGGTCCCAGGCCGCCTTGCCCCAGAAGAGGGAAGACGCGCCGACGGCAACCGTGCCGAGGAAGACGCCCCTTCCGACCGGCAACCCGTTCCGGATCGTCCGCTCGACCGGTGCCCGCTGCGGCTCATCGCTCATCGACAGCTCACATGTGCGCCATGCCGACGAACAAGGCCCCGCGCAGGTCGCCTGGATGGCTCTTCGTGTCGACCCAGACGCGGTAGTGCGCCGGAGCCGCCTCGATCGTCGAGATCGCCTTGGCGGGCACCATCGCGCAGCCCTTCTTCGTGTACCGGGTTCCGAGCTTCGCCACGACCATTCCATGAGAGTCGCGGACGGAGGCTCCCGTTACACCCTTGGTCGGGATGTCGAAGGTCCAGCAGATCTCATGGTGGGACGCCTTGAGCGTCAGGTTGACGATCCCGTGCTCACCCATCCCCGACAGGCGCGCACCGAGCTCGGGGTGCATCGCGTCGGCCGACGCCGCCCCCGCTCCCACCGCCAGCACGACCGCGATCGACATCGACAGCAGCCATCCCATCCGCATTCGACTCCTCCTTGCTCGCTTGCACTCGACTATCGCCGGGAGTCGTTGCGGAGGTCTTGCGCGGTGCTTACAAGAGTCTTAATTCCCTCGCGGCGCCCGCAACAGCACACGTCGACGGCACGACTGAGCGTGGTCAACCAAACGCACGCGAAAGGAGAACCGTCGATGCTCATCAGACGTCTCGTCCCGGTGGTCGCCGGGCTCACCGTGGCCCTCGCCACGCTCGCAGGCACGGCCGCCGCGAGTCCGGGCGGGCAAAGCCGCCCCGTCTTCGTGCTGACCGACAACCCGGCGGGCAACCAGGTCGTCGCGTACGACCGCGACAGCAGCGGTGCACTCCACCAGGCAGGGATCTACTCGACAGGCGGCACGGGCGGCATCCTCGCCGGCTCGGTCGTCGACCACACCGCGTCGCAGGGCGCGCTCGCCTACGACGAGCAGCGTAACCTGCTGCTCGCCGTCAACGCAGGCAGCTCGACCGTGGCGGTCTTCCGCGTCCAGGGC
>DATJYG010000065.1:0-5121 GCA_035499695.1 Polyangiaceae bacterium
CCGAGGTCAAGCTGCCGAGCCGCGCGGCCGTGGACCGCGCGAAGCTCCTCCTCGAGCGGCGGCTCGGCCCATCGAAGGTGCTCACCTCGACCGACGCGTGTGCTCCCTACGGGAGCGACGACAGCGACGCGGAGGGGCGCCCGGTCGACGCGGTCGTCGTGGCAGCGAGCGCCGACGATGTCGTGGCCACGCTCGCTGTGGCCGACGAGTGCGAGGTCCCAGTCACACCGCGCGCCGCCGGTACGGGCCGCACGGGGGGCGCGGTACCCGTGGCCGGCGGGATCGTCCTCGCCACCCACGCCCTCGCGCGAATCAAGGACATCGACCGCGAAAACCTCGTGGCCGTCGTGGAGCCCGGCGTCGTGACGGGCGCGCTGCACGCGGCCGTGGAGCGGGAGGGGCTCTTCTACGCGCCGGACCCCAACTCGCTCGAGTCGTGCATGATCGGCGGCACCCTGGCGGAGAACGCTGGCGGCCCGCGCGTCTTCAAGTACGGCGCGACGCGCGACTGGGTGCTCGGCCTCGAGGCGCACCTGATGGGCGGCACCGTGCTGCGCACCGGCAAGCGCACCGTGAAGGGCGTGACGGGGTACGACGTGACCTCGCTGCTCGTCGGCAGCGAGGGGACGCTCGCCGTGTTCACCGAGGCGACGCTACGCCTCATGCCCAAGCCGCCGGCGGTGGCGACGGCGCTCGCCCTCTTCACCGACGTGCGCGCTGCGGCGCGCGGCGTGAGCGCCATCGTGGCCGCCGGCGTCGTGCCGAGGTGCCTCGAGATGCTCGACGCGGCCACGCTCGACGCAGTGCGCGCCGCAGGCGTCGCGGTGGACCCGCGCGCCGGCGGGATGCTGCTCGTCGAAGTCGACGGCGAGGGAGCCGAGGCCACCCTGATGCGCGTCGGGGAGGTCGCGTCTTCGTGCGAAGGGTGCTTCGACGTCGTGGCGGCGCAGGACGCCGGCCAGCGCGACCGGCTGTGGGCCGCGCGCCGGATGCTCTCGAAGGCCGTGCGCAAGCTGGCCAAGCACAAGCTGAGCGAGGACATCGTGGTCCCGCGCACGCGCATCGCCGACCTGCTCGCGCGCACCGAGGACATCGGCCGCGCCACCGGCGTGCGTCACCTCGCCTACGGTCACGCGGGCGACGGCAACCTGCACGTGAACTTCTTCTGGAACGAGGACCGGGAGCGCTCCGACGTCGAGCGGGCGATAGCGATGCTGATGCGCGCGACCATCGACCTCGGCGGCACGCTGAGCGGCGAGCACGGCATCGGCGTCAGCAAGGCCGAGTACCTGCCGCTCGAGCAGAGCGAACCGCTCATCCAGCTCCAGCGCGACGTGAAACGCGCCTTCGATCCCAAGGGCCTGCTCAACCCGGGCAAGATCTTCCCGAGCGGCGGACACCGCGCCTGCTGAGCGCTACGTCCCCGGAGGCCGGAGCACGCGCCACGGGTCCTTCGCGACGCGCTCCACCACGCCGTCGTGCGAGTCGAGCGCCTCGATGGCGCGCCCATCGCCGGCGTACAGCGCCACGTGACCCGGGTACCAGAGGATGTCGCCGGCCCGGATGTCGTCCACCGACACGTCGTGCAGCGCTTCGCCCATGGCGCCGGAGGTGCGGGGCAACCTCACGCCCACGGTGCTCCAGGCGCGCTGCACGAGGCCGGAGCAGTCGAAACACGAGGGCCCGGTGCCGCCCCAGCAGTAGCGGTGCCCCACCTGCGCGCGCGCGAACTCCACCACCTCGCGAGCCTCCGCCGAAGGCGCGAGCTCGTGCCCGGAGCGCGCGTGCAGGGCGAGGGCCGAACGAGGCACCGTGCGCGTGCTGGACGAGCACGCCACGAGCGCCGAGACGAGTGCGACGAGAGCGGCGAGCCGCACGGCGCGATCTTGCATCCGGGCCGCACAAGAAGTGAAATTCCCGCCGATGAATCGCTCCCTCGCGTTCGCGGCACTGTGTTTCCTCCTGGCCGGGTGTGTCGAGCAGTCTCCGGAGGCCCCACCCCCCGCGCTGGGAACGTGGGCGCCCGGCGGCGGCCCGTACCAGTCGCCGCCGGTGCCACCGAGCGCCGTGTTCCCGCCGATCGACTACTCCGCGCCCAACTGGTGGGTGTGCCGCGGCGACCAGCCGACCGACGCGTGCCGCCAGGACATGGACGCGACCGAGCTCCGCCCCGACGGCTCGCGCGTGCGAATCCCGTTCGTCCCCGCCGCGAACCCCGACGTCGACTGCTTCTACGTCTACCCGACCGTCGACCTGAGGATGACGCTCGGACAGCACACCGACTTCAGCGACACGACGAGCATGCGCGTCGTCACGCGCGCGCAGGCAGGCCGGCTCGGGCAGGTGTGCCGCGTCTTCGCGCCGCTCTACCGGCAGGTGACCTTCGGCACCTTCTTCTCCAAGGACGTCGCGCAGCGAGACGCGGCGCTCGAGCACGCGTACGACGACGTGCGCGCCGCGTTCGACACGTACATGCAGCGGTTCAACGGCGGCCGGCGCGTGGTGCTCGTCGGGCACTCTCAGGGCGGCGGCATGATCGTGCGCCTGCTGCGCGAGCGGTTCGACCCGGATCCCAGCATGCGCTCGCGCCTCGTCGTGGCGCTCCCGGTCGGCGCCGACTTCACCGTCGGGCAGCTCCCGAACGTGCCCGTGTGCACGCGCGACGACGAGCAGGCGTGCGTCGTCACCTTCAAGACGTTCGTCGCCGGCTATCAGGCGAAGTCGTGGAGCCCGATCCCGCCCGGCCGCGTCACCGCGTGCGTCAACCCGGCCGACGTGCCGGGCAACGCGCGCCGCACGCTCATCCAGGCAGCGTTCCCGACGCGCGAGAACTACGGTGGTCCGAATCCCGGGTCCGCCTTCACGGACGCGCCGTTCCTCCTCGTCGACGGCGCCTACGCGGCGCAGTGCGTGGAGGGCGTGGACGGCTTCCGCTACCTGCAGGTGCAGGCGACCGGGGCCACGCCGCTGCCGCTGACGAACCCCGTGTGGCGCGGCGCGCTCGGGCTGCACGTGATGGACATGCAGCTGTCGCAGGGCGATCTCGTCGAGATCGTCAGGCGCCGAGACGCGCGTCGATAGTCTCGCCGGCCTTGAGGGCCATCGCCATGATGGTCATCTGCGGGTTCACGCCGAGCGGACCGCTGACGACGCTGCCGTCTGCGACGAAGAGACGCTCGACCTCGTGGGTCTCGAAGTCGGGACCGACGACGCTCGTCTCGGGGTCGGTGCCCATGCGGCACGTGCCCAGCGGGTGATACGCGGTGACGTCGAACGAGCTGGGAGTGAGGCGGAGCGTGCGCAACCGGTTCACCTCGGCGAGCGTCGACAGCTCCTCCATCTCGGGCAGCATCGGGTAGACGCGCGTGGCGCCGGCGGCCAGGTAGACCTCGCACATGATCGCCGTGGCGCGTTGCATGCGCGCGACGTCGGCGTCGGACAGGCTGTAGCGGATGAGCGGCGAGCCGCGCAGGCCGGGCCGCACCTCACCGCGCGACGCGTCCTCGATCATGAACCCGAAGACGGCCAGGTGGCGGTACTGCGCGAGCAGATCCACGAGGCGCCGGCCCACCCACGGGATGCTGATGGCGAGCACCTCGAGCGGCACCGAGCCGCCCTCGAACATGATGCCCTCCTCGGCGAAGTCCTCGATCGCGTAGCCCTGCGGGATGGCGCTGGCCATGTCGATCGTCTCGTCGAAGCGCGCGATCGTCTTGCACGCCGGGTGAATCGTGAGGTTCTTGCCGACCGTCGGCGTCCCTTCGAGCACGCGCGCCTGGCGCAGCAGCAACGGATTCATTAGCGCCCCGCCCGCGACGACGACCGCGTCGGCGCGAACACGCAGCCGCTTGCCCGAGCCGAGGCGCGCGGTGATGCCGCGGGCTCGCCCTGCGACGACCTCGATGCCGTCGACGTGCGCCGCCGTCACGAGCTGCGCGCCGCGCTCGAGCGCCGCAGGGACGTAGCTCACGTCGGTGGATCGCTTGGCGCCCGTGGGGCAGCCGAAGCAGCAGACGCCCTGACCGTCGCAGTCGGGCGCGTTGCGGTCGACGGGCCGGTGGTGCATCCCGAGCCGCTCGGCCCCGCGCGCGATGACGCGGCCCACACCGCCTGTGAGCTCGAAGCGCGCCCGCTCGACGCGCAGCATCGATTCGACCCGCTCGTAGTAGGGCGACATCGTGTCGCTCGAGTACCAGGCGAGCCCCAGCTGCTCTCGCCAGCGGCGGAAGGTGCGCTCGGGCGCCCGGTAGCACGTGCCGCTGTTGACGATCGTGGTGCCGCCCACGGCGCGCCCCGCGAACACCGGGATTCCGCTGTTGCCGATCGCGATGGTGAGCCCCTGGTCGCGGTAGAGCTTCTTGACCATCGGCTGCGTGCGCCCGCCGAGCTGCTCGCGCCGGTGGAAATCCCCCTCTTCCACGATGAGCACCGCGCGCCCGCGCGACGCGAGCTCGTACGCGCACGCCGCACCGCCCGCTCCGCTGCCGATGACGACGACCTCGCACTCGACGTCGATGTCCTCCTCGGCGTGGCGCCCGTCGACCACCTGCTGCATCCAGCGCGCCGGCTCCGCCGTCGGTAGCGCGTGCGCGTGGAAGCTCCTGCAGCCGACGGCCTCGAAGGCGCGCGCGTCGTCGAAGTGCGCGACCTTGATGGGGCTCGTGATGGCCCGCAGGAGGACGCGGCGGGCGTGCAGGCCGGAGGCCGCCCAGTCCTCCAGGAAGCGGCTCGCGCGCTCGGCCGACAGCGCCGTGAGCACGCGTCCCGTGCTCGGAACGGCCGCGATCTCGGCCGCCCAGAGCAGCGACTTCACGATCTGCATCTGGAACGCGTTGGCCCCGTGCAGCCACTGCTCGAAGCGGCGCAGGGTCGCCTCACCGCCCGGCTCGAAGACGCTCCCTTCCGGCACGAGCGCCGCGCCGATGGCGCGCACGATGCGCTGCTCCCGATCCGTCAGGCCCGAGCTGCGTTGCGGCGACGGACGCGGAGGAAGCGGCTCGACCAGACTCTGAACGGCGACTGCCACGAGGATTCTGTAATATCAGAATGATGGCGGCGCAAGGGAAGAGGTGCCTGGGGGAGACGCGTCGGAGAGAGAACAGGCGCCAGAGTGAGACGAGT
>DATJYG010000066.1:0-2761 GCA_035499695.1 Polyangiaceae bacterium
TGCGAGGCGCGGCCTCACAAGGTCGCCGTCGTCTGGCGGGACGTCGCCGCACGCATCAGCGCGTGCTGAGCGGCTCGTCTTCGGCCGCGTCGAGCACGTCGCTCATGAAGTGAACGAGCGCCAGCTCGTCGCCGATGCCCGTGCCGTTCTCGAGCTCCACGTGCTCGATGGCGTGGCTGACGAGCGCCTGCCGGAGCATGGAACGCGGGATGTCGCGCGCCAGCCACTCGGCCTCGCTGGCGGGTACCACGGTGTCGCCCGCACCGTGCAGGACGAACGCGGGCACGCGCAGGTCCGCGAGGTGAGCGCTCGGCGAGACGGCCGCGAAGCCGGGCTCGAGACGCGCGATCTCGGCGCGGAGCTCCGGCGCGAACGCTGCCGTGTCGTGCGCGAGGATCCGCTGCATGCGTTCGGTCGACGCCGGAGACAGAGACGCCGCGCGCTCGCGGGCGGCGGCGAAGTCCTCGTGGAGCACGTCGCGCAGCGCATCGCGCGCGACGGGCACGTCCTCGGGAGGAAAGAAGTCCTCGACGTGCGAGTACTCGAGCACGACCGGGCCGTAGTCGTGCGCGTGCAGGTGCAGCGCCGTGCCGTCCGGAAGGGGCGCCTGGTCGCTCACGAAGAACCGCAGCACGCGGCCGAGGTCGTCGTGCCCGCCCACCGACACGACGAACGACAGCGCGTCGGCCCACTGCGGATCGCTCGCGGCGACCAGCGAGAGACCGCCGGCGAAGCTCAGGCCCATCAGGCCGACGCGCCGGCCGCCCAGCTGCGCGGAGAGGACGCGCGCGCTCTCGCCGATCGTCGCGATGGATGCCGGATCGATCTGGTAGTCGCAGAGCTCGCGTATCTCGGGCGTGAGCACCTCGACGCCGCTCGCCGCGATGGTGCGCGCGAAGCGCTGCAGCCGCGGCTCGTCGATTCCCTTCCAGTGCACGCCGTGCACGACGACGAGGCCAGGCGGGTCGTCGACGCCCGCGGGCACGAAGAGGCGGGCCCGGGTGCCCGCGAGCCTCTCGTCGCGCACGTCCACGTCGTGTCGCCCGGCATCCGCGAGGATCCCGGATGCATCCGGGTCGGCGAATCTCACGAGCAGCGAGGCGGCCCGCACGTGCGCGCTCACCGGCCGCCAGAGCCCGAGAACGCACACGAGGAGGGCAAAGGCGCAGAGCGGCCGTCGAGGCACGTCGGATGAACGCCCGCGGAGCCCTGAGCCTTCCCCCGTGGGTCGTTCCCGGGCCCCGTCGAGAGGGGGATCGCCGTCTCCCGGCGTCCCTCTCACTACCGGCCGCGGGTTGCCGTCGACAGCCGCCCGCCGCTCCTCACCCGGCCGGCACGTGCGGCGCGGGGAGGCCGAGCTGGTGCGCGGTTTCGAGGCCGTCGCTCCAGGACCACGAGCGCTGCATGCGGCCGGCCTCGAAGTGGTTCACCTGCAGCTCGTGCACGTGGAAGGTGCCGTGTGGCTTGCCGGGCTCCTTCGTGTCGGGGAACGTCCCGTCGAACTCCATCTCGAAGATGCCGTAGTCCGCCGTGGCGAACGCCGAGGCGACGGTGGCGCGGAAGTCCTGCGCCGACGTGATGAAGAACGTGAGCGACGCCCTGAGCTCGGTGGCGCCGACCGTGGCCGGCGCGAGGTAATCGTCGCTCTGGAAGTCCGGCGCGATCGTCTTCATCACGTCGTCGATGTGGTGCCCGTCGAGCGCCGCGACGTACTGGCGCTGGCCGTCGAGCTGCGCCGCCTCCGCCGGCGCGCCGCTCGCTTCGAAAACGCCGGTGCCGCTCGGGGGCGACGCGATCACGGGCCGCAGCGGATTTTCCGGGTCCGGCGGGACGAGCTGCCCGACCAGCGTGACGAAGTCGATGTACCGCCGCTCTTCGCGGATACGGCCGTCGTCGCCCGCCACGAGCACCGACGCCGCGACAATGCCGGCGTGCTTGCCCGTCGCGGCTCCGATGGACAGCGCGGCCGACGTGCCCGTGTTGGTCCCAGCGAGCGTCCACTCCACGAGGGCCGTGTGCGCGTCCTTGATCCACATGCGGCCCGTCGTGCGGCGCGCGTCGGGAAAGGCGGCGAAGATCTCGCCGGCGGACCGCTCGATGGCGGGGCGGCCGCGGTCGTCGGCGAGGCCCCACACGTGGACCACGGCGTCGGACGCGTAGAGGGCGGCGATCGCCGCGGTGTCGTGCGCGTTGAAGGCGTCGTCGAGCGCGCGGGCGCGTGCCCGGTGGTCCTGCGGGGTGGCAGCGGGCGCGGCGGACGTCGGCACGGGCCTCGCGCCGCACGCGCACGCGAGCACCAGCGAGAGGATGCCGATCAGAACGGCCGGGCGGCGGTGCATGCGTGTTCCGTGTCCCACGCTCACGTCACGAGGACGACGCTAGCACAGCGATGATTGCCAACTCGGTCCGCTGCCTACTCTCTCGCAGGCCGAGTGAAGCCTCGATGCACGCGCCCATCCAAATTGACGTCGGTTCCAGTCGGAGCGCATGCGCGCCTCATGTCCCGTTCTGTGACCTCCCCCCCGCCCTCGCTCGTACCGCCAAACCCGCTACCACCACCTACTCGCCAGGATTCGTTCTGCTCCCGCGTTGCGGTTTCGCTCGATCGACGGCAGTCTCACGCTTCGCGCGGGGGATGGACGGCCAGTCCGCTCGAAGATGTCGGTTCCGGAAAATCTGGGCCGATGGCTTCCGGAAAATCTGGCCCCTTGAAGGGAGCCAGACCAAAATCTGGCCCCTTGAAGGGAGCCAGAGATGGGAG
>DATJYG010000067.1:0-12625 GCA_035499695.1 Polyangiaceae bacterium
GACGCTCAACACCTTGCGGCGAGCCATCTCCGCCTCCTTTCCCATCGCCACGAGCGATCTGATGATCCCCTCGCCCGACGTGGGCTTCCACGCATACGGGCAGTTCGCGCCCACCGACGACGGCGGCACGCTGCCGACGCAGTTCTCTTTCGAGAACGGCACCTCGGCGCGGCTCGACGTGTACGGCGGCGCCGGCGACGGCGGCGTCGTGAACATCGGCGACCCCTGGTACGCGTCGGCCGTGACCACCGACGGCGGCGCCGCCTTCGGGGGCGACTTCAACACGATGCAGGCGAACCAGGACGCCGCCGCGCCGGGCACCCGTTACATGTGGGGCACGGAAGAGCCGTACGGCGCCGACGCGAGCGTCGCGTGGACCAACCAGAGCCTGGTGTTCCCCATCGTCTGGCACTGAGGCGCCGTGTAGCTTGGCGGCATGCGCATCCTCTACGGCGTCGTCGGCGAGGGCATGGGCCACGCCACGCGCAGCAAGGTCGTCTGCGAGCACCTCGTCGAGCGCGGCCACGAGGTGAAGATCGTCGTCAGCGGGCGCGCGCACGGGTTCCTGTCGAAGACCTTCCGCGACGTGGTCGAGATCCGCGGGCTGACGATCCGCTACGTCGACAACCGGATGGATCGCGACGGGACGCTCGCCCGCAACGTGGTGGCGGCGCCCGGGATGCTCGCCGCGAACGTCAGCGCCTACATGCGCAAGGTGGCCTCCTTCGAGCCGGACGCCGTCATCAGCGACTTCGACTCGTTCGCGTACTTCTTCGCCAAGCGCCACGGCCTGCCTGTGATGTCGATCGACAACCAGCAGATCATCAGCCGCTGCAAGCTCGGCAAGTTCGCCAAGAAGGGCGTGAAGATCGACTACCAGATGACCAAGGCGTTCGTGCGCGCCAAGCTCCCGGCCTGCGACCACTACGTCATCACGACGTTCTTCCACCCGCCCGTCCGGCCCAAGTACGAGAAGACGACGACCCTCGTGCCGCCGATCCTCCGCAAGTCGATCCTCGACGCGAAGAAGAAGGCGCGCGCCGGCGAGCACGTGCTCGTCTACCAGACGTCCACGAGCGACACGAAGCTGCTCGACGAGCTCAACTCCATCGAAGGAGCGCGGTTCGTCGTGTACGGCCTGCGCAAGAACGCGAGGGTCGGCAACTGCACGCTCAAGGACTTCAGCGAGGAGGGGTTCGTCGAGGACCTCGCGACGGCGCGCGCCGTGGTGGCCAACGGGGGGCTGTCGCTCCTCGGAGAGGCCATCTACCTCGGCAAGCCCATCTTCAGCGTCCCGGTGCGCAACCAGTACGAGCAGGTGCTCAACGCGCGCTACCTCGAGGAGCTGGGCTGGGGCCTCGCCGCCGACAAGATCGAGGCGAAGGTGCTCCGGCTCTTCCTCGACGAGACCCCGAAGTACGCCCACCGCATCGCCAAGCACAAGCAGGACGGCAACCGGGAGCTCTACGACGTGGTCGACCGCGTGCTCGCGAGGTTCGCCCGCAAGCACAAGGAGCACGCGGCGGAGGCTTGAACATCTGCTAAACGGTGCACGTGCCCGACGAGCCGGCTCCGTCTCTGCGCCCCCCGCCCGTCGCGATGCGCGTCGCGGAGGGACCGCTTCCCGTCGACGAGTACGATGTCGCCGTCCTCGGCGGCGGGGTGAACGGCACCGGCGTCGCGCGCGACCTGTCGCTGCGTGGCCTGCGCGTCGTGCTCTTCGAGCGCAACGACCTGGCCTTCGGCGCCAGCGGCAACTCGAGCGGCATGATCCACGGGGGCGTGCGCTACCTCTCGCAGTCGCCGAAGGTCACCGAGACCTCGTGCCGTGACTCCGGGTACATCCAGCACATCGCGCCGCACCTGCTCTTTCGCTTGCCGTTTCTCATGCCGGTCAAGAGCGGCGCGCAGGGGCGAATCGCGTTCGAGCTCATCGACGCCTACTTCCGGGCGTACGACGACTACCAGCCGCTCAAGCACGGCGAGCCGCACTGCCGGCTCGATGCGAACGATCTCGCGCGACTCGAACCCGGGCTCACCGGGTCGATCGTGGGCGGCATCACCTTCGACGAGTGGGGCATCGACGGCGCGCGCCTCTGCACGCTGAACGCGATCGACGCGATCGAGCATGGCGCGAGCGTCTACGTGCACACCACGGTGGAGCAGATCGCGCGCGCCGAGGGGCAGGACGACGGCGGGCGCTACGTGGTCGAGGCGCGCGACCGGGACACACAGGAGCGCGTGCGCGTGCGGGCGCACGTCGTCGTCAACGCGACGGGCGCCTGGAGCCCCGTCACGGCGCACCTCGGCGGGCTGCCGCAGGCGCGCGTGCGGGTGCGGCCGGGCAAGGGCATCCACGTCGTGCTCGACCGCCGCCTCACCAACTACGGGATCCTCAGCGAGGCCATCGACGGGCGGCAGATCTTCCTCGAGCCGTGGCAGAACGTGAGCATCCTCGGCACGACGGACGACGACTACTACGGCGATCTCGACGACGTGCGCGCCACGAGCGAGGAGGTTCGCTACCTCGTGCAGGGCGTCGCGCGCGTATTCCCGAGCGTGCGCACCGCGCGCGCCATCGGCACCTACGCCGGCGTGAGGCCGACGCTCTACGCGTACGGCCCGAACGAGGACGCGCTCTCGCGCGAGCACGAGATCGTCGATCACACTCGCGACGGCGCGCCGGGCGTCTACTCGATGATCGGCGGCAAGCTCGCGAGCTACCGTCTCTTCTCGCAGGAGCTCAGCGACCAGGTCGCGAGGGACGACTTCGGCGTGGCCGCTCCCTGCACCACGCACACGCGGCCCTTGCCCGGGGGCGAGAGCGTGCCCGACGCGATGGCGCTCGCCGACAAGCACGGGATCACGCCGGTCGCAGCGCGGCGGCTCGTGTACAGGCACGGACAGCGCGCGCTGCACGTGCTCGAGCGCGTCGCCCGCCGGCCGCGCGAGCGCGAGATCACCTGCGTGTGCGAGCCGGTGATGGAGGCCGAGGTCCGCCACGTCGTGCGCCACGAGCTGGCGCGCACGGTGGACGACGTCGCGCGCCGCACGCGGCTCGGCCTCGGTGCGTGCGGCGGGATGCGGTGTGCCGCTCGGTGCGGCCAGATCGTCGCGCAGGAGCGGGGCCTGCCGCCTCACCAGGGCCAGGTCATGGCGCGAGACTTCGTCGAGAAGCAGGCGAAGACGCGCGTCGTGGCGATGGGCCCCGAGCAGGCGAGGCAGGAGGCGCTCGCTCTCGCACATCTGGATGCGACGCTGGGGGTCCGGCCATGAGCCGCGGGGACGTCGTCGTCATCGGCGCCGGCGCCGCGGGCACGGCCGCGGCAATCGTCGCGGCTCGCGCTGGAGCGCGCACCACCGTCGTCGACGGCGGTACCGGCGCCTCCACCCTGTGGACGGGCGCGGCGCACGCCACGGATGCCGTCTCGGCCGAAGCGCGAGACGTCGCGGTCTTGCTCGGCGTCACGGTCGCGCGGTCGATGCTCCTCCCGACGAGCGCCCGCCCGCTGGTTGCTCACGGGCACGATGCCGCGATCCTCGATCTCGATCCGCTGATCTCGGCGCGCGCGGCGATCGCCGTCGTCGGGTGCGACCGTCCCCAGTGGGACGCGGAGCTCGTGGCGAAGTGGGATGGCCAGTCGCTCTTCCCCCTCGAAGCGGCGATGCTGCGGCACGTCGACGAACGTGCTCTCCCCGATGCCGACTTCGCCGCGCGTCACGATGATCCCAGCCGCCTCGGCTGGCTCGCGGACCGCCTTCGTGAGGCCCTGGCGCGTTCCGAGAGGAAGCCGGGCGCGTTGCTTCTTCCACCGTCGCTCGGCGTCGAGCGCTCGCGTGCCGAGGAACTCTCCAAGCGCGTCGGCGTTCCGTGCGGCGAAGCCCTCGGGCTGCCCGGTGGACCGCCGGGCCTTCGCTTCGAGGCCGCGCGCAATCGCGCGCTCGCGAGCGCGGGCATCCACACGGCGCGCGGAAGAGTGACCCGCATCGAGCCGAGCGGTGGCAAGTGGCGCGTGACCCTGGCCGCCAACGGCGACGGCGGCCTCGAGGCCGATGCCGTGGTGGTCGCGGCCGGGGGCCTCGTCGGCGGCGGGCTCGAGTACCAGTCGAGCGAGTGGATGCTCGCTGCCGCGATGCCGCCGTACTCCCGCGCGCCGTTCCGCTGCACGATCGACGGGCCGCTGCCGCTCGGTTCGCGCGGCAAGCCCCTGGAGCTCCCGGGCTCGCTTTACGGCATGGCGCCCGAGTCGATCGCCTGGCCCTTCGCGAGCGATCCGCTCATGAACCGCGTCGGCGTGCCGGCCGCGTCCGACGGCCGCGTCGCGCAGGGGCTCTACGTGGCCGGAGAGCTCGTCGCGGATCTGCCGCGCACCTGGCTCGACGCGCTCGAGAGCGGCATCCGAGCCGGCGTCGCCGCGGCTCGTGAGGCCCTCTCGGTCACTTCGCCGCAGTCTGCATCTGCTTCTGCAGCGTCTGCCACCCGACCTTGAGCACCGGATCGCTGCCCGTGCCGGGATCGTCCGGCACGCTGGTCGCCTCGCTGCCGGCAGGCTCCTGCGTCGGCGCGCCCGCATCGCCCTGGATGACGACGACGTCGCGCGGCTTGCGCTCCTGCTCGGGGCTCGTCTGCCCCGCGAGGTGCCCCTCCAGGTCCTTCTCGCTGTACGAGATGGCGCTCTCCTTCTTGCCCTCGAGCTCCACCGCGACGTCCGGGTGCACCCCGTCGGCCTGGATCGCGTGCCCGCTCGGGGTGTAGTAGCGCGAGACCGTCAGGCGCATCCCCGCGCCGCCGGGCAGCGGGACGATCGCCTGCACGCTCCCCTTGCCGAAGGTGCGCTCCCCCACGACGGTCGCGCGCTGGTGGTCCTGCAGCGCCCCCGCCACGAGCTCCGACGCGCTCGCGGTGAACTCGTTGACCAGCACGACCATCGGCTCGCGGACGAACGCGCCGCCGCCGTGCGCCTTCACCTCGTCGACGATCTGCCCGCGGTGACGCGCGGTGTAGATGACGCCGTCCTGCAGGAACTCGTCGGCCACGTCCGCCGCCTGATCGACGAGGCCCCCCGGGTCGGCGCGCAGGTCGAGGATGATGCCCGCCAGCGCCCCGCCTCCCGCGCGCGCGCGCAGCTTGGCCGCGGCCCCGAGCAGCTCGTCGTGCGTGTGCTCCTGGAACTGCTTGATGCGCACGTAGCCGACGCGCCCCGCGAGGAGCTTCGAAGCGACGCTCGGCACGTGGATGATCTCGCGTACGAGGTCGAGCGTGACGACCTCCCCGGCGCCCTGGTGCCTGACGGACACCTTCACGTGCGACCCCGGCGCGCCGCGCAGGTGCTTCACCAGCTTGTCCATGGGCACCTGGCTCGGATCGCGCCCGTCTACGGCGACGATCACGTCGCCCGAGCGGATGCCAGCGCCCGCGGCGGGCGAGCCCTCGATGGGCGCGAGCACCACGAGCTGGTCGCTCCGGTTCTCGACCTCGATGCCGATGCCGCCGAACTGGCCCTCGGTGTCGCTCTCGAAGTTGTTGAACTCCTCGGGCGGCATGTAGCTCGAGTGCGGGTCGAGCTCCCCCACCATGCCTTTGATGGCGCCGTCCACGAGCTTGGCTCGGTCGACGGGGTCGACGTACGCGTTCTCGACTTCGACGAGGACGCGCCCGAGCTGCTCGGTGGCCGCGAAGGGGGTGTCGCCGTGGGCGTAGTGGCCCCCGCCCGTGAACGTCGTCGCGCACGCGCCGCCCGCGAAGGCGCACACCGGGAGGACGAGGAGTCTGGCTGCCTTATTGAAGTGCATCGGGAGCAAAACGTAGCTCGATGCAAGGTGTTTTGGTCGTGCGTGAAGGTGCGAGGTTTGCTCAGCTTGATCCCCGGCGTAAGGCAGCCGATAGTAGGGGTGCTCTCGTGAGGGCGTCCTTCTGCCCCCCCGCCACCTTTCACGCGAGCCCCTGAAGGAGGTTCCCTTGGCGACGAGTGACAAGGAGTCGACGTCCAGCCTGCCCGGGTCGAAGACGGACAAGCGCAAGCAGAGTCTGTACTTCCCCGAGTCCATGCTGCAGGAGATCAAAGAGGAAGCGGCCCGGCTCGACCGGTCGCTGTCCTGGGTCGTCCAGCGTGCGTGGAAGATCTCACGGATGGAGATCAAGAAGCTCCCCAGCGTCAACGACGTAGAGGGTGCTGACGAAGAAGACGGCGGCTGAGCCTCGCTGGGTGGGCGAAGTGCCCGCTGCCTCGTTCGCTCTCGGGCCCGACGGCACCCGGCTCTTCGTCGAACGGCGCAATGCGTCCGGCCCGGGGGCGTCCGCGACGCATGCGATCCTGACCGACGGGATCCTTTGCGACGGGTTCATCTGGAAGTACATGACCGACGCGCTCGCCGCGGCGGTGCCCGTCGTCCACTGGCACTACCGAGGCCATGGCCGCAGCGCGCCACCGGCCGATCCGGGGCGCATCGACATCGCGGCCCACGCCGAGGACTTGGGGTGCGTCCGGCGGCACATCGGGGATCCGCCGGTGGTGCTCTTCGGGCACTCGATGGGGTGCCAGGTCGCCCTGGAGGCGTACCGGCAGCGGCCCGAAGGTGTGCGCGGCATCGTGCTCGTGTGCGGGACGTTCGGGAACGTCACGAGCACCTTCCACGGGACGCCGGTGCTGCAGATGGTGCTCCCGAAGCTGCTCGACCTGGCGCTCAAGTCGCCGGAAGTGGTGCGCGCGGTGTGGTCACGGCTGCCGCCGCAGCTCGGGTTGAAGATCGCGCTCAAGGCGGGCGAGATCGATCCGGAGCACGTGCACGCCGAGGACATGCTGCCGTACCTGTCGCACATGACGCACGTGGACTTCCCGATGTTCCTGCGGATGCTGCGGGCGGCGGGCGAGCACACGGCGGCGGACCTCCTGCCGCGCATCGACGTGCCGGTGCTCGTGGTGGCTGGGGAGAAGGACTCGTTCACGCCGCCGTACCTGGCGATGGCGATGGCGGAGGCGCTGCCGAAGGGGGAGCTCTTGATGGTGACGAGGGGGACGCACGTGACGCCGATCGAGCAGCCGGAGCTGGTGAATGGGCGCGTTCTGTCGTTCCTTTGCGATCGCGTGCTTTAGCGTCGCGGTTGGCGCGTGCTCGAAGAGCGACGCGACGCCGACGGCGAGTGCGTCTGCGACCGCGAGCGGGACCGCGACGGCGACGGCGACCGCGAGCGCGACGGCGTCTGCGACTGCGTCCGGGACGGCGACGGGCGACTCGCTTCTCACGGCGGATCCCGCTGCGTCCAAGAGCATCGGGCACACTTCGTACGTCCTGAAGCTCACGCTCTCCGACGGTTCGCGCGCCGTGTTCAAGCCTCGCTCGCGCCGCCCGCTGGGCGACCGCCGCTACCGCGCCGAGATAGCCGCGTACCGTCTCGCGCATGCGCTCGGCCTCGGTAACGTGCCCCGCTCCGTCCCGCGGTCCTTCGACGCGGCCACGCTGCGTCGCCTGCAGCCCGACTTCGACAAGGACGCCCTCCCCGATCCCGACGGCCACATCCGAGGCGCCCTCATGCCCTGGATCGACGCGTATCGCGTGCTCCCGCTCGAGGACGCCTCATGGCGCGCGCGATGGGAGCCCTGGCTCACCGATGCGTCGAGCACCATCCCCGAGGACCAGCGGTCCCTCGCCGCAGCGATCAGCACCCTCGTCGCGTTCGACTACGTCACCGCCAACTGGGACCGGTGGAGCGGCGCCAACATCGCCGAGGACGGCGCGACGCACACCCTCCTCTACGTCGACAACGACGGCGCCTTCTACGACAACCCGCCCCCCGACGCCCTCACCCGCCAGCTCGGGCTTCTGCGTCGCGTCGTCCGCTTCTCCAGCTCCTTCGTCGACGCGCTCCGAGCCCTCGACGTCGCGAAGCTACGCGACGCGCTCGGTGAGGAGACGCCTGGCCAGCCGCTCCTGCCCGATCGCGCGGTGAACGACGCCGATGCGCGGCGCCATGCGGTGCTCGACATCATCGATACACGCGTCCAGGACGCGGGAGCAGCGTCTGCTCTCGCGTTCCCCTGAAGCCTCTTCGCGATCCAGCGCGTCCGTCAGCTCGCGGAGAGCCTTCCGCACGACGTGCAGAGCCCTCCGCACGACGTGCCGTGGCTTCCGCACGACGTACTGAGGCTTCCGCACGCAGTGCCGAGGCTTCCCCACGCCGCGCTGAGGCTTCCCCATGCCGTGCCGAGGCTTCCCCACGCCGCGCTGACGCTTCCCCACGCCTTGCTGAGGCTCCCCCACGCGGTGCTGAAGCTCCTCCACGCCGTGCTGAGGCTTCAGCGCCGTTTACCAGGTCGACTGCGAGTCGGGGACGCAGGGCGAGTACGTGTAGCCGGTGTCCGTCGCTCCGACGAGGTCGAGGTCCGTCTGCTGCGCGTTCATGTGCGCGGAGTTCGCCATGGAGCAGTCGGGCGCGGTGCCGTACTCGACGTCGAAGACGGCCTTGTTGGCGGGGAGGAAGCTGCCGGCCGCCGTGTAGTCGTTGCACTCGCTGTTCTCGTAGCACTGCTCGTTGAGCGCCCAGTCGAACTGCGCGAGGAACGTCGCGTACTGCGAGGGGTCCAGGTCCGTCATCACGTTCTTCAGCCCGACCGACAGCGGAATCGCGTGCGCGAGCTTCCCGATGGCCAGGTCGTACGCGACGTTGTCCGCCTCGCTCACGCCGGAGATGTTCGTCCACGCGTCGAGGTTGTCCGGCTCGATGGCGTCGAAGCCCTTCGCGGCGCACCACGTCTCGAAGCGCGCCTTCATCAGGGGCAGGATGGTGGGCTGATTGGCGGCGGTGACGAGGAGCCACTTCTCGCCCGGCCAACCCTGCACGTCCGGGCCGATGACCGACTGCGGGAACTGCGAGGTGTCGGGGCGGTTCGGCTCGAGCGAGCCCACGTCGACGTAGCAGACGGCGATGGCGCCGGCGGCGTGGATCGCGGCGACGTCCGCGACGGTCGCGTTGGCTCCGTCGATGTCGTAGACGACCTGGCCGTTCTGGCCCGAGAGGATGTCGGCGCTCGAGAAGGTGCTGGCGCCGATCATCCAGTGGAAGTGGATGGGGGCGTCCGCCGTCGGCTGCCACAGGGCGCCGCCAGCTTCCGACCCGGTGGCCCCGTCGCCACCGCCGGACCCCGAGCCGCCGTCGCCCCCGGAGCCGGAGCCCCCGCTCGACGACGAGCTCCCGGTGCCGGAGCTCGAGCCGGATCCGGAGCCGGATCCAGAGCCGCCCGAGCCTCCGGAATCGCCCGACGCGCTGACGTCGGAGCTGGCTTCGGACGTCGACGGCGCCGACCCGCCCGACGAGCCGCACGCGCACCACCACGCGAGGGCGCTGAACGTCAACAAGGCAGTGAGGGTTCCCTTCACCATCACGCCGCTCACTGACACGTTCCGCTGACGCATGAAGTGCTCCCGGGGCATTCCCAGTCCGCGTTGCAGCCTGCAACGCAGAAGCCGCCGACGCAAATCTGACCGGATCCATCCGAGCCCGGGTTGCAATCGCCGTCGGTGCTGCACGGCGTGCCGCCCCCCCCGCCGGAGCTGCCGCTGCTCGATCCGCTGCTCGAACTGCCGCTGGACCCACCGCTGCTCGATCCACCGCCGGCGGTGCCTACCGGCGGGTTGAGCGGGGCGGTCTCGGCGTAGATGAGGCTCCCGTTGGCGAGCCGCTCGACCACGCCCTTCTCGATGTTCGGATCGAGGGCGAGGCACCCGTCGCTGCGCCCCTGCTTGCCCGTGTTGGAGTCGTCGACGTACGTCGCCTCGTGCATCACGACGGCGCGGTCGCGCACGTTCGTGTTGGCCATGTGATTCGGGCTGCCATCGGGCGACAGCCCGTCGAGGCGCATCGAGTGCGGGTGCGATCCGTCGTAGATCTCGCCGCCCATGTAGAAGCCGAGAGAGCTCTCGAGGGAGCCCGACACGTTGCTGAACTTCGTCGCCCAGCCCGTCCAGTTCGGATCGCTGTTCTGACCGTGCGCCACCTTGTGCGACTCGACGTCGCCCGACGTCATGTCGACGATGAAGAACCGGTCGTTCCCGGAGAACTTCGAGAAGTCGACGATCGTGATGTACGCCTTGTTCGGGATGAGCGCGCTGTTGACGTCGAAGTACTCGACGGCGTCCTCGAGCAGCCCGCGCGGGACGACGCCGCCGGGATCGAGCTGCGCGTAGCGCGCCACGATGGCGGCGCGCGCCGAGGCGCTCGATGGCGGGAGGGAAAAGTCGCTAGGGTCGGGAATCGAATAGGCCTGGGCGCCGGCGCGGGTGTTCTCCCGCGACGTCGCTTCGGCGGAGCAGCCCGCCGGAGAGAGTGCGAAGCACACCGCGGATATCGACAGGAGCGAAGGCGCGAATGCGGCACGGCGAAGGTGCATGGTGCCGGCGGCCATTGCGCAGCTCGTGCCACCGGCCCGCACACGCGACACCTCGGGATTTCAGCGCATTCGCGATGGACAGGGCGCGGCCCACCTTCGTGACGGCTCGCGATCTCGCGGTGCCTTGCGTGCGCGCGGAGCGCGTGCGTGAAGCATCGCGTCCGCGCGCAAACGAACATTCTTCGCCGCGCGCAATCGAGTCGAGCGACTGGCCGTCGCTCGTCACTTGCACGTGCCGCCGCCGAGGTTTCCGATCAGCATGCTGGCGCAGAAGCTCAGGGCGCCGGCGTCGTTCGTGAACGTGCAGCACAGGTTGTTGCTGGTGCCTGCGCCCGTGCAATCGGCCGCAGTGGTGCAGAGCTGGACCTGCTCGTTCCCCGAGCAGGAGAGGCTCCCGAGCTGCGTCGGGCACTGCGCGGCCGCCTTGCAGACGGCCGTGAGCATCCCCGACGTGCAGTTGGGCACGGTGCCTCCGGTGATCGGGATGGTCGCGCAGCACACCTGCCCGGGGCAGTCCGTGGGCACCATGCACCCGGAGCTCGAGCCGCCGCTGCTGCTTCCGCTGCTGCTGCTGCTCCCGCTGCTGCTTCCACTGCTGCTGCTGCTCGCCCCGCTGCTGCTGCCGCTGCTCCCGCTGCTGCTGCTTCCTCCGCTGCTGCTGCCGCTGCCGCTGCTGCTCGTGCTCCCACCGCTGCCACCGCTCGACCCGCCGCTGTTCGAGCCGCCGCCGTTCGAGCTCCCACTACTGCCGCTGCTTCCCCCGCCGCCGCCGGTGGAACTGCTGTCACCGCTGCACGCGATGAGCACGACCGACGCGACGACCAATGCGAAATGACGGACCATGTGGCGCTCCTTGGCTCCCCTGTACGACGAAGCGCATTTAGCCGTCGCGCTCGAGCGAGCCCGCCTCCACCGGGTCTCAGGAGCGTGTAGCGCCGCCGCGACGCTCCGACTGCAAAAGTGCACGGCGCCGCAGACCGCGGGGGAGCCGGCTGGTATCATCGAGCCGTGGGCCTGACCGGAGCAGGCGACGCCACCACGATCCTCACCTCGCGTTCCGAGTCGCGGGGAGAGGCGGTCGCGACGTACGTGCTCCGCGTGGTGGAAGGACCGGATGCGGGCTCGTCCCTCATCGTCGACGGCAACCGCCCGGTGCGCGTCCTGGTGGGCAAGGGGCTCGCCTGCGATCTCAGGCTCGGCGATGCCGAGGTGTCGCGCCGTCACTGCGCGTTCGAGGCCACGTCGAACGGCCTGCGCGTGACCGACCTGGGAAGCACGAACGGCACGTGGCAGGGCACGACGCAGCTCCTCGACGCGTATCTCTCGGGCGGCGAGACGCTGCGGATCGGCGCGACGACGATCGCCATCGACCTGGCGGGCGCTCCGCAAGCCGTCTCTCTCTCGGACGCCATGCGCTTCGGACGCATCGTCGGCGCGTCGAGCGAGATGCGCCGGCTCTACCCGCTGTGCGAGCGGCTCGCGCAGAGCGACGTCCCGGTCGTCATCGAGGGAGAGACCGGCACCGGAAAGGAGCTGCTCGCCGAGGCAATTCACGAGGAGGGCCCCAGGGCGGGCGGCCCCTTCGCCGTGTTCGACTGCACCGCCGTGCCGCCGACGCTCGTCGAGTCGACGCTCTTCGGTCACGAGCGCGGGGCCTTCACGAACGCCGTGAGCGCGCGGCGCGGCGTCTTCGAGGTCGCCCACGGCGGCACGCTCCTCATCGACGAGATCGGCGATCTCGAGCCGAACCTGCAGCCCAAGCTCCTTCGCGCGCTCGAGCGCGGCGAGGTGCAGCGCGTGGGCAGCGACAAGTGGGTGCCCTTCGACGTTCGCGTGCTCGCCGCGACGCGCCGTGACTTGGACGCCGAGGTCGCCGCGGGCCGGTTCCGCGAGGACCTCTACTACCGCCTCGCCGTCGCACGCATCGAGCTCCCGCCGCTGCGCGCGCGTCACGGCGACGTGGCGCTCCTCACGCGTCACTTCTGGCGCAAGCTCGACACGCGGGATCAGCCGCTGAGCCCCGACGTCATCGCGCGGTTCGAGGCCTACTCGTGGCCGGGCAACGTGCGCGAGCTGAGGAACGCGGTCGCGCGGCGGCTCGCGCTCGGCGATCTCGCGCCCGAGCCGGGAGCTCCCGGGGCCGCGTCGGCGAAGCGCGGATCGACGGGCGCCCCGCCGAGCGCGAACGAGGGCGACGACCTCCTGGAACGCGTGCTGTCCGCGGACCTGCCGCTGCCGCG
>DATJYG010000068.1:0-4622 GCA_035499695.1 Polyangiaceae bacterium
TCGCGCCCAGGCGGCGCGCCAGTGGCTCGGCAAGGCGGAGAAGCTCCGGGCCGACCTCGCGGTGGTCGACGCGATCGACGAGCAGGACCTCGTGGCGACGCGCGCGCGGACGCTCGAGTCGTGCGGGCAGACGCGCGAGGCGCTCGACCACGCGGCGACGCACGCCGAGAAGCTGCCGGAGGCCTTCGTCACCGGATCGCTGAACCTCGTGGTCGGCCGGACCGCGCTGGCGCTCGGGGACGAGGCGGGGGCGCGGGCGGCGGTCGAGCGCGCGGCGCTGTCGGGCGAGAAGCACGGGTGGGTGTTCCCGGATCGGCAGGCGTCGATGGCCCTGTGGCAGGCAGCGCTCAAGAGCGGCGACAGCCGCGTCGTGCGCTACGCCGAGCGGATGATCGCGCTCGCCAACGCGACGGGAGCCGCGGCCGCGGCGGTCGCGTCGGCCGCATCGATGGCTCCGCCCCCGAGCGTGCGGCAGTCGGTGCAGCGCATCAGCATTCCGCCGTCGAGCGAGGACCTCGACGCGATGCCCGAGCCGACCGAGGGCGAGACGCTCATCTACGTGACGACGCCGCAGGGCGTGACGCGCGTGCCGCTCACCGACATGGCGCGCGCGACCGAGGGGGCGACGCTCGTGGTCGACACCCTGGCGCACAACCTCCGCGTGCACGACCGCGAGGTCTCCCTCGAGCGCCGTCGCGCCCTCGAGCCCCTCGTGGTGCAGCTCCTGCGTCGCGCGAAGGAGGGCCTGAGCGCCGACGAGATCCTGCGCGCCGCCGGCGGCCCCGGCCCCGAGAGCGCCGACGCCGAGCACCGCGTCCGCGTCCTCATCTCCCGCGTCCGCGATCTGCTCGGCGACGCGACCGCCATCGAGCGCGTCCGCGACGCGGGCGAATACGGCCGCACGCGCTACCGCCTGGCGGCGAACGTGCGGTTCGCGCTCGTCGAGCCGCTCTTCAGCTCGAACGGGGGCTGACCAGAAGCACGAGGCTGACAAGAGGAGAGGGAAAGAAGATCAAGAAGATCAGAAGATCAAAAGGGGGGTTTGAAAAACACCCTTCTTGATCTTTTGATCTTCTGATCTTCTTTCCCTCTCCTCTCGTCGACCTCTAGTCACTTGGCCGCGAAGAACGCTCGCGCACTCGCCTCGCTGGCGGTGCGGCGGGCGGCGCAGAGGCGTACGGCCTCCAGGGTCTCGGTGAGGGCGCGGGGGCCGCCCTCGAAGGACTGGGCCTTCGGGGTGAAGAAAGCCTCGACGTCCGCGGCGTGCTCCGCGTCGCAGAAGCTGTCGCCGGTGCCCATGATCTGCGCGGCTCCGTGATGGCGCGGCACGCGCGCGACGACGGCGTCGTAGTGCTCCTTCATCCAGCCCCACGCCGCCTCGCGCGTGTCGGGGCGATCGAGCTGCTCGTACAGCGGCTGGAGCACCTCCGTGTCGCGCAGCGACGGGTCGAGCACCATCTCGCGCGCCGCCGCGGCCAGGGCGGGATCGCGCGCGACCGACAGCGCGCGCACCAGGCGCCCGCGCACCGCTTCCTCCTGCGTCTTGCCGAGCAGCGCCCGCAGCGCGTCCCAGGTGGCGCGGTCCGCCTCCTCTCCGACCACCACGAGCGCGGCGCCCGCGAGGTTCGAGTCCACCGCCTCGGGATGCACCGCTCCGTCCTTCACGTACGCGAGCCCCCGCTTCTTCGCCTCGGCGCGCACCGCCGGATCCTGCCCCGTCGTCACCAGGAACGAGAGCACCGAGGCGCGCAGCAGACGCGTCTCGTCGTCCTCGTCCTTCCTCGGGACCCACCCGAGTCGCGCCCACGCGGCGGCGTAGAGGCCGCGCCCGTAGCGCTCGACGCGCGCCCGCAGCGGATCGCTCCAGAACCAGTCGCGAGCCGTCGCCACGTAGCCCATCGGCTCCTCGGCGATCGCCGGCAGCGGGTCGCGCGCGAGCGGTTCGGCCGCGAGCATCACGTCCTTCATCGGCGCCGTGCCACCCGACCACGCCGCGCGCAGGCTCCCGCCGTAGACGAGCTTCTCGCGGTCCGAGAGCTTCCCCAGCCCGCGCGTGCGCAGCGCCTGCAGATCGCGCGCGCCGAGCGAGAAGCGGAAGTACCCGGCGCCGTCCACGTTCGGGAAGACGTAAGGGGCGCACCCGCTGTCACGCGGGAAGTCGAGGAACGCGTCGCGATCAGTGAGCAGGCTGCAGCGCACGTCGGCGCCTGCGCGCACGCAGACCGGGATCTGCCACGCCGCGCCCGGGTCCACCTTCGAGCCCAGAGGCACGAAGCGGCTCTGGTGCAGGGGCACCCCGCGCTTGGGGTTCCAGCTCTCGCACTCCTCTCCCGGAGTGCTCACGAGCGGGACGCCCGGCTGATCGAGGAACGTGTGGAACGCCGACTTGACGTCGCGTCCGCTCGCATCGTTCTCCGCTTGCAGGAAGTCGTCCGCCGTCGCGTTGCCGAGACGATGCGCCTCGAGATACGCGTGCAGCCCCTTCTGCCACGCGTCGGCGCCCACCCATCGCTCGAACATGTCGAGCACGGCGCCCCCCTTGCTGTACGTGATGCTGTCGAACGCGCTCTCGATGTCGTTGGTCGACGCGATGGGCTGACGGATGGACCGCGCGCTCGCCAGCGCGTCGACGCTCATCGCGCGCAGCCCACGGCTCAGCAGCCCGAGCTCGGCGTGCGTCTTCGGGTCCCAGGCCTCGGCGATTTTCGCGCCGAGCCACGTCGCGAACGCTTCGTTCAGCCACAGGTCGTCCCACCACGCCATGGTGACGAGATCGCCCGTCCACTGGTGCGCCAGCTCGTGCGCCATGACGCCCGCGTACCCGCGACGCTGCGAGACGGGCGCGGTCGCCTCGTCCATGAGCACGCCCCGCTCGCCGAAGGTCACGAGCCCCGCGTTCTCCATGGCGCCGCCCTTGCCCGGGACCGCCACGATGTCGAGCTTGTCCCAGGGGTACTCGATGCCCGTGTACTTCTCGAGCAGCGAGAGGATCTCGCCGGTGTGCGCGAGCGCGTAGGCCACGTCCTTGCCGCGGCCGCGCGGCGTGATGGCCCGGAGCGGCAGCGGGCGGGTGCGAACGCCATCGGGGGGCACGTCGCCGGCGGGCACGACGTCGAACGGACCGACCGCGAAGGCCACGAGGTAGCTCGGCAGCGGCAGCGTCGGCGCGAACCCGAAGCGGGTCCACCCGGCGCGCTCCTGCGCGCGCGAGACCTCGTGCGTGTTCGCGACGGCGACCGTCCCGTCGGGGGCGACGATCGAGACGGTGAAGGGAACCTTGAGGGACGGCTCGTCGAAGCACGGGAAGGCTTGCCTCGCCGCGATGGCCTCGAACTGGGTGAACACGTAGTCCGTCTTGTCCTCGGCGGCGCGGTAGAGCCCGTGCTGGCCGCGCCCGTAGTGGCCGAGGAACTGGATGTGGATCCTCGCCTTCCCCGCCGGCGCGGGGCTCGCGAGGGCGAGCGACGCGACGCCGCTCTCGTGGCGCTCGGCCCACCTGGCGGCGATGGGCGCGCCACCCTCGGGCGTCAGCGAGGCGACGCTGACGTCGAGGCCCTTTCCGTGCAGCCACACGGTGGAGCGCGGCGCATCGAGCTTCACGTCGATGTCGACCGAACCGGGATACGTCTCCTCCGTGGGACTGAGCTGCAGGTCGATCGACTCGGCGAGCGGGTGCACATCGGTCGGCAGCCGCAGCGTCGGGACCGGGTCCTCCGGGATCGGGGTCGAGGTCGCGGTCGAGGTCGCGGTCGAGGTCGCGGTCGGGGTCGAGGTCGGGGTCGCGGTCCCGGTCGGGGTCGCGGTCGCACACGCCGCCAGCGCCGCCGAAGCCACCAGTCCCAGAGTCGTTCGCACGCCCATCCTCTACTCCTCCTCTTTCCTCCCCGCCCCCACCGCCGCGAGCGCCAGGATCGCGATGACCGCCCCGCCCGCGATCCACTTCGGCGGATACGTGACGTCCGCCGTCGGATCCCTCCCGCGCAGCACCGGGATCCCCTCGACCGCCCAGTACGCGAGCTGCGCGATGACCGGCGCCACGACCGTCCCTGTCCGCTCGCGGAGCCACGCCATGGCGAACCCGAGGACGAGCGCCGTCGGCATCTGCTGCGGATCCAGGTACGAGCACGCGTAGAACACGGCCGTCGCGATCGACGCGGCCCGCACGTTCGTCGTCGCCCGGATCCCTCCGTAGAGGATGCCCCGGAAGAACAGCTCGCGCGCGATGGGCACGATCACGAGCGCCGCGATCACGAGCACCACGCGCGGCGACGACGTCAGCAGCTTCTGCATGCTCTCGGCGGCGTGCGGATCGTCGACGGGCCAGCGGCGAAGGACCCAGTCGTCCACCGTCGCCATGAGCGGGTAGAGCCCCGCCCCCACCGCGATCGAGAGCAGCGCGTGCAGCGGCGCCACCGGACGCAGCCCGAGCGTCGCCCGCAGCGACACGTCGCGCGCGTGCATGCGCACCATCGCGAAAATGACGACCGACGTGGCGAGCACCTGGCACGCCGCGAGGTTCACGATGTCCGTCTGCGCCCCGGGCCGCGCTGCGTCGGTCGCTTCGACCGCGCACATGACGAGCATCGTGAGCGCCACGGCCCACAGCGCCCCGGCGAGCGGCG
>DATJYG010000069.1:0-10302 GCA_035499695.1 Polyangiaceae bacterium
GGCTGCCCGCCGTCCACCGTGCGGATGCTCTTCGTGATGGCCACCGCATAGCGGTGGTTCGGCAGGAGTCGCTGCGCGGGTGTGATGAGGAGCCCCTGACGGTCGGTGTCCTTCACCGCGTTCTCGTCGACGCCCGAGAAGTGCGCGACGAGCGCGTGGCTCGCCATGTCCACGATCACCGTGGCGGCGCCGGGCTTCAGGCTCGCCGGGACGTCGCTCTGGGGCACGAGCGAGGCCGGGTCGATGCGCTCGGCGAAGTAGTAGAGCATCGACGTCGCCGGCGAGAACCCGTCGGCCATGTTCCAGCGCGTCGTGTCGATCGGGTTGCCGGTGACGTGGGCGACCGGCAGCGTCTCGGAGCGCAGAGCGACGCGCCATCCGGTGACGGTCGTCGCGTCCGGCTTCAGATAGATCGCGTCCGGCCACGGCATGATGCACGCGCCTGGCGTTCGCAGCGGATTGCACGTGGCTGGCAGCCCGTCGTTCAGGGAGGGCACGAGGGTGCTGCCGCCCTGGTCGCATGCGACCGCGGCGGCGAGCGCGATGCCGAAGGGAAGCGCGCGTCGCATGAGGAGCGTTGATATGTTGCGGCAAATGCGACGTCTTGCCTACCTCGTGCTCGCCTCGTGTCCCTCGCTCGTCGCGTGCGCGGCAGCGGCGCCGACGGTGCCGCCGGTCGTCGTCATCCCCGTGGAGCCAGCGCTTCCGTTGCCCAAGAGCGCGCCGTCGACGACCGCGACGGAAACGCCGCCCGCGCCTCCTCCGCCCTGGGTGCTGCGCGCGAAGCGCACCGAGAAGACGAAGCGCGTCGCGGGGTGTCAGATCGTGCCCTTCACGATCGGCTCGAGCATCGCCGTGGAGAACCGTGTGCTCGGTCAGGGGCGCATCGCGATGCGTGTGATCGAGGACGCCGAGACGGCCAAGGGCGTCGCCGCGCTGCCGAGTCTCCTGGGCAAGGGGTACGTCGCCGAGCGCACGCAGACGGGCATCCACGTGCACGGAGAGGACGGCATGCCGGTGCCGGACGACCAGATCGCTCGCATGCGTTCGCTCGCGACGGCGACCGTCGGGTGGCCCGGGCACGACGTGGTGTCGTCGCTGCCGCCAGCCGGCGCCGAGGTGGCGGCTCTCGAGGGTCCGGTGGTCGCAGTTGCCGCCGTTCCGCTGCACGGCTCCACCGGCAACGTGGATGCGAAGGCCACCGTGCGCTTCACGGGTGCACGCAAGGTGGACGACCGCGATGCGCTCGCCTTCGACGTCGCGGTCGACGCCACCGAGAGCGACGCCGGCATGTGCCACCGGTGGAGCAACGTCGCCGACGTGAAGGGCGAGCTTCTGCTCGCCGCGCGCGACGGCGATCTCCTCTCGCTTCACCTGTCCGGACCGACCCACGACACCGAGGGCCTCTGTCAGGGGCCGAACGGCGGACCCCCGGCGCCCCCGCGGACGTGCAACGAGGGAGACGTCTCGATCGACGTCACGCAGCCTCACGTTCCATGAGCCGGGAGAGGAGAGTGTCGGCCCCGTTTCGTCTCCGTTTCCTTGATTTCATTGTCTTAATTCCGGCCGCCCTTCCTTGACGCGACGCGTTGTGCGTCGTAGGTTCAGGGAGAACATCGCCTCGCCATCGCATTCGGGGGAGAGGAGGTCTTCATGCGGGACTTGCCCCGCGCGTACCGTCTCGCCGACGGCGCGCAGGTCCACGTGCGCCACGTGCGCCCGTCCGACGAACGCGTGCTGCGCGCCGCGTTTCGCGAGCTGTCCGCTCGCTCTCGCTATCAGCGGTTCCTCGGTCCGGTGTCGGAGCTGAGCGACTCGCACTGGCGGTACCTGTGCGACGTGGACGGCCGCGACCACGTCGCGTTCATCGCTCTCGACGGTGAGTCGCATCCGGTGGGCGTGGCTCGGTTCGTCCGGCAGTGGATCGCGCCTTCCAGCGCCGAGATGGCCATCACGGTCGCCGACGCCTGGCAGCGTCGTGGTGCCGGCTCGCTCTTGGTCGCTCTGCTCGCGGAGACCGCGCGCAGCGTCGGCGTCGAGTCGTTCGTCGCGTATGCGCTGCCGAACAACGTCGGGATCCGGCGTCTCCTCGCGCGCCGCGGTCCGCTCCGGGTGAGCGTGGCAGGCGGGGAAGAAACGATCGTGGTGCAGCTTTGCGGCTCGCGAGCCGCATGAAAGGAGGAAGCATGCCCGCCGAAGTGCGAAACGCCCGTCAATCGTTGAGTCCCCAGCACGGATCCACCGTGCACCTCGACCAGTGGGTCACGCCCACGATCGCCGACGAGCGCGGCTATCTGCGCGCCGGGCAGGTGCTCGAGTGGATGGATGTCGTCGGAGTCGTCGCCGCTGCGCGACACTGCCGCATGCCCGTCGTGACCGCGTCGGTCGACGGCATGGTCATGCGCGATCCCATCCGTGTCGGCGAGCGCGTCACGATGACCGCGGCGCTGGCGCACACCTCGGAGCGGTCCATCGGCGTCTCGGTGTCGATGACGCACGGCCGCCCGCTCGACGAGAGCGCGCGCCCGGCGCTCGACGCGTACATGTCGTTCGTCGCAGTCGACGAGCGCGGCGTTCCCGAGCGCGTGCCGCAGTTCGTGCCGCAGGCGCCGGCCGAGGTCGCGCGCTTCCGCGAGGGCAACCTGCGACGGGAGTTCCGCCGTAAGCTCGCGGCGGGCGCCAAGGAGGTCCCGGTGCCGGCGGAGGGGCAAGCGGCCGATCGCGAGACGGCGCTCTACATCCGCGAGTTCCTCAAGTCGTTCCCGCGGTCGGTTCGCTTCCCCTGGGACCGCGCCGAGCGCAAGGCGGCGCAAGGACGCGCCGGCTCGTACGTGCACACGATCGAGCCGGTTCGCGCCGGAACGCTGAACTTCCACGGCACGCTCTACGGCGGCACGCTGATGCGCTGGATCGAGAGCAGCGCCTCGCTCTCGGCGAGGGCCTATCTGCACGGCGAGTCGGCGCGCATGATCGGACTGCACGGCCTGACCTTCCTGCGATCGGTGCGGCCGAACCGCTTCGTTCACATCCAGTCGGTCGTGGTGCACACGACCGCGGACTCGTTGACCGTCCTCGTGCAGGTGCAGTCCGAGGACCCCGTCCAGGGCGAGCGTGAGGAGACCCTCCGGGCGTTCCTCACGTACGCACCGGCCGAGGCCGCGGCAGCACCGCCGCCGCTCGTCTGCAGCACCGATGACGAGCGCGCGATCTTCGACGAGGTCGAGCGCCGCCTCGCGCTGCAGCGACTCGTCGAGCCGGATGCCAGCTGACGTGACGAGCGCTCAGGGGCCGGACCACTCGAGGAGGACGGGGCCGAGCGGCGCGACGCCCGTGTCGCTCCTCTCGCGCGTCACCTGGAGATGGTCGGGTGGTGCCGCTGCGGGCTGGACGTCGCTCACGAGCAGCGTCGCCCGCGTCGGATGACCGATGTTCGGGCGGAAGAGGAGCGCCGCCAGCCGGCGGACGGATCGGCTGTCCATGATCCCCATACACGCCGCGCCCACCCCCGGTTTTGTCTGCGCCGCTCCGTTGCGAGATTCAGGTGGGGACCTCGGCCACCGCGTTGATGTCGGGGGTCTCGAGGATTGCCTTGTCGGCTCCGCGACGCGCGACGTTCAGCATGGCGCGCCCCATCTTCTCCGTGGTCGACACCTGTCGCGGAGCGAGCGCAGCGATGAGAGGAACGAAGGGCCACATCAGCGCGTAGAGCACGCGATAGGAGGTCGTGCGCGAGGTGATGCCGTGCATCGGGCGCACGAACGCGGGTCGGAAGACGTACTTGTGCGCGAAGGGCATGGCGAGGATCTCGTTCTCCGTCTCTCCCTTGACGCGCGCCCACATCGACTTGCCCGCTGCGTTCGTTCCCGCGCCGGACACGAACACGAAGGTCATGCCGGGGCTCGCGGCGACGAGCGCACGCGCCGCGGCGATCGCGATGTCCTTGGTGATGCGCCGGTAGTCCGCCTCGGACATGCCCGTCGAAGAGACGCCGAGACAGAAGAAGCACGCGTCGTACCCGGAGAGCTCGGCGGCGACCGCGTCGTAGCGCGTGAGATCGGGCAACACGAGATCGCGCAGCTTTTCGTGCGTCTGGCCTGACCCGCTTCGGCCTATCGCCAGCACGCGCTCGACGCCGGAGTCGAGCAAGCACTCGCGAACGACGCCTCGCCCGATCATCCCGGTCGCACCGAACACGATCACCCGCATGGGCCCACCTTAGCGGTCCCGCCCCCACGCTGCTGAGTTTGCAGGATCGTCACACGACCCGGCTATCTCTGGACTTGGCGGCCCAACGTGGAGCGGGCTCACGACGCGAAGACGCTGTCGGCCGGCACCATCGTCGGCGGGGGGTACCGCGTGCTCAGGGTGCTTGCCGAGGGCGGGATGGGCACCGTCTACGAGGTGGAGCAGATCGCCACCGGGGCGCGGCGGGCACTCAAGGTGATGCACGGCCAGTTCGCTCGCGACCCGGACCTGCGCACGCGGTTCGTGCGCGAGGCGCGCCTGGGCACCGAGATCCCGAGCGACCACGTCGCGCAGATCATCGACGCCGGCGACGACGAGCCCACCCGCGCGCTGTACATCGTGATGGAGCTCCTCGACGGGGCGACGCTCTCCCAGGAGCTGCGGAGGCGAGGGGCCTTCGCGTGGGCGGACGTGCTCGAGATCGTGCGTCAGGTCGTCCACGCGCTGGGCGCCGCGCACGCCAACGGCATCGTTCACCGGGACCTGAAGCCGGCGAACGTGTTCCTTTCGCGCTCCCGGCATGCGGGGCTCCCGCTCATGGTGAAGGTGCTGGACTTCGGCATCGCCAAGGCCATGCAGAGCGGCGGCGAGACGACGCTCTCCGTCCTGGGCACGCCCGCGTGGATGGCCCCGGAGCAGTCGGCGCCCGACGCCGACGTGGGGCCGCAGGCCGACATCTGGGCGCTTGGCCTCCTCGCGTTCATCCTGCTCGCGGGAAAGCACTACTTTCCGAGCGCCGCACAGAAGAACGTCGCGACGGCGGCCGTTCTCCGCGAGGTCGTGATCGAGCCCATGGTCCCGGCGTCGCAGCGCGCGTCCGAGCTCGGTGTGGCCGACCGCCTCCCTGCCGGTTTCGACGAGTGGTTCGCGCACTGCGTCCACCGCAACCCCAATCGTCGCTTCGCGGATGCGAACGAGGCGTACGCCGCGCTCGCTGCGCTTCCTGCTCCCTCGCCGAGGGAGCCGGTTCCCGTGCCGATTGCGCAGGACCCCCCGCCCTCGACGACGTCGCTCCAGCGGATCGACACGCCGATCACGGCCATCGAGACGCCGCACCCCTCGCGCGCGCGCGCGTTGAGCGCTCCTCCAACGCGGAGCAGCACGGGGTCGACGGCGCGGTCGCGCTTCACGCGACTCGGGGTCGGCGCCGTCGCGGCAGCGTCGGTCGTGGGAGGGTGGTTCTACCTGCATCAGAAGAGCCCCGACCCACCCGCGTCGGAGGGAACCGCCGCGACCAGGGTCGCGCCGCCGGTCTCCACGGCTCTCGTGAGGCTCCACGGGTCGAACACCATCGGCGCCGAGCTCGCGCCGAAGCTCGCGGAGGCCTTCCTGCGCAAGCGCACCGGTTCACCCACCGTCGTCACGCGTCACCTGGCCCCGGACGAGCTCGTGGTCGAGGCGCGCACCTCGGACGGCCGGGTCATCGATTCCATCGAGGTGTTCGCGCACGGGTCGGCGACGGCGTTCGAAGATCTGGCGGCGGGCCGCTGCGACATCGGAATGTCCTCGCGACGGATCCACGAGGACGAAGCGTCCAAGCTCGCGGCGCTCGGCAACATGGCATCCGCGGCGAGCGAGCACGTCGTCGCCCTCGATGGCATCGCGGTCATCGAGAACCCGTCGAACCCCGTGACCACGCTCACCACGGCGCAGATCGCGGACGTCTTCTCCGGCAAGCTCCGCAAATGGACCGACGTCGGTGGCGCAGACCGGTCCATCTCCGTGCTCGCGCGCGACGACAAGTCGGGCACGTTCGACACCTTCAAGCACATGGTCCTGGGCTCGCTGGCGCTCGGCGCGGATGCCAAGAGGTTCGAATCGAGCGAAGCCCTCTCGGACGCCGTCGCCGAGGACGCCGGTGCGATCGGGTTCATCGGCTTGCCGTACGTGCGCAGCGCGAAGGCGGTCCTCGTGCAGGACGGCAAGTCGGTCCCGCTCATCGCCTCGCCGATGACCGTGGCGAGCGAGGACTACCCGCTCGCCCGGAGGCTCTACCTGTACGTCCCGCTGTCGGCGCAGCCGGTGTCGCGCGAGCTCGTGGACTTCGCCACGTCGGACGAAGGGCAGCGCGTCGTGCAAGACGCCGGATTCGTCGACCTGCAACCCCGGTGCGACCCCAATGCGTCTCGGTGCACGTCCTGCGGCAACGACTACCGTGACGCCGTGCGCGGCGCCTGCCGTCTCTCGGTGACCTTCCGGTTCGACGGAGCCGGCGAGCAGCTCGACACGCGGGCGCTGACCGATCTGCAGCGGGTCGTCGCGCTGATGGGGCGCTCCGACGACGCGGCGAAGTCCGTGCGCGTTCTGGGCTTCTCGGGCGCCGACGGTAGCCGCGCGGGCGACGTCGCGGCATCACTTCAGGACGCGAACATCGTGGCGACGCAGCTTCGCGCGCGGGGTCTGCACGTAGACGTCGTGGAGGGGTTCGGCCACGACGCACCGGTCGCCGACGACTCGACCGAGGCGGGCCGACAGCGCAACCGGCGCGTCGAGGTGTGGCTTCGCTGAACCACGCCGCCGGGGTCGAGAGCGACGCCCCTCCACGCCCCGGCATCCAATGGGTCTACGAGGCATCCCATGAGCATTGCGATGGCATCCCTCCTGGCTCACAGCGAACACGTCCCGACGGCGGCACGCGAGGCGCTGCGCGCGGCGAGCAGCGTCGGCCCCGAAGATCGACTCGAGCTCCTCGAATCGGCCGCGCGCATCCTGCACCGCGAGGCCGGCGTCGAGTGCAGCGACGCCTTCGAGCTGGTCGACCTGGCGGAAGCCGATTGCGACCCGTAGTTACGCGGTGACCGCCTTGCGGAGGAGCTGCCCCGCCGGGGCCAGCTTGTCTGCGAGCGCCGGATCGAGCGCGTGGCGGCGCACGAGGAGCGCCGGCGTGTTGAATGTGAGCCAGGTCGCTCCGCGATCGTCCTCCCAGACGAGCGCCCTTAGCGGCAGATCGATCGCCACCGTGGGGCGCGCGACCATGAGAGGTGTTCCCGCCTTCGGGTTGCCGAAGAGGATCACGACGGCCGGTCGCATCTCGAGGCCGACGTTTCGCGCTTCGGTGGCCTGATCGATCCGCGCGAACACCTTCATGCCCGCGGACGTGACCGCGCGCTCGATTCGCGCGACGGTCTCGTCCACGGCGAAAGCGCTGCGCACGGTCTCGAGGTCACCCTCGCGAGGTGCGGCGGGGATGCCGTGAGGCGATCCCGCGTGGGTGCCGGTCCACTCCGGCGGATCGCTCGCTGGAAATGACTCGTCGATCGCTTCGTCGACGGGGTCGACCGGGTTCGTCGGCTCGCCCATGGTCTTCGACTAGCGCGACGGTTCTCACCCCGCCACGGCGACCAGCCTCGTCACCACTGCGCCTGGATCTCGATCTCTCCGCCGCACGGAACGAGGACGTGCTGATCGCGCCCTGCACTACCGATGCGCACCACGTGCTGCCCGCAGCGCATGCGGAAGGTCTGACCGCTCTCGCCGACGACGCGCCCGTCGACGTAGACCCGGTGCGAGACCCCCCCTGCCGGGCAGACGAGGTCGCCGGACGATGCGGGTGCAGGAAGGCCCTCGCTGGGCGCCGGGTCAACCGATGGCACGGCCGGCTCTTGCGGAGGCGCCTCCACGCTCGGTGCGACCGCAATCTGCGTCTGCGTCTGCGTCTTCGTCTGCGGACCCGCACGTCGCGGCAGGAGCAGCAAGCCGACCATCGCCGCGCACACCGCGCTGGTCAGGAGGAGCACGATGCCGTCGGCCTTCGGCCGCGAGCTCGCGCTCAGGTGGACCGGCGCGATCGATTGCGCGACCGCGTAGGGCGTCGGCACCTTGAGCGTCGTCGCTGGCGGCGCGGGAGAAGGTACCAGGGAAGGCGAGGACGAGGGCTCTGGCTCGGCAGACGGGATCGAGGGACGCCCCGACGTGACGCTCTGCTCGCACGGCAGGACCTGGATCTCGCCGCGGAACGCGGCCAGCGTCGCAGCCAGCTGGCGCCGCGCGTCGTCGGCACGCACGAAGGCCCAGAGCATGTCGCGCATGTCCGCGGCCGTGACGCTGCGGGCATCCGGGTTCGGCTCGAGGCCGGCGCGAAGCGCTCCCGCGATGACCGGCGGGACGCCCGCGCGGAGCCGCTCGATGGGCTCGAGCCCGGGCTCCGCCATCTCCTTCATCAGCTCGAGCTCGTGCTTGCCGCGCGGATCGAAGTTGCGCCTCCCGAGGAGCAGCTCGCGAAGGAGCAGGCATGCGCAGTAGACGTCGGTGCGCGGCGTGATGGCCTCGCCGAGCACCTGCTCGGGCGCCATGTAGCCGTAGGTGCCCTTGACGAGCCCCACGCACGTGTCGGACGCCACGCCGGTCACCTTGGCGATCCCGAAGTCGGTCAGCTTCACCGCGCCGTCCCACGACAGCAGCACGTTGTTCGGGTTGACGTCGCGGTGCACGACGGGCACGAACTCGCCGGTCCACGGGTCGCGTGCCTCGTGCGCCGCCGCCAGCGCGGCGAACACGCTGGCCATGACGTAGAGCGCCGAGGCGTCGGTGAGGCGACGCTCGTACTGCGCGAGCAGCCCTCGGACGCGCGCGAGCGAGGCGCCCGGGACGTACTCGAGCACCAGCGCCACCTGGTCGTCGTCCTCGATGACCTCGTAGAGCTGCACGACGCAGGCGTGGTTCAGGCGCGCGTACGCGAGCGCCTCGCGCGCCAGGGCGTGGCTCGCGCCCGGTTCGGCGAACTCGGGCTCGCGGACGCACTTGACGACCACGGGGCGGACGAAGCCATGGGGGCCTCTCGTCGTCGCGAGCAGGACCTCGTTGGCCGCACTGCGGCCGAGCACGCCAACGACCTCGTGCGCGCCGATGCGCCGCATGTGTGATGGGTGTGAATTCGCACAAAGTGCCCCGCCCGGGTCTTTCCTTCGTGTGCCAATCGCTTACCTTCCGGCGCCACCGCGGGAGAGTCGGGGACCATGCGGGATCGGGAGCCGGTCGCAGACGAGGGAGTCTCGAGGCGCGCGTCGAGCGCGGCGCTTCTCCTCCGCGCGCTGGTCGAGAGCGCCCGCGCGGCCGGTGTGGACGGCGATGGGCTCCTCGGCGCCATCGGGGTGCCGCCCGGCGTGATGGACGACGCCAGCGGGTGGGTGCCCTTCGAGACCATGGCGAGGGCCTGGCATCTCGCGTGCGAGCGCAGCGGCGATCCCGACTTCGGGCTGCACGCCGCCGAGAGCACGCCGCCCGGGACGTACGGCGCGCTCGAGTACGCCACGATGAGCAGCACCTCGCTCGTCGACGCGCTCCGGCGGGCGGTCCGCTACTACGCCGCGCTCGGCTCGATGGGCGACTCGACGATGCTCCAGCGTGGGGGACTCGTGCGCATCGGCCTGACGCCGCGCTGCGAGATGGCGCCCGGCGCGGCCCGGCACTTCGTCGAGCACTTCTTCGCCCTGCTCGTCACGCGAGGCCGACTGCTGACTGGCGGCAGGCTGAAGCTGCTGCGCGCGACCTTCGTGCACGCCGCGCCCACGAGCACGGCCGAGCACCGACGGATCTTCGCCGCCCCCCTCGAGTTCGGTGCCCGGACCAACGAGCTGGTCGCCGAGAGCCACGGCCTGTCGGTCCCCCTGCGCAGCTCCAACCCCGAGCTGCTCGAGCCGCTCGAACGCGCTGCGGCGACGATGCTCGAGGGGCGCGCCCAGGACGTCGTCGCGCGCACGCGTGCCGTGGTGCCCGAGGTGCTGAGGGCTGGCGAGCCCGGCCTGTCGGGTGTGGCACGCCGGCTCGGGGTGAGCGCCCGCACGCTGCAGCGGCGTCTCAGGGAACAGGCAACGTCGTACGCCGACATCGTGGACGAAGTGCGCCGCGAGCTCGCGCACCGCGAGGTCGCCAGCGGGACGAGGAGCTTCGGCGAGATCGCGTTCCTGCTCGGATTCTCCCAGGCGAGCGCCTTCGATCGCGCCTTCCGCCGGTGGACCGGGAGCACGCCGAGCGCCTACAGGTCGGCGTCCTCCTCCTCGACCCGCCGGCGCGTCAATCGCCGGGGCCGTGCTCCCAGTAGGTGACGGCGCCGCGGTG
>DATJYG010000070.1:0-6700 GCA_035499695.1 Polyangiaceae bacterium
CCGGCTCGATGGCGCCGTCGCCGTCGCGCACCACGGTGCGCACCGGTTCGTCCGCAGCGGCCTCGCGCGCCGGCGTCGCGAGAGCCAGCGTGAGCAGGACGGCGGCACGCGCGCTCATCCGCCGCAGTATAGGCGCGGCAACCCGCGTTCCGCCGCATCACGGGTCTGCGCGTTGCACCAACAGGGGGGGAATGAGACCGCCTCGTGGGCGACGCTTTCTGCTCGACTTCATCGCCTGTGGCCTCTTCGTCGCCGGCGCGCTGGCGGCGATCGCCTGGCTACCCGACTCGTGGGCGCACATCATCCGTGTCGCGGCCGGGCGCGCGACGCACATCGCCGTCAGCGCGGCGACCTCCGCCGAGTCGCTCACGACCGCGCTCGGTGTCCTGCTGGTGGTAGCTGGCGAGGTCCCCGTCGTCGGGTACCGGCGCAGCAGCCTGTATCGATTGCTCCACCCCACGAAGTCGACGTGGACGGACATCGTCTGGTTCTCGGTGAGGGTGCTCGGCCTGGGCTCGCTGGTCACGGCCCTCTTCTCGCTCGGCGGCTCCATCGCCGTGACGCGCGTGGCGCAGACGTACTTCGGCCTCGGCCTGCTGGAGCACGTCGGCAATCGCGCGCTCCACATCTTCCTCTATCTGTTCCTCGCCGACCTCCTGAACTACTGGGTGCACCGCGGGCGCCATCAGATCCGCTGGTGGTGGGAGTTCCACAAGCTGCACCACTCGGCCACGGAGCTCAACGCGATCACGTTCGCGCGCGGTCATCCGCTCGACGACGTGACCATCGTCGTCGTGTCCGCCATCCCGCTGGCCCTCCTCGGCGGATCGGCGGGCGACTCGCTCATCGTCCTGACGATCCTCGGCGTCCACGCGGGCATCACCCACTCGATGCTGCCGTGGGACTGGGGCTGGGTCGGCAAGTACGTGATCCGCTCGCCGATAGGTCACCGCATCCACCACTCACCGCTGCCCGAGCACACGGACACGAACTTCGCGCTCTTCCCGATCTGGGACCGCATCTTCGGGACCGAGTACACGGGCCCCGTCGTCAACGAGCTGCCCGGCGTCGACGCGAACTACCACAACGCCCGCGGCCTCCTCTACGACGTGGTCGAGTCGACCCGCAGAGCGGTCCACGCGCTACGACCCAACCGAAAGTCGGATCCGCGCCTCGACGTGGCCATCGACCCCGGCACCGGCCGCTAGAGAGACGCGCCGACTGCGCGCTTGATGGCGGCGCCCGGGTCGGCGGTGATCATGTTCCCGTGCGAGACGATCACGCGCGTGAGCTGCGGCGTGTCCGCCAGTCGCTCCAGGTGCGCGCGCGCGGCCTTCTTGTCCTTGTAGACCATGAGCTTTGCGAGCGGCACGACCTTCGGCTCGGGCCCGAAGAAGCCGAGCATGCCGCTCACGAAGCCGCCGAAGCCCTTGATGCTGCCCGGTGCCATGTTCATCACCGCGTCGTTGAGCACGAGCGTCGTCCCGCTGCGGGAGCGCACGACGAGCGCGCCTTCGATCGTGCCCTCGATGGGCTCGTAGGTGACCGAGCCGTCGCCGAATCGGCCCGTCGTGTCGTCGACCGGGACGACCTGCTCGACCTTCGCCTTCGAGAGTGCGGCGGTCACCACGGTGATCTTCGGGTACCGCTTCTTGTAGACGGCCGCGTCCAGGCGATGACCGCCGTTGGGGACGAGGAGGAAGGCGGGCGTACCGAACGCCTCGATGTCCTTCATCTCCGGGTCGCCCAGCGCGATGGGGCCGTGGAGCACGAGGCGCCCGTCGCCGAGCCGCGCGACGGTCATCACGCGAGGCGGGCCTCCTCCGGGCAGCGTTCCCTCGACGCGCCACAGGTTCTCCTCGAGCTTCTCGAGCTTGCCGTGCGGGAGCACGGTCCACTTGTCGTACGCCTTCGGCATGGCCGGCGATGCTACCGCACCTGATCTCGCGGTCGCACCCCGTGTGGTGCGGCGAGCACAGTGCCTTCGCCGCGACACCCACGAGCGGCGACACGTCGCCCAGCGATCTCGCGATATCGGCGAGAATGCCGCGTGGCCCATGGATTGCTGAGCGGACCGCGCGGAGGCTTCATGATGCGTGCTCACTTGATCTTCGGAATCGCGGCCCTCGCGCTGGCCGCTGGATGCAGCAGCAGCTCGGGGGGAACGTCGCCATCGGACGCCGGCAGCGACCATGACGCCGGGGCCGACGGCGCCGAGCCCACCGACGGCGCGACGCCGGAGGACGGAGGCTCCACCGGTCAGGACGCGGCGGCGGACGCGCCCGCGGAGGCGGCGACCGCCTGCAACATGCTCACGAACTCGGCGACGCCGATCACCTACAGCCAGGTGAACCAGGACCCGCCGACGCCGCAGGGCGGCACGATCGTCGACGGCACGTACGCGATGACCGACGCGAGCATCTACACGGGGCCCAACGGACCGTCGGGACCCTCGGGCATGTCGCAGACGACGATCCAGATCAGCGGCAACACCATCCAGGTCGTCTCGAGCGGGCAGCCCCCGACGCGCACCGTGACGCTCGCGACGAGCGGGACCAGCCTCACGGCGACCGACACGTGCCCGGACGCGAAGGTCAACCACGGCAGCTACACGGCGACGCCGACGACGCTCCTCATCTTCCTCGACGGCGGCACCGACGACGCCGGCGCCCGCACGCTGGTCGAGACGTTCACGAAGCAGTGACGCCTCACGCCTCGAGGACCTCGATGCCCGCTTGCCGCGCGCATTCGAGGACCCGCACGTCGCGCGTGACGAGGGGGACTCCGAGATGCACGGCCGTCCCGACGATCTGGCAGCCGGCTGGGGACAGAGCAGTTGCCAGCCGCGCTGCCTCGTGCGCCGCCCCCGGCTCCAGCGGCGCGACCGTCGTCCCGCTCCGCGCGAGCGCCGTTTGCAGCCACTTCGGCACCGCGTCGTCGACGCGAAGCTTGCCCTCGTGGACGAGCAGGGCGATCTCCCAGAGCGAGACGGCCGCGACCTGAAGCCGTCCCGCCGTGCGAGCGTGGTCGACGCGCCGCCGCGTCTCCTTGGCCATGCGACCCGCGGTGAGGTACCGCCACCACACGTTGGTATCGAGAATCACGGCTTCCTCGGCGGGAACGCGGTGACCTCCAGCGTCAGGAGCTCGCACGTGTCGCGCATGCAGCCGAACCCGCTGGGCTCCGCGTCGTCGCGAAGCGGCTCGATTCGCACCATGGGACGACCATGGCTCGTCACGGTGACGCTCTCCCCGCTGTCGCGCACCCTGCGCATCACCGCGAGCGCATTCGCCTTGAATTCCGCGGCCTTGAGGACGCGTCCCGCACGCTTCGCCATGTGACCACTTTAAGATGACCACAATTCCGTTCCAAGATCCCCGCGCGACGGGGCTTGGAAGCTCGCGTGATCGCTGGACTCTTTGGAAATCGACCGGAGAGCAGAAGAAATCGCCGGGGGCAAATCCGGACTTTTGGGTATCCATGGGTGAGAGGGTTGAGGCGAGGCGCGAGGACGCGCCGCCTCCCGAGGTCGGCGGATCGATCGTCTCCGAGAGGCGACCGCCGACCGACACGGCACTCCCGGTCATCTCGCAGGGACGACCGCTGGCTGCAGCCGGACGTTCATCGATCTCGATGACACTCCCGATGAGTTCACCGAGACGTCCTTCGACCTCACAGAAAGGTCGCTCCACCTCACAAGAACGTCCGATGACTCGACCGAGTCGTCGTTCGATCTCACCCGGGCGATCGATGGATCGACAGGAACGGTCGACCACCGAGGCGAACGGATCGCCCACCGAGATGAAACGATCGACGACCTCACGAGATTGTCGTTCCGGTGAACCAACCGATCCGTTCGGTAGGCAAATCGATCCGCAATCGGAACCGAACGGTCCCCCATGGGACCAGAAAGGAGAAGTCAGCGACCCAAACGATCCGTTCATCGAACAAGAACGAGAAGCATCGGAACAAACCGGAGAAGTGATGAAGCCAATCGAAACGTTCCACGAAGCAAACGGCAGGTCATTCGCACCGAGAAGGAGTCTCCCTTGACCAACAAGAACAACATCAAGACCGATCATCGATCCATCGTCGCCCTCAGGCTCCCCCAGCCCACCCCGTCCCTCATCACGTACTCGCAGCAGATCGTGAAGGCCATGACGGGCAATCCCGCGTTCCCATCGCCAGTGCCCGCACTGTCGATCGTGACCGCGGCGATCAACGATCTCGGGAACGCGGAGACCTCCGCGATCACGCGGGTCAAGGGAGCCGTTCTCAACCGCAACGAGAAGAGGACGGCCCTCGTCATGCTGCTCCAGCAGTTGAAGGGGTACATCCAGCAGCAGGCGGACGCGAACATCGAGAACGGAGCCTCGATCATCGCGAGTGCAGGTGTCTCCGTAAAGAAGGCGCTGGTGCGGACACCGCGCGTCTTCGACGCGAAGCTCGGAACCGTGTCCGGCTCGGCGAACCTCGTCGCCGCGTCAGCCGGTCCCCGCGCTTCGTACGAGTGGCAGTACAGCACGGACGGAGGCAAGACCTGGCTGCTCGCCCCCGTCACGCTCCAGGCCAAGACGACCATCGTTGGCCTGACGCCTGGAGTGGCCGTCCAGTTCCGCTACCGCCCGGTCACCAAGACGGGCGAAGGCGACTGGAGCCAGACGGTCGTGCTCATCGTGAAGTAGCACCCGCGATGTGACGTGACGTCAAGATTCGATGAAGTGGCTGGTTTCTCCCGAGACGCGGTAGCGCGAGGCTCCGCAGTTCTTAGGACGCGCTCTTGGGCGCAGAAGGGAGAAACCAGCCACTTCATACTCGTCACATGAACGAACCGCAGTGACCCGCCGGCCCCCGGCTCTCCCGCAGTCCAGCGGAGTGAGCCGGGGGCCCGGCACCTTTGCATGTCCTCAACACCTTCCAATCGAGGCGCTCGCGTCCGCTACGACTGAAAGGAGGGGCACGACCGGAAACGAGGCATACACTGCGCGCCCGCGCGTGCGGCCGTGCGCGCTGCGCCATCAGGAGGACTCGTCGTGACTCTTCGCTCGTACGTGCTTCGTTCGTCGTTCGTCCTGGCGCTCGCGCCGATCGTCGTCGGGCTGGCCTACGTGGGCTGCGGCGGCGGCAACTCCAACTCCGCGTCGGGCGACGACGGAGGCGGTTCGAGCTCGGGCAGCAGCGGCGGAAGCAGCGGAAGCAGCTCCGGCGGCGGGAGCAGCGGCTCGGACGCGACGACGGGCGGCCCGTACTGCGGCGACGGCGTCGTCAACAACGGCGAGCAGTGCGACTTCGGCGCGGGCAAGAACCTGCCGGGCTCCGGCTGCGAGACGGACTGCAAGTTCTCGTGCACGACGAGCCCCGACAGCTGCATGACCACCAACCCCTGCGCGGGCACGGCCACGTGCAGCTCGGTGACGGGGCCGAACGGCGACAAGGGCCAGAAGTGCACGAACGGCGCGCCGCCGCCCGACGGCACCTCGTGCGGCGCGAACGGCCTCGTCTGCAAGGGCGGGCAGTGCACGAGCGCCAACTGCGGCAACAACACCATCGATACCGGCGAGGAGTGCGACGACGGCAACACGCGCGACCTCGACGGCTGCGACTCGCGCTGCAACTACGAGCTCGTCCTCCGGTTGAACGGCCTCGCGATCTCGTCGAAGGCGGCGCCGTCGTACTGCATGCCGACGACGAACACGCTGGGGACCAAGACGCTCACGTCGCTGTCGGTGCCTCTCCTCAACAACTCGGTGGCGGGCGACATCGATGCGGGGACCTTGAACGTGATGACCCAGCTCCTCGGCCTGACCGACCTGACTGGCGCCACGTCGGAGAGCAGCGGCCTCACGCTGGGCGTGCTCAACGGGTCGCTCGATCCCGCCAAGGGCACGTGGCCGGACAACAGCCCCATCGACTGGTGGTTCCTCGCCGACCAGACGACCGTGTCGGGCGGTCTCCCGACCAGCACCGTTCCCACGACGCTCGCGAACCGGCAGCTCAACGCGGGGCCGGCGGACGTGACCATCACGCTGTCGCTCGGCGGGCAGCCCTCGCCGCTCGAGGTGCGCGCGGCGTACCTCGTCGCGACGCTCGCCGGCACGCCTGCGCCGGACGCGCCGGCGCCCCCGCCCTCGAAGCTCGCCAGCGGGCTGACGGTGGTCCAGGACATGACGGCCAACGCCGCCAACCAGGGGCTCTGCGGCAACATCACGGCGGAGTCGCTCGCGAACGTCCCCATCCCGGCGATGCTCTCGTCGGTCGCATCGGCCGGGGCGGCGGCGACGCACCCCTGCACGGCGACGTGCCCCGGGTCCGCCGTCTACACGTACTGCGGCATGGGCATGCCGGTCGGTCCGAACTGCAACTCGCTGCTCGATGTGCTCGTCGGCGGGTGCAACATCTCCACGACGTCGGTCCTCTGCGCCGTGCCCACGTTCGAGGTCATCAACCCCACGCAGCCCGACGTCCCGGCCGGTTCGTCGGTGACGAAGCTGACGCCCGACGCGACGACGCACAAGATCCCGGCGAACGTGACGTCGGGCGACAAGGACGGCTACTCGGCGTTCATGACGTTCACCGGGAACCGCGCGCACTTCACGGGCCAGAGCTGCACGCAGAACACCGACTGCCAGCAGGGCCTCACCTGCCAGAGCAACGTCTGCAAGTAGAACCAAAAGAAAGGGCCGGAGCACCGTGAAGGTGC
>DATJYG010000071.1:0-35152 GCA_035499695.1 Polyangiaceae bacterium
GGCCCTTTCGAACCTCGTGGGAAACGCAGTGAAGTTCTCGCGGGCGGGGCAGGCCATCCGCCTCGATGCGCGGCAGAAGCACGGGGAGGTCGTTTTCTCGATCGTCGACGAGGGGCCCGGCATCGCGCCGGACCAGCTGCCCCGGGTCTTCGAGCGCTATTTCAAGGGCGACCACGACGGCAAGGGCGGCGCGGGGCTCGGTCTGTACATCACCCAGGGAATCGTCGCGGCGCACGGCGGTCACATCTGGGCGGAGAGCCGGCTCGGCGCAGGGAGCACCTTCTCGTTCACGCTGCCGGCCGTCGAGCAGCGCTAGTCGCAACGATCCCTGGCTACTTCGTGCAGGTGTCGACGGCCTTCGCGAGGGCGAGGATGCGCGGGTCGTTCGAGGGCATCGGCTGGTTCCACGTGCCGACGTAGACGCCGAGCATGCCGCCGTCCTTCACGGTCTTGCACATGGCGAGGGCGCCGTTCTCGACGACCGTGGCGACGTTCGACGGCGGCGTCGTCGGGCCGATGTTGATCATCGGGTACACGGTGTGGTTCGCGAGCTGCGAGTTGCCCGAGTACACGCCCGGCTGCGACCACAGGTCGTCGACGGCATCGTCGCCGGTGTAGCACTCGGCGAAGAACGCCTTCAGGTGCGTTTCGGGGAACATCAGGCGCCAGCTGCCCCGGTACGCGAGGTACTCGAATCCCTCGCCGGTCGATCCCGCCGCGCACTGCTGGATGAAGCTCTGGTCCTGGCTCAGGGGGGCGTTCGGATTGGAGTCGTCGAACGCCCAGTTGGGCGCGCTCGGGTTGCCGACGACGTAGTTGCTCGTGCTGCACTTGCGCCACTGCTTGTCCGCGGCGCCGTCGGCGTCCACGACGCTCCAGCACGCGCTCGCATGGCTCGCGAGCGACCCCGCCCCGGTGCCCACGGAGAAGACGACGGTGATGTGCTTGCCGCACGCGGGCGCCGCCTCGGCCGCCGCATCGTGAGGGTGACCGGCGTCTCCGGCATCCCTGGGGGCAGAAGCCTCCACGGACTCCGGGCCGTCCACCGATGCGCCGCCGCCCGCTTCGACGGACGACCCTCCGCCCGACGTCGATCCTCCGCCCTCCTCCGACGCGTCATCCCCGCCTGATCCGACCCCATCGCCACCCGCGCTTGGCCCGCACCCGGCCGCGAGGGACAACACGCAGAGGATCGGCAAATACCTCACGCTGGCCCGGCAGTGCACGCCAGGTGCCACGGCATCGCCTCCGAATCTGCCGTCATTCCAGCTACTTGCACCTGGTCCGCGGGCGCTCCATCGCGCACGTTCGCTAGCGCCCGTCGCGACATTTCGCGATCGACCCGGGAAGATCCATCCAGGGCCACCGTACTTGTGCGCAGCGCGTCGGGTAGGGCGAGCTGGAGGACTGAAGGAACATGTCGACCATCTGGGGTCGCGCGGCGACGGGCTGCGCGCTGTTCGGGATTCTCTCGGTGATGACGGGATGCGGGGCGCTCGGCGCCATGGCGAACCCCAAGGTGGCCTGGGCCCTCAAGGACCCCGCGCCCATGACCGTCGTCGTCCGGCGCGCCGACGCGGCCGACGCCACGTCGAAGCAGGTGAACCGCCTGCTCAACGCGACGCCCGCCAGCCCCGACTCCGACTGGCTCAAGAACGTCGGCCCCAAGCCCGAGGACGCCGCCGCCGACATGAAGGCGCTGACGCAGGACCCGCTCTACGCGCAGTCGCACGCGCGCATCGTCGCCGCGGAGGTCTGGCTGCGCACCCTCGGTGACCTGCAGAGCACCGACGGCAGCTCGCCCAACGTGCTCGGCATCGTCTCCAAGGACCTGGGCGACCAGTACGCCGCGATCACCGCCAAGGAGCAGGAGATCGCCCAGCTCGACGCGCAGATCGAGCAGGAGAAGGACGCGCGCGACGCCAAGGGCGTGAGCGACGCCGACAAGAAGACGCACGACAAGAACGTCGACGACCTCAAGAAGCAGAAGTCCGCCAAGGAGGACGAGGTCGATCCGCTGAAGAAGAAGTTCCTCGACGCCGCCAAGGACGCCGCCGGCAAGACGCCCTCCGACGCGCGCGACGCCGTCGCGAACGCGCTCGTCAACCTCCGGCAGGCCGTCGAGGACGCCACCATCGCCGACGGCGCCGCCGCCGTGCGCTACCCGCTCGCCGTCACGAGCATGCTCGACTCGGTCAAGCAGATGGTCCCGGTCTTCGTGGCCGACATCATCGAGGAGCAGACGGGCAAGCGTCCGTCGCTCCAGGGCTTGCAGCCGAACGTCACGCTCGACGGCATGACGCCCGCCATCACGCTCAACGGCCTGTCCAAGGACGACATGGGCAAGATCAGCATGGGCGATCTGACGACCGAGACGGTCAGCCGCACCAAGAACTGGGTCGGCCACGCGCTCGGCCTGCTCGGCTCCATCTCCTCGACGAAGGACTCGCTCTCCTTCGAGGAGGACACGCTCGACGCGCTGCTCGACGGCTTCGCGAAGAACGGGTGGAAGCGCCTCGACCCGGTCGTGATCCCGGAGCAGACCGATCCCAAGGTGATGACGGCGACCGCCAAGGTGCGTCCGCACGTCGCGCCGTCGCAGAGCGCGCCGCCCGTGGGCGTCGCCGAGGCGCAGGCCGCGAAGAGCACGCCGCCTGCGGCTCCCGCACCGGACGCGACCCCTGCGACGAAGTCCACGAAGGGGACCAAGAGCGTGAAGGCCGCAGCGAAGAAGCCGACGGCCGCGACCGCTCAGCCTGCACCGCAGGCGCCTCCCGCGGATCACGCGCCGGTGCGACCGGAAGACTTCAACCCCTGAGCTACGAAGGGGAATTCTTCACCGACCCCATGCGCGAACGTCACGGGCGGACTCGACCATACGTGCTATCTCGAAGGGCATGATCCGGTGTCCGCGCTGCGAGAGTGGAACGACTCGGCGCTCGGCGAGACGGGGGATCGAGCGCGTCTATTCCTGGTTCGGTGTGCTGCCCTTCCGGTGCGAGAGCTGCGACGCGCGGTTCCTGCGCTTCACCCTGAGTGAGCGCGGCGGGCCGCGCGTCGAGCGTCACGGCACGTAGAAGCCGACCGCCCACGGGTGGATCTCGCTCGACGTGTAGCTGGCGACGTCGACCACGACGAAGTCGCCGGACGCGGCCGTCGAGGGGGCGCTCACCGAGAACGTCGTGGTGCTGCCGACGCCGAGCGACTCGAAGGCGTTCGGCGCGATGGTGAACTCGCTCTTCGGGTCGTACCCGGCGTAGCTGTAGATCTGCCAGGTGGGCGCGGCGCTCGGCGCCCAGCCGGTCACCGGGACCTGCAGCGTCTGCCCGGCGGCGATGCTGTACCAGCTCTGCGCGGTGCCGGCGCTCACGTAGGGCGCGGCCGCGGCCGGCACGCACGGGTCGCCTCCGGCGGCGGCAGCCGCGTTGGACCACACGCGCGTGAACACGAAGCCCGCCTCGTTCGTCACGGTCCAGGCGCAGAGATCGCCGACCTCCCCGGGCGCGGCGGGCACGTAGTACCAGGGCGTGCAGTTGGGCGGGTCGTCGTTGCCGCAGTCGAGGTTCCACCCGTCGGTCCCGTGCACGTCGGTCGCCGCCTCGAGGATCTCGTGGCTCGCGACCATCGTCGCGGCCTGCAGGGGCGTCGTCAGGCCGGGGATCCCTCCGCCCATCGGGCACTGCTGGGAGATGGCCCAGATGAAGCTCGTGTCGTTCACGTCGTAGTAGTGGAAGCCCCCGTAGAGGTCGCAGTCGGTGTTCGGCTGGTTGTTCGTCGGGTCGATGACCCACACGTTCTGCGGCAGGTACACCATGTAGAGGGTGCTGCCGTCCGGCGATGGCTGGCTCTGCGCGGTCAGCGTCGTCGTGATGAACGTCTCGATCTGGTCGATCGTCACGTTGCTCGTGAGCGCGGCGCCGGTGAGCTTCGTGTGCGACGCGAAGGGCCCCGCGCCGTAGGGTGCGCTCACGGTCTTCCACCACTGGCTTGCGACGAGGGCGTCGCCGAAGGAGAGCAGCGTGGTCCCGTTCGTGTCGTTGGACGCGACGAGGCTCACGAGCTTGATGTTGGTCATGACGCCCGAGCCGTGCAGCGTGACCGACGGGAGAGGAGCGTGCGGGCCGGCATCCTCCGTGATCGAGGAGTCCCCGGCGCCGTCGGTGGTCGCATCCCTCGCGCCGGAACCATCGGCCGACCCCTCGGGCAGCACGATCCCGACGCCGTCCCCCGTGGCGTCGTGCGCGGCGCCGTCGACGCCCGAGTCCACCTCGGCGTCCTCCGTGCCCCCGTCTCCTTGCGCGTCCGCCGCAGAACCGTCGCCGCTACCCTGCGGAGCGCTGTTCGTCCCGGCGCTCGACGACGAACACCCGATCAGGGCGACGAGCAGCCACGCATGACGACTCGTGGGCATGCGATCCTCCCAGGACAGACTCCGGAGATTACCCAATCTTGCGCCTCTACGCGGCCATCTTCCTCGCCACCCTGAGCACCGCGGTGCTTCCGATCCCGGAAGAAGCCACGCTGCTCGGCGCGGGATACGCGGCGCGCCTCGGCAGCGTGACCCTGGTCGGTGCGGCGGCGGCGGGTCTGCTCGCCTGCGTCATCGGTGACGTCGCGAGTTACTGGACGGGGCGGCTCCTCCTCGCCCGCATCCTGCGCACGCGCCTCGGCACCCGCATGCTGCCGGAGCACTGGCGCGCGTGGGGCGAGGATCTCGTGCACCGCAGCAGCGGCAGGGCCATCGTCCTCGCGCGCTTCCTCGTGGGCCTCCGCGGCTTCGTGTACTTCGCCGTGGGCGCGTCACGCGTGCCCTTCGCGCGCTTCCTCGCGATCGACGTGCTCGCGGGCGTCGTGGAGGTCGGCGCTCTCGTGGGCGTGGGGTTCGCCTTCGGCGTGCTGCGCGACCAGGTCGCCGTCGGACGCGCCATCGATCTCGCCGTCGCCGGCGTGCTGCTGCTCACCTTCGCCGCCCCGGTGGTCGTGCGTCGCTTCGCCGAGCGGTCCCGCTCGCACTGACGAGCCGGGCTTGGTAAGGACGGCTCTCGCATGCAGGAGCAGCCCGGTAGCGGCAGCCTGCCCGGCGAGGGCCGTCTGGGTGTCCTCGACGCGTCGCTCATCGTCGTCGGCAGCATCGTCGGCGCCGGCATCTTCCTCGTGAGCCACGCCGTGGCGCGGCAGGTGACGTCGCCCGCCGCGTTCCTCGGCACGTGGCTGCTGGGCGGCGCCATCGCCCTCGCGGGAGCGCTCAGCAACGGCGAGCTCGGAGGGCTCTACCCGCGGTCGGGCGGCGAGTACGTCTACCTGCGCGAGGCGTACGGTCCGCCCCTCGGCTTCCTGAGCGGTTGGACGGCCTTCTGGGTGGCGTTCCCCGGATCGATCGCCGCGCTCGCGGCAGGCTTCGGGGCGACCATGGCGTCGATGCTCGGCGTGTCGGGCCGCACGGCGGAGGTGGCGCTCGGAGCGGCCGCGATCGCCGCGCTCACGGCCGTGAACGTGGTGGGGCTGCGCCCCGGCAAGTGGACGCAGAACGTGCTCTCGGGCGCCAAGCTGCTCGCGTTCGCCGGCCTGCTCGCGCTCGGTGCGCTCGTGCCCCACGCGGGGAGCGGAGGGCTCACGCCGTTCTTGGTGCACGGGGACACGGCGGGAGGGATCGCGTCGGCGCTCATCCCGGTCTTCTTCGCGTACAGCGGCTGGAATGCCGCGACGTACGTCACCGGCGAGATGCGCGATCCGGCGCGCTCGCTCGGGAAGGCGCTCGCTCTCGGCACGGGGCTCTGCGTGGCGCTCTACGTCGCCGTGAACGCGGTGTTCCTGCGAGGGCTGTCGATGGCGGACCTCGCTGCGACCGAGGAGCCTGCGCGCGCCGCGGCGATGGCGCTCGGAGGAAGCGCGGCCACCGGGATGCTGATGCCGCTCGTGGCCCTGTGCGTGCTCTCGTCGATGCAGGCCTCGGTGCTCGTCGGGCCCCGCATCTACCGGGCGATGGCCGACGACGGCGTCTTCTTCGCGCCGCTGGGAAAGGTGCACGGAAACGAGCGGGTGCCGGCGATCGCGCTCGTGGCGCAGGCGGTCATCGCGCTGGTCGAGCTGCTGAGCGGACGGTTCGAGGAGCTCCTCAGCTTCGCGACGTCGGCGATGCTGGCGTTCTCGACGCTGACGGTGGGCGCGGTGCTGGTGCTGCGGATGCGCAGGCCGGAGGCGGCGCGGCCGTTCCGGGTGCCGGGGTACCCGGTCGTCCCGCTCGCATTCATCGTCGCGAACGGATGGGTGCTGTGGAACGTCCTGGCGAGCGGCGCGCGGCCGGTGCTCGGTGCGGTGGCGGTCGTCGCGACCGGGATTCCGGCCTACGTTGCGTTCACCATGTGGGAGCGCCGCAAGGAGAAGGCTCGATGAGGAGTGGGTGGATCGTGGCGCTGGCCATGGGGGCCGTCGGAGCGGGGTGCGCGCGAGCGCCGGAGACGACGTCGGCGTCGTCCGGGGCGACCGCGACGGCGATGGCGACCGCGTCCACGACCGCGACCCCGACCGCGACCGCGACCGCGACCCCGACCCCGACCCCGACCCCGACCGCGAACGCGACCCCGACCCCGACCGCGACCCCGAGTGCGAGTGCGGCGGCGGCTCCTCCCCTCGAAGGGGCCGACTTCGTCTCGCAGGCGAAGGTGCTCTATCGCGTGGCGGCGTGCGGTGCGTCGGGGGACGTGCCGGCGAGGTTCGACGCGAACATCGTGGCGAAGCACTGCGACGAGCTCTCTCGCGCGTACTCCGATTATCGAAAGAGCTGGGTGGAGGTCGCGGAGCCCTTCATCGCGGCGCTGCGGCCGAAGCAGCTGCCGGGAGTCGTCGTGTACCCCTTCGGTGGGGGTGACCTCGTGAGCGCGCTGGCGACGTTCCCGGACGCGAGCGAGATCACGACGATCTCGCTCGAGCCTGCCGGCGACGTGAGGCCCATCGACAAGCTCGCCGCGGACTTCCTCGGACACGAGCTGGCGGTGCACCGGTCCCACCTCGAACGCCTGTTCGAGAAGGCGCACTCGCGCACCGACAACCTCGAGAAGGAGTCGAAGACCGAGCTGCCCGGCGAGATCCTCTTCGACCTCGCCGCTCTCGTCGTGCACGGCGAGGAGCCGGTGAGCCTGCGCTACTTCCGGCTGAAGCCCGACGGGTCGGTCGCGTACGTCACGCAGGCCGACATCGACGCGGCCAAGAAGACTGGGGACCGTCACGCGCTCTTCGCCAACATGGAGCTGCGCTTCCGGCGGGCGGGGTCGGCGGACGCGCCCGTGCAGGTGCTCCGTCACGTCAGCTTCAACCTCGACGACGCCCACCAGAAGCTCGATCCCAGTCTGCAGGCCTACTTGATGGCGCGCGGCGCGAAGGTCGCGGCGATGACCAAGGCGGCGACGCACCTCCTCTGGAACGACCACTTCTCGGTCATCCGAGGCTGGCTGGTCGACCACACGGACTGGATGATCTCGGACTCGACCGGCCTGCCGCCGCGCGTCGCCGGTCCTGCCGGCTTCACGCAGGACACCTACGGCACGTTCGACGGGCCGTCGCCCTTCGGCGACCCGGACAAGCGCGACTCCGACGACCTCAGGAAGCTCTTCGCTTCCCAGCCCAGCCGTGACCTGCCCTTCCGCTACGGGTACCCGGACAAGGACGGGCACGCTCACATGGTCGTGACGCGGCGCTGAATCGTTCAGGGCGCAATCGTGTAACCCAGCGATATTTATTGCCTGCCGGGTCCGTTCTTGCGTGTTGAGACTTGAAAAAGTCTCGAACGTGGGGCATGGCGAAACGCCCCTGCGTGCTTAACGTACACCCTCCGCGGGAAGGCACCTGGGACCCAGGGGCCTGTTGCCCCAAGTCCCGCGCGACCCTACCCCCCGGCTCGGCATCCTAAAGCAAGAAAAACGTGAACCTTCCCAACTCCGCCCTCGCCCCGAAGCGAGAGGATCTCGACAGCCAGGAATTGCTCGGGCTCGAGACACTCAGCGCTCCCCCTGGTGCTCCCGCCAACGACCGGACGCCTGCCGCCAGCCATTTGCCCGTGCGTCCGCCTCGACGCCGCGTGCTCACGCACGAGGAAGAGGTGGAACTTTCGCGCCGCATCGAAACGGGTGAGCGAGATGCGCTCTATGCGCTGCTGGGGTCGCCGTCGGTCGCCGGTCCCCTCCGCTCCCTGGCGGACGAGGTCCGTAACGGGCGTGCTCTGCCGTCCGAGCTCCTGCGCAACGCCGAGGAAGGCGCCGATGCCGACGCCGGCTCGGAGAAGCTCGCCAAGCTGCTCGAGCGTGCGGCCACCTCGGCCGCCATCGGCCTGAAGGTCACGCGCGACGAGCGGACCCGTGAGCGTCGTCGGCGTCGCCGCGAGCGGGTGGCCATGGAGCTCGCCGAGGCGCGCTTCGAGCGCACGACCCTCACGCGCCTGGCGCGCGAGGCCCGCAGCAAGGGTGCAGACGACCGGGCGCGCCGCGGCTTCGTCCGGGGCATGAACGCGTCCTCGCGCGCGCAGCACGAGTTCGTCGGGGCCAACTTCGGCCTCGTGGTGACCTACGCGCGCCGCTTCGTGGGCCAGGGCCTCGACATGCACGATCTCGTGCAGGAAGGTCAGCTCGGCCTCATCCGCGCCGTCGAGAAGTTCGACTGGCGGCGTGGCCACCGCTTCTCGACCTACGCCGCGTGGTGGGTGCGCCAGGCCATGGCGCGCGCCATCGCCGACCAGAGCAAGACGATCCGCGTCCCGGTGCACCTCCTCGAGAGCCGTCACAAGCTCGAGCGCGTGCGTCGCACGCTGCTCCAGCAGGGCATCCGCGAGCCGAGCGACGAGCGTCTGGCCAAGGAGAGCGGGCTCCCGATCGACAAGGTGAAGGCCATCCGTGGCCTGGTGCGCGAGCCGCTCCGCCTCGAGGCGCCCCTGGGTGACGACGGTGACGGCGGGCAGCTCGGCGACCTCGTCGCCGACACGCGGGCGCCGGCGCCCGACGAGCAGATCGCGACGGAGCGCATGCAGAAGCAGACGCGCGCCCTGCTCGACCTGCTCACCCCGCGCGAGCAGCAGCTCCTCAAGCTGCGGTTCGGCATGGACGGCGGGCCCGGGCAGACGCTCGAGGAGGTCGGCAAGTCCTTCAACCTGTCGCGCGAGCGCGTGCGTCAGATCGAGGCGGCCGCCCTGAAGAAGCTCCGCGCGGTCAGCGAAGAGCGCGACCTCGGCTCGTACATCGGCAAGTAATAAGCTACGGCGCGTGCCGGAGCTTCTCTGGAAGGGCAAGCGCAAGGGAGCGGCTCGCGCCTCGCCTCGTGCGTCGCTGCGGGTCGAGGAGATCCACGGCGACGCGGGCGAGAGCGGCGTGTGGCGCAACCGGCTCGTCCTGGGTGATGCCCGGCGCGTGCTCTCGAGCATGCTGCCGCAGCTCGAGGGGCGCGTGGCGCTCGTGTACGTGGACCCGCCGTACGGCACCGGCGGCTCCTTCGACTACCTGGCCTCCATTCCGGGAGCACCCAAGGAGGCGCGCGTCGCGGTGCCTGCCTACACGGACGCGGGCGACCTCGACGCGTGGCTGGCGATGTTCGCCGACACCGCGTCCCTGCTGCGCCGGCTCCTCGCCGACGGCGGGAGCCTCTACGTGCACCTGGACGCGCACGTGGCGCACTACGCGAAGGTCGTGCTCGACGAGATCTTCGGCGCGGCCGCGTTCCAGCGCGAGATCGTGTGGCGCATCGGCTGGGTGAGCGGATTCAAGTCGCAGGCGCGCGGCTGGATCCGCAACCATGACACGATCCTCTTCTACGCAAAGGGCGGTCGCCCTCGCACGTTCCGCAAGGCCTACGTGCCGTACCCGCCGGGCTACGTGCGCCGTGACGGATCTCCACCGCGCGGCAAGGGCCACCCCATCGACGACGTGTGGAACGCGAGCGAGGCCGACCGCCTCGACAGCATCCAGATCATGTCCTTTTCGGGCGAGAAGGTGGGTTACCCGACGCAGAAGAACGAGGCGCTCGTGGCGCGCATCGTCGCTGCGTCGAGCGAACCGGGTGACCTGGTGCTCGATGCCTTCACCGGGTCGGGGACGACGGCGGTCGTCGCCGAGAAGCTCGGGCGCCGGTGGATCGCGTGCGACGCGTCGCCGGTGGCCGTGCACGCCACGCGCAGACGCCTGCTCGCGCTGCGAAACTCGCGGCCTTTCGTGCTCGAGGTGGACGGCGGGCGCGCGGCAGGGGCGCTCCGTGCGCGGGCGCGCCTCGATGGTCGACGTTGCCACGTGGAGATCACGTCGTTCACGACGCCAGCGCACGCGCGCGGCTCGGGCGCGGCGGCGAGCGTGGAGCACTGGTCGCAGTGGCTCGACGGCTGGTGCGTCGACTGGGAGCACCGTGGGGGCTCGCTCCGGAGTGGCTCGTGGCTGACGCGCCTCGGAGCCCGGCCGCTGCCGCTCACCTGTGCGCACGATTACGAGCGCACGGGTCGACGGGTGGTGCTCGTGCGTGCGTACGACGTGCTCGGGGGCGTCTGGTCCCGCGCTCTCCCGGTGCACGTCCGCTGACCTCGAGCACGGCGCGGAACGCCGGATGCAAGCCGGGGGGTGCACGAGCACCCGCATGGTTTGCGCCGCCCCCATCACGGATATCCTGCGCCGCCGCCATCGCAGCATCGAGGGGCGCATCGCGACGCTCCAGGTCGACGGTCGTTGCCGCCGGCCACGCGTCGTGCAGCTCGCGGAGGAGCTCGTGGCACACGCGACGGTCGAGCAGCTCGTCCTCTATCCATATGCCGAGCAGCTGCTCGGTGTGCGCGGGCTGTCGCTCGAGATCGAGCGGGCGCTCGATTCGCTGCTCGGTGTCATCGGCGGCATCGACGAGGAAACGAGCTTCGGGATCGCGATCGCCCGCCTCGACTCGGTCTTCGAGTGTCACGTCGAGGGCGACGAGGTGGGGCTCATGCCGATGCTCGAGACGCTCGCCGATCGCGACGCGCTGATTCGCATGGGCGGCACGATGGAGGAGTTCGAGCGCGCGCTCGTCTCGTCGCGCGGCCCGGGTCCGGGCTTCTGGCCCGAGACGGCCGGCGACGTGGTGGCCCGCGCCGACGGCCGCAACTGACCTGCCCGGCCGGCCGGCGAAAGCCGTAAGCTCCTTCGCGTGAAACGGGAGCCTCGTCTGCCCTGGGCGCTCGCCGCGCTGTATCTCGCGTCCGGCGCCGTGGGCCTGCTCGACGAGGTCATCTTCTTCAAGTACCTGTCGCTCGCCTTCGGTGCGACGGCGCACGCATCGAGCGCCGTGCTGGTGGCGTTCATGGCGGGCCTGGCGCTGGGTGCAGCGCTCGTCGCCCGGTGGGACGCGCGCATCAGGCGTCCACTGCGTGCTTACGCCGCGCTCGAGATCCTGGTGGGCCTCGCGTGCGCCGTGGCTCCGTGGCTCTTCACGGGAGTCACGCACCTCTACGCCGGCGTGGCATCGGGCGCCTCGTCCGTGGCGTTCCTCGAGGTGCTGCGTGGAGGCCTGGCGGGCGCGGTCGTCCTGCTCCCGACGCTCGCGATGGGAGCGACGCTTCCGCTCGTGGCGCGCGTGGCGGCATCCAGGGTTGCCCTGCTCTACGGCGCGAACACGGCGGGCGGAGCGATCGGGTCGCTGCTCGGCGCGTACGTCATCATCCCCGCACTCGGTCTCGCCGCGAGCCTGCGTGCGGGAGCGTGCGTGAGCGTCGCCATCGGCCTCGCCGCGATCCTGCTCTCGCGTACCGAGGAGACCGCGGGCGCGTCGACGTCTGCCGAGGAGGTGCCCCGGATCTCGGGGACGCAGCGGCTCCCGGCTTCGTTCCTCGTCGCAGCCGCAGCCTCCGGCTTCCTCGTGTTTGCCGGAGAGGTCGTCTTCGTGCACCTGCTCGCGCTCGTGGACGGCACGAGCGTCTACGTATTCGGCCTGGTGCTCGCCGTCTTCCTCGTGGCTCTCGCGGCGGGAGCGAGCTTGTCGCGTGTGCTCGAGCGGCGCTTCGGCGATGGAGCGCTCTCCGCGAGCCTCGCGCTCTCGGGGCTCGCGCTGGCCGTCACGCTGCCGGTGTGGGATCGCCTGCCGGACGTGTTCGTGGCGCTCGGTCCATCCGTGTCCACGTGGGCGGGACGCGAGGCTGCTCGCGCGGCGGTCGCGGCGATGGCCATCGGCATCCCCGCGACGTGCATGGGCACCACGTTCCCGCTGGTGCTGTCGTCGCTCGCCTCGCGGTCCGATCGTGGCGCGCAGACCGGCCGGGTCACCGCGGTGAACACCGTGGCCTCCGTGTCGGGCTCCGTGGTCGGGGGATACGCGCTCCTGCCCGCGCTGGGATCACAGCACGCGTGCGCCACGATTGCACTCGCCTACGCCGCGGCAGCGCTCGTCGTGGGGGCGGCGCGGTCGCGGACCGTGATCCTCGTCGCGGCGGCGACGGCCGTCGCGCTCCTCGTCGCTCCGCGCTGGGACCTCGCCCGTCTCGCGAGCGGCGCCAACGTGTACTTCGCTCCGCAACCCGAGCAGGGGCGCGTCGTGTGGGTGCACGAGGACGTGCACGGAGGAGTCGTGACGGTCACCGAGGCGGCAGGACGTCACACGCTCTGGACGAACGGCAAGTACCAGGGCGACGACGGACCGCAGATGCAAGCGCAGCGCGGCTTCGCCGACGTGCCCGCGATGTTCGTGTCGCGCTACGGGCACGCCCTCGTCGTGGGCCTCGGGACGGGCACGACGCTCGCCGCCCTCGCCGAGTACCCCTTCGCCCGCATCGACGTCGCCGAGCTCTCGCCGGGCATCTCGCAGGCCGCGCGCTCGTTCTTCGGCACCGTCAACCGGGGGGTGCTCGACGACCCGCGCGTCGTGCTGCTGCAGCAGGATGGCCGCAACCTCCTGGCCGTCGGGCAGGACCGCTTCGACCTCGTGACGATCGAGCTGACGAGCATCTGGTTCGCGGGAGCGGCGAACCTCTACAACCGCGAGTTCTACGCTACGGCCGCGCGCCGGCTGCAGGAGGGCGGCGTGCTCTCGCAATGGATCCAGCTGCATCACACGACGCTGCTCGACATCGCGAGCCAGATGGCCACGGCGCGTGCGGTCTTCCCTCACGGTGCGTTCTTCGTGCGCGGCGAGCAGGGCATGCTCGTCTCGTCGCTCGCGCCCCTCGTGGCGCACCCGCGCACCGCGTCCGACCTGGACGATCTGATCCTCGCCGACGACACCATCGACGCGTTCGTGGACGATGTGTGCTCGGAGGAGCGCGTCGCTCGCGCGGCGCTCGTGTCGACGGACGACTCCGAGCGACTGGAGTATGCGACGCCGCGGAACAACGTGCCCGGCGCGCCGTCGATCGCCGAGATGCACGCCCAGCTGCTGCGCTGGAGGCGCGACGAGCTCGCGTCGCGGGTCGGGATCCGCTGACGCACACCGCCCAAGGAATCGGCTGCTCGTGCGTCGAAGAGCCGTGCGCAGCGCAATCACCGGGCTCACCCTGGCGCTCGCGTCGTGTGGCGGGGCCACCCCCGACGTCGTCCAGGCCCCCGTGGCGGCGCCCGTCGTCGTCATTCCGGCCATCGACGACGAGGTCGTGGAGGTGGTGCCGTCGGCTGCACCGCCGTCCAATTGCCCGCCCGATGCGCTCTCCGAGCACGGCAAGTGCGTGCGGGTCGTCGCATCACCCGAGATCCCGGCGTGGACCGCACCCTCGGGACACCTGGACCCCTGCGCCACCTGGACCAGCGAAAAGGGCATCTATGACTGCGATCCCCGCAAGGAGAACGCGTCCGACGGCGGTGCTCACTGACGGAAGCCGGTATCATCGGGTCGCGAGCGGCCATGACCCCCTGGAACTGCCCCAACTGCGGCGCGCCCGCGCACGTGTATCCCGGGCAGACCGTCGCCACCTGCACGTACTGCAAGCAGAGCTTCCCGCTCGCGGGCACCGCGCCCACGCCGCCTCCTCAGCCCGTGCAACCGATCATCGTGATCGCTCCGGGAGAGCCGTCACCCCGGTCGATCGCGATGCCCGTGCGAAGGACTGCCGCCGGGTGCGGGGTCGTGTCGGCGCTCGTCCCGCTGGTCATATTCGGGGTCGTCGGCTTCTTCGTGTACAGCGGCCTGCGGACCGGCGGTCTCGTCGCAGGCGGATGGAACGGAAGCGAGCCTCTCGTCTGCGGGGGCAACGACTCGGTGGAGGCGACCGGTGTCACCGTCACGTATGCGTCCGGCGCCGGCATCAACGCGGGCGGCAACTGCCACGTGAAGTGCACGCGCTGCTCGGTCAAGGGACCCATCGGCGTCGTCGCCGGAGGAAACGCCGAGGTGGACCTGTTCGACTCCCGCATCGAGGCTCCCCAGGCGGTGGTCGCCGGGGGCAACGCACACGTTCGCATGCTCGGGAGCTCGTCGGTCGTCGGACAGATCGTGAAGAGCGGCAACGCCGACGTCACCGCTCCACCCGGGACGCCCACGCTGGGAGCGACGCCGCCAGCGCCGACGCCGCCGGCACCGCCGCGCCGGCCGACCCGCTAGCATGCTGGCATCATGCGAATCGCGCGTCTGCTGGTGATCGGGTGCCTCCTGCCGGCGCTCGGCTGCGTCGAGGCGAAGGTCGACAACCGGTGCCCCGGTTCGCCGGCGCCTGCTTGCATGTCGGGCACCGTCTGCACGACCGACCCGGCCCGTGGCTGCCAGGTATGCCGGTGCGACACGCCCTACGAGGTCCCGCCGAGCCAGCCTCCTCAGGGCATGCCGCAGCCGGTCGGCCAGTGACTGGAGGATTGCGCCCCGGTCGCATGTAGCTCTAGTCAGAGTGACGAAATGGGTTGACCGCGGACGTCCCTCGCTCCACGGTGCGCACCGACCCATGCTCGAGCGACCCTGCCAGCCGGTGTTGCTGCTGATCGCGCTCGCCGGGTGCTCTTCCGCATCGGGATCCGAGTCGAACGCGGAGCACGGGAGCCCGCCCGGATCGCCCGATGGCGGATCACCGCCGGCCGTCGACGGCGGAACGACCGACGGCGCCCCGCACCCCGATGCCGGTGGAGGTTCCGGCGCCGACGCAGGCGGCGACGCGCCGTCGGCCGGCCCTCCGGTCACCACGCTGCGCGTGCACTACCCGGCCGGGACGCACACGATCACCCTTCGCGCCTCCGCGGCGCCCTGGTCGTGGAACGCCGGCGCCAAGATGACCGCGGGCCCGAACGGCACGTGGACGATCTCGACGACGGCGATCACGGCCCCCTTCCAGTTCAAGCCGCTCCTCGACGACACCACCTGGTCGCTCGGCCCGAACTACAACGCGAGCCCGGGCGCCACCGTGGACGTGTACCCACGATTCACGCAGGTCGCCGGCACCTGGTCGCTCGCCTTCCAGTTCACGTCGAAGATCCTGGGCAACACGCGCGGCATCTACGTCTACGAGCCGCCGACGTACATCGAGAACTCGCTCGCGTCGATGCCCGTCCTCTACATGCACGACGGGCAGAACCTCTTCGACCCGAGCGCCTCCTTCGCGGGCAACACCTGGCAGGTGCAGCAGACGATGGACGCGGCCGCGACGGACGGATCGATCGCCGAGGCGATCGTCATCGGCATCGACAACACCGCCGACCGGATGTCCGAGTACACACCGGTGCCCGATACGACGCAGAGCCCTCCCGGCGGTAACGGCGAGCAGTACCTGCAGATGATCATCCAGGAGCTCAAGCCCCAGATCGACTCCACGATGCGCACGCTTCCGGACCGCGCGCATACCTCGATGGTCGGCTCTTCGCTCGGGGGCCTCATCACGGCCTACGCCGGGGTGAAGCACGCCGACGTGTTCGGTCTGGTCGGCGCCCTCTCGCCCTCCACCTGGTGGGACAGCGACTGGATCGTCACCGACGTGGGGATGACGCCGGCATCGCCGCGGCCCATCCGCGTGTACGTGGACAGCGGCGACTCCGGTACCGGGAACGACGACGTGACCGACACGGCCAGCCTCGACGCGGCGTACAAGGCCCTCGGCTACGTGCAGGGTCCGACGCTCGATTACCTCGTGCAAGCGGGCGGACAGCACAGCGAGATCTACTGGGCCCAGCGTCTCCCCGGCACGCTCGCGTTCCTCCTCGGCCCCGGACGCTGAGCGACGGTTTTCGGTACGATGTGGCGAGAGCCGCACGTGCCTACCAAGAACGGAGAAGCCCTCGACTCTGCCGTCGACGACATCGACGCCGGCTGGGACGACGAGGAACAAGAAGAGGATCTCGACGCGGGATGGGACGCGGCCGAAGCCGCGATGACCCCCGAGGAGCGCGAACGCGAGTGGCGTGGCTTGACGCCGGAGGAGCGCGAGGCGCGCACCGCCCGCGCCGCCGCGAGGAAAGAGAGGCTTCGCGCGAAGGCAGCCGAGAAGGCCGAGCGTCGCAAGGCCCGCGCCTCGATGGCGCGGTCGAAGCAGAAGCAGAAGCAGAAGAGCCAGCGGCCGCCGCGGAAAGAGCGAGAGCCCCGGGACTCGCGCGAGCAGCAGCCCGATACCTCCGTCGTGCGCGAGTCGCTTCACGACCGCGCACCGGAGTCGCGCGCGCGCCCGCGCCGCAACGACCTGCGGGTGCTCGCGTTTCTCGTGGCCATCGTCCTCCTCGCCGGCGGCATCGCGCTCTTTCTCTGGAAGCGCTGAGTCATCGGCTCTGTGCTACGCCAGGGCGCATGTCGTCGCCCCGAGTGCTTCACGCTCCGCGCGGCGCCGAGCTCTCCTGCAAGGGCTGGATCCAGGAGGCGGCGCTCCGCATGCTCCACAACAACCTGGACCCGGAGGTCGCCGAGCGCCCCCAGGACCTCGTCGTGTACGGCGGCACCGGCAAGGCCGCCCGCAACTGGGAGTGCTTCGACGTCATCGTGCGCGAGCTTCGCGCGCTCGGAGGCGACGAGACGCTCCTCGTGCAGTCGGGCAAGGCCGTGGGCAAGTTCCGCACGCACCCGGATGCGCCGCGCGTGCTCATCGCCAATTCGAACCTGGTGCCCAAGTGGGCGACGTGGGACGAGTTCCGGCGCCTCGAGGCGATGGGGCTCACGATGTTCGGGCAGATGACGGCCGGCTCCTGGATCTACATCGGCACGCAGGGGATCCTGCAGGGGACCTACGAGACGTTCGTCGCGGCGCGCAAGGTGTACGCCGAGAGGACCAAGCGTGACCCGCAGCCGTGGGTGCTCACCGCCGGCCTCGGCGGGATGGGCGGCGCGCAGCCCCTGGCGGCGACCATGGCGGGGATCAGCTGTCTCGCGATCGAGGTCGATCCGTCGCGCATCGAGAAGCGCCTCGCCACGCGTTACGTCGACGTGCGCATCGACGACCTCGACGCCGCCCTCGCGCGCCTCGAGACGGCGCGCAGCGAGGGTCGCCCGGTGAGCATCGCCATGTGCGCGAACGCCGCAGAGGTGTTCCCCGAGCTCGTGCGTCGCAAGATCGTGCCCGACCTCGTGACCGAGCAGACCGCGGCGCACGATCCGCTCAACGGATACATCCCGCTCGGCCTCTCGCTGCAGGAAGCCGCCGATCTTCGCGCCGAGGACCCCGCGGGATACGTCGAGCGCGCCAAGGCGAGCATGGCCGAGGAGGTCACGGCGATGCTCTGGATGAAGGAGCGCGGCGCCGAGGTGTTCGACTACGGCAACAACATCCGCGCCTGCGCGAAGGAAGCCGGGTGCGAAGACGCATTCGACATCCCGGGCTTCGTACCGGCGTACATCCGGCCGCTCTTCTGCGTGGGCAAGGGGCCATTCCGGTGGGTCGCGCTCAGCGGCGATCCCGCCGACATCGCGGCGACCGACGAAGCGGTCCTGGCGGCGGTTCCCAACGACGCCGACCTGCGGCGCTGGATCACGCTCGCGCGCGAGCGCGTGAAGTTCCAGGGGCTGCCGTCGCGCATCTGCTGGCTCGGGTACGGGGACCGCGCGAAGGTAGGCCTCGCTTTCAACGAGCTGGTGCGCAGCGGCAAGGTCAAGGCGCCCATCGTCATCGGGCGAGATCACCTCGATTGCGGGAGCGTCGCTTCACCCAACCGCGAGACCGAGAGCATGAAGGACGGATCGGACGCCATCGCCGACTGGGCGCTGCTCAACGCGCTCGTCAACACGGCAGCCGGCGCGAGCTGGGTCAGCTTCCATCACGGAGGCGGCGTCGGCATGGGCATGAGCCTGCACGCCGGCATGGTCGTCGTCGCCGACGGAACGCCGGATGCGGCCAAACGCCTCGAGCGCGTGCTGACGTCGGACCCGGGCATGGGCGTCATCCGCCACGCCGACGCGGGCTACGACGACGCCGTCGCCTTCGCGCGCGAGCGCGGCGTGCACGTGCCTCACCGGAACGCGTAGCTGCTGACGGCGACCCGGCGTCCGTCCGGATCGCGGAAGTAGAGCGTGTGCTCGGTCTCGGCTTCCACCGCGACCCGGCCGCGCCACGTCTCCTTGTCGTCGACGGCGAAGGCGACGAGATCCATCGTGCCGGCCGGCACCTCCGGCTCGTCCGTGCCGGCACGCTCGAGCATGAGCACCGTGCCGCTGGCGCCGAGCGCAAGCCAGACGCTGCCTCGCGCCTCGTCGCGACGCACCACCCGGAGCCCGAGGACGCTCGCGTAGAACTGCTCGAGCCGCGGGAGGTCCCGCGTGCGCAGAGCGACGTGGTGAATCCGCACACACCCATGCTAATCCGCCCAGCCGTGCCTCGCGTCGTCGTCGCCACCCACGGCCACTGTTTCGACGGGCTGTGCTCCGCCGTCATGTTCACGCGCCTCTACCGCCAGCGCTTCGGCGCCGACGGCGGGACCTTCGCCTATCACGGTGCCGGCTACGGCCCCGGGCAGAACGGCGTCGACCCGAAGGTGCTGAGCGGCGACGTCAACGCGATCCTCGATTTCCGCTTCAGCGCTCTGCCGCAGATCGCCTGGTACTTCGATCACCACGTGAGCGCCTTCGTCACCGCGGAGGACCGAGCGTATTTCGAGAAGCGCGCGGCCGAGACCGAGGCAGCCGGCGAGCGCCGCTTCTTCCACGACGGCGCCTACAGCAGCGCCACGAAGCTCATCGCCGACGTGGGCCGCGATCGTTTCGGCCTAGACCCTGCGCCCACGGCGGAGCTGGTCCGCTGGGCAGACATGATCGACAGCGCCGCGTTCCCGAGCGCCAAGATGGCCGTCGAGCGGGCCGAGCCCGAGCTGCGCCTCATGACAGTCGTCGAGAACCTGGGGGACGACGCGTTCCTGGGCAAGATGGTCCCGCGCCTGCTCGAGCGGCCGCTCTCGGAGGTCGCGCGTTCGGCGGACATCGCGCAGGCGTACGAGCCTCTCGGCAAGGCGCACGAGGCGTTCGTGAAGCTCGTCGGCGAGCGCGCCAGGGTGACGGGGCCTGTCGTCGTCGTCGACGTGAGCGACCAGTTCATCGAGGTCGCCGGCAAGTTCGTCACGTACGCGCTCTACCCGGAGAGCGCATACTCGGTGATCCTCAGCCGCTCGAAGAGCAAGTGCAAGATCAGCATCGGCTACAACCCGTGGTCGCCGCTGCCGCGCACGCACAACATCGCGGCCATCTGCGAGCGGTACGGAGGCGGCGGGCATCCGGTCGTCGGCGCCATCTCCTTGCCGGCCGACCAGGTGGAGAAGGCGAAGGAGCTCGTGCGCAGCATCGCAGAGGAGCTCGCGTCGTAGGTGACGGCGTGGGACACGGCGCCGCTCGTCGTGGGCCACCGCGGCGGGCGAGGGGAGGGGTGGCCCCGCGAGAACACGATCGCCGCCTTCGACCGCGCGCGCGCCCAGGGCGCCCGCGCCGTGGAGCTCGACGTGCGCACCTGGGAAGACCGAGTCATCGTCCTGCACGACGCCCCGCGAGCGGCCGCCGACGTGCCGGCCGACGCGCCGACGCTCCTCGAGACGCTCGCGTGGGCGCGCGCGCGAGACGTCGCGGTGAACGTCGAGATGAAGCACGACGTCCCGAGTCGTGTGTCTCTAGCGCGGGCCACGGTGCGCATCGTGCGCGAGAGTCGGGCCGACGTGCTCCTCTCTTCGTTCGATCCGCTCCTGCTGGCGATGGCGGCGGCGCTCGCGCCCGGCATGCGCCGCGCTCTCCTCGTGCACTCGCGCCAGCGCCGCTGGGCAGACGTGGTGCAGGCGCGCGTGCGCCCGCCGCTGGTCACGAGCCTGCACCTGGAGCGGACTCAGACGGATTCGCGCGTCATCCGGGGCGCCCTGCGCCGCGGGCTGCGCGTCGGCGTGTGGACCGTGAACGACGCACGCGAAGCTGCCGATCTCGTCGCGCTCGGCGTCGCTACGATCATCACCGACGAGCCGGGCGCGATTCTCGACGCGATCACTCCTCGCAGATGACGCGCTGGACGCGCATCCCGGGCTGAACCGGCTGCACGAAGGTGCCCTCGGGCAACGGCGGGTTCCACGAGATTTGCGTGTAGACGAAGCGCACGTCGGCCTCGGGCACGGGCACCTCGACGTGGATGCGCCGCGGCACCTCGGCGTCGCACGTGGGTCCGCTCGGCGGGATCGGGGGCTCGAGGTTGTCCGGGTCCTCGCGGGGTCCCGCCGTGGGTGCCCCTGCGTGGTCGGAGAGCTCGGCGTGGTAGAGCACGTAGCCCTGCTGCGTGACGCGCACGTCGTAAACGCGCATCCGCTGCTGGTCCCACGGCCGCTGCCAGTCCTCGGGGCGCGGAGCGAGGTGAATCTCCTCGACCGCCTGCCTCGTGCTCGGGATCGTCAGGACCCACCAGCCGTGGGTGTCCCAGGTCATCGTGGGGCCGACGCTCTCGTGCCGCAGGACCGGCGCCTCTCCCCGCAGGAGGTCGACGAGCACGTGTCCCGGCACGGGCACCGTCGTCAGGCGCGCGATGTTGCACGCGGACGCCGGCCCTTCGTAGAACGTGCGGTCGCGCAGATCGGCGAGGGCGAACCGCGTCCCGTCGCTCGTCAGGGTGGCCAGGGCCACGCCGAAGGGGCTCACCACGTCCATCCGGATGCGTGCCGGACGGGCCGCGAAGAGCATGAGGTCCCCCCGGATGCGGCCCTGCTCGCCGAAGTGGTCGATCTTCGCCGAGGCCTGGACGGCGTTTGCGCACGCGAAGGTGGCGTGCATCCGGCCCAGCGCGGCGTCCACCGTCGGCGGCGCCGAAGCCGGCGGCGGCACGTTCTTGCAGCACGCCAACAGGGGCGAGGCTGCCAGCAGTATCCCGAAGCGGATACGACGCGTCATGGCACCCAGTATCCCGACGCGGATACGACGCATGGCAGCGTTACCGGCGCGTCCCAAGATGTCTCCTGTCCGAAACGGTGACACGTGGGTGGCCAGCGCTGTCAACGTGTGAGGACATCGTGATTCGTGTTTTGCGGGAAAAATCGAGCAGCCGCGTGGCAACGCCCTTGCTCAGGGGGCGCGCCGGGAGAACCGACATGACGCAGGCAACGCAGGGCGGCGGCACTTTCTTCTGATTCAGGGCTTGGCTCGGAGCACCTTCGCGCCGGGGATCTTGTCCACGGGGATGGCGTCCGGCTGGTGGGTGTAGAGCTCGGTGTAGCCGCACTTGCGGCACACGTACGCCTGGAGGGCCCCGACCTCCAGGTCCTTCCAGTCGTAGTTGACGACGTGCAGCATGAGGGGGCGCACCCTGTCGCTGTCGTCGCGATCGGCGATGTGCGGGACGAAGAGGATCTCGCGGCCCGAGCACTTGGGGCAGACGTGGTTGGTGCGCATGCGACCACGCTAGCCCCGCGCGGGCCCTCGGCTCAAGCGAGCAGACCGCGACGCCGCGCCTCGGCCAGGCCGCGTGCGACGACGGCCTGCGCGTCGTGGCGCAGGCCCATGGCGACGGCGGCCTCCCGCGGGTCGACCCAGCGGGCATCCACCGCGTCGTCGCCGGCTCGAGGCTCGGCGGTCGTCGGGTCCAGGGGCACGAGCAGGTGCTCGTGAATCGAGTAGGCGTAGCCCTCGCGCGCCACGGGCACGACGCCGAGGGCGCAGACGACGCGCGCGTGCACTGCGGTCTCCTCGAGGACTTCGCGCACGATCGCCGCGGCGAGCGACTCGCCGGCCTCGACGTGGCCGCCCGGGAGCGACCAGGAGCCCGCGCCCGGTGGACGCCCACGGCGCACGAGCAAGACGCGGCCCCGGGGATCGAGCACGACGGCGCCGACGACCACCTCCGGCTCGGCTTGCGGGGGCGCGGGCACGCGACGATTCTAGCGCCCGATGCTCGGACGCAATCTGGTGCGGCGACTCGAGGAAGACTGGCGCGTCGTGCTCGACGGCATCGCGCGCTCTCGCGGTTGGCCGACGACGCACGAGCCGGCAAAGCTGGGCGCCCGGGTGCGCGCGCTCTCCGACGCGTACAACGACGCGACGCGCGCGCGAGCCGCCGCGCGGGATGCGGGTGCCGCGCGCCTGGGCTTCTCCTTCGCGCGTGACGTCCCCAAGGGAGCCGCTGCCGTACGCGAGCTCGTCGCGACCGGATCGCTGCGCGCGTCGGGGCTCCTCCGGGTGCTCGACGTCGGTGCCGGTCTCGGTGCGACGACCTGGGGCGTGCTGCGGGCACTCGAGGCGTCGGGGCAGAGCGCGGAGATGGATGCGACGCTCGTGGACCCGGACGCTGGGGCGCTGGACCTCGCGCGGGCCATCGCTGCCGCGCGGCCGCGCCAGGGCACGATGGGGCTGCGCGTCCGTGCCTTGACCAGGGCTGCCGCGTCGTTCGACGATCTGCCCCGCTTCGACCTCGTGCTCGCCGGGCAGCTGCTCAGCGAGCTCGACGTGGGCGACGCCGAGGACGCGCGCGTGGATCGGCACGCCGAGCTCCTGCATCGATGGCTGCACCAACGGCTCGAGCCGCACGGCTCGCTCGTGGTGGTCGAGCCGGCGCTCCGGGACCGCACGCGTCACCTGCACCGGGTGCGCGATGCTCTGGCAGCGGCCGGCGCCACCGTGTTCGCGCCCTGTCTGCACGCCGCACCATGTCCGGCGCTCGCGCACGAGGGGGACTGGTGCCACGAGGACCTCGACATCGACCTGCCCGACTGGCTCGTTCCCGTGGCACGGGCGGCGGGGCTCAGGCGCGAGGGCCTCACGTTCAGCTATCTCGTGCTCCGCCGCGACGGAGCCACCCTGGCCGGGGCCATGAAGACCCCTGCCGGCGCGGCCCGTCTGCGGGTCGTCTCGCAAGCGATGCGGAGCAAGGGCAAGCGAGAGGCGTTCGTCTGCGGAGAGCTCGCGGGCGCGGGCCCTCCGGGGACGGAAGGGGCCTCCACGCTGGTCCCCGGGCGCGTGAAGGCGGCGAGGCTCGACCGGGACGCGTTGATTCTCAACGCCGCATGGGAAGAGGTCCGGCGAGGCGACCTGCTCGCCGTCACGCCGCCCCCCGACGAGCTCAAGCCGCGCATCGGAGCGACGTCTCAGGTCATCCGTTGCGGCGGAGACAGCGAAAGACTTTGACCGAGGCACCGGCCTCGGCTACGTGGGCCGCACGATGCGCGGCCTCTATGCGATTGTCGACGTGGGGGTCCTGGCTGCGCGTCGGCTGGATCCGCTCGCTTTCGCCGCCGCCGTGCTCGCGGTTCGTCCCGCCGCGCTGCAGCTCCGGGCCAAGGATCTGCCGCCGCGCGAGACGCTCGCTCTGCTGCGCGCGCTCGCGCCCATGTGCCACCGGGCCGGCGTTCTCCTCGTCGCCAACGACCGGCCCGACCTCGCCATGCTCGCGGGATGCGATCTAGTCCACGTGGGACAGACGGACATGCCCGTCGAGCGCGTGCGGCGCATCGCTCCCGGGCTGCGCGTCGGAGTCTCCACGCACACGCTCGAGCAGCTCGACGCGGCGCTCGCCGCGAAGCCCGCGTACGTCGCTTTCGGCCCGGTGTTCGAGACGCGGTCGAAGTCCAACCCGGATCCCGTCGTCGGCGTCGCCCTGCTGCGCACTGCGGCGGCGAGGGCGACCGCGGCGGGGGTGCCGCTCGTCGCCATCGGAGGCATCACGCGCGAGCGGGCGCGGGAGATGCTCGGCGCGGCGGACGCGGTCGCAGTCATCGCCGACCTCGTGCCGGCCATCGTCGCAGGCGACCCGATGCGCGAGGTGACCGCGCGGGCCGGCACGCTGCACGCGCTCTTCGCCCCCGAGCCGCTCGCGGCCGGGCTGGCGCCGTGACCATCCTGGTCGACGCGCTGGTCGTAGGCGGGGGCATCCTGCTCGGGCGATGGCTCTCCCGGGCGCTGCGCTCTCGCCGTCGCTCGGGCGATGGTAAGACGGCGGGCGCGCAGGGCGGCGCCACGAAGCCGGCGAGCAGCCCGTTCGCGGGCATGCCTTGCAAGCTGGGCGACGTCGTCGTGCGCACGGCCGAGCGCGACGAGGCATGGCTCGCGGGTGCACTCGTCTTCGAGGAGGAGAAGCCCGTGGCGGCGCTCTTCGTCGCACCGGAGGCGGGAGGAGATCGCGCCCTGTTCGTGCGCGAAGCGCCCGGCTCCGGGCTGACGTGGCTCGTACCGCTCGCGAAGGGTGCGCTGCCGCTCACGTCTGACCCGCCGCACGCCGTCGAGCACGAGGGCGCGCGCTACGAGCGGGCTCGCAGGCTGCCCGTGAAGGTCACGCGGGTCGGCACCGGTGCGCCGACGGTCGGCGCGCGCGCGGTCGTCGCGGAGTACGTCGGCGCCGCCGCCGAGAGGCTCGTGGTCGTCGCCGGCAGCGAGCAGACGCTCGCGTGGAAGGGAGTCTCCCTCGCCGAAGGCGAGTACGACGTGCTGCCCGGCGGTGCGAGCACGCTGGAACGCGACTGAGGGCGCTGAGCTGGCCACGGCACAAAAGCCGCTCTATCCCCCCGAGTGGCGATCCTCCCAGGCCTCAAGCGCTTGCGGCGCGGCCGTGGCGTGCGCAAGGCGCGTCGCGCCTCGCTCGGCCTCCTGCCCCGCAGCCTGGAGCGCGGCACGGCTCATGCGCTGGTCGAGCTGTCGCGGACCATCGGGACCGAGGACTGGGACGCGTCGGTGCGCCGCATCGTGAAGGTCGACGCCGAGCTGCTCGGGGTCGAGCGCGTGAGCTACTGGAGCCTCCACGAGGAGACCGAGACCATCTACTGCCACGCTGGCTACGTCGCCAGCATGCGCACCTTCGAGCACGGCGCGACTCTGTGCGAGTCGCAGTCGCCCGAGTACTTCGCCGCGATGCGCGAGGCGCGCATCATCAACATGCCCGACGTCAAGACGGATCCCCGGTGCCGCGGGCTGCGCGAGTACTGCGCCGCCCGGGGGGTCTCTTCGATGCTCGACGTCCCGGTGTGGGTGGAGGGTCGGCTCTGCGGCGTCGTCTGCCACGAGCACGTAGGCCCGATGAGGCACTGGAGCGCGCGCGAGGAAGACGTCGCCACCTGCGTGAGCCAGATCGTGTCCTCCGCGATCGCGGCTCGCGCCCTCGGCGAGGCCGACGGCGCCGTCCAGCGGGCCGCGTTCCTCGACACGCTCTCGTGCGTGCTCGCCTCGCTCGACTCGCAAGAGGTCGCGAACCACGCCATCTCGCTCTGCGTCCCCAAGCTCGCGGACATGGCGATCGTCTGGGTGACGAGCGACGAGGGCGGCCTGGAGTGCAAGGCGGTGAGGCACGCCGACCCGGCCAAGAACGGCCTCCTCCTCGAGCACGCCCGCGAGCACGGACCCGAGTGGCGTCGCGTGCGTCCCGGCCTGGCAACTCGTGTCACCCACCAGGGGCAGGCGCTGCTCATCCCGGAGCTCACCCGCTCCGTGCTCGAGCGCTACGGCTACCTCCCGGACGATCGCGCCTTGATCCTCCAGCTCGGCTTGCGGGCGGCCATGTCGGTCCCGCTCACCGCGGGCGGAAAGACCTTCGGCGCCATGACCCTCTATGCGACCGACCGCAGCTACGGCACGGACGATCTCGCGCTCGCCGAGAGCATCGGGGCCCGCGTGGCCTCTGCCCTCTCGAACGCGCACCTCTACGAGGTCGCCCGCGACGCGCTCCGCGCGCGCGACGAGCTCCTCGTCCTCGCCGCGCACGAGCTACGTACTCCTCTGAGCGCTCTTCAGCTGACGACCGACCAGCTCCTGCAGCAATCCCGGCGCGACCAGGATCCGGCCCAGGCCGCCCGAAGCGAGAAGATCGGCTACCACGTGCGGCGCTTCAACGCGGTGGTCGATCACATCCTCAATGCGATGAGCATCCGGGCGGAGGGGATCGCGATCCATCGCTCCTCTTGCGACTTCGCCGAGATCGTGCGCGACCGCGTCGCCCGCATCGCCACACGGGCGCAGGCGCTGGGTACCGTGATCACGACCTCCTGTCCGGACAACGTGGCAGGCAGCTGCGATCGCGAGCGATTCGCCACCGTGGTCGACGCGCTGCTCGACAACGCCGTCAAGTTCGGTCGCGGCCAGCCTATCGAGGTGACGCTGGTAGTCGCGGGGCCGTCGGTCGAGCTCTCCGTCCGCGACCACGGGATCGGCTTCTCGCCGGATCGCTTGGACGCGTTCTTCGACCCGTTCGAGCGCGGGGTGGCGAGAGAGCATTTCGGCGGCCTCGGGCTGGGGCTCTACGTGGCGAAGGCCATCGTCGTCGCGCACGGCGGGTCGATCACGGCGACGAGCAGCCCGGGCGAGGGCGCGACGTTCGTCGTGCGCCTGCCGCTCGACGTTTGACCGCGGCGCCGTTTCCGTCAGACGCCGCGCATCCGCAGCAGCATCGATTCCATCGCGAGCTGGTTGGACGCGTTGGCGTCGAGCTGCTGGATGGCGGCGAGCGCCAGCGCGTGGCGGGCGGCCGCCTGGTCCGCACGCCGGTCGCCTCCACCCGCGGATGCGCGCGCCTCGGCGGCCAGCGCAGCGGCGAACGCCTCGATGTTCGCGGCGAGCGCGCCCTTGTCGGCCTGCTTCGCGTCGGTCGCCAGGTCGAGCGCGGGGCCCGCGGTGGGGGCCCCGAGGGCGGTCATCGCGCGGGAGACGAAGTCCTCGCGTCGCGCGCTCGCCTCGGGGTCGGCCAGGGTCGCCGCCGTCGCCATGCTCCCCCCAGCGAGGGCCGCGATGTCCTTCGCGCGCGCCGCCTCGACGCCGCGCGCGACGAGCAGCTCGGTCACGACGGCATCGGGCAGGGCTCCGAAGCGCACGCGCTGCGTGCGCGAGCGGATCGTCGGCAGCAGCGCGTCGGGCGTCGCCGAGAGCAGCACGAAGTGCGTGCGCGAGCCGGGCTCCTCGAGCGTCTTGAGCAGCGCGTTGGACGCCGCGATGCTCATCTCCTCGGCCCGTCGCACGATGAACACCTTGGCACGCCCCTCGTGCGGCCCGAACGCCGCGCGCGTCAGGACCAGCGTGCGCACCTGGTCGATGCTCAGCTCCTGCGTCTCGGGAGACTTGCGGCCGAGCGTCGCCGGGTCGTACAGGCCCCGCTCGAGCACGACGACGTCCGGATGCAGCGGCGTCGCCCCGGGCTCGCGCGGCACGGCGCGCGCGCACGCGCTGCAGGCCCCGCACGCTTCGGCGCTTCCCTCGGCGCGCCGCTCGCACACGAGCGCCTGCGCGAGCCCGAAGGCCGTGCGCTCCTTGCCGACGCCCTCGGGCCCGTCGAACAGGTACGCGTGGTGGACGCGCCCCGTCGCGAGCGCGCGTCGCAAGGTCTCCACCGCCGTCGTCTGAGCTCTGACCGTCTCGAGCAGTCCCGTCACCTGTCACCCCATCCGGGTGGCGGTCGTAGGCGTGCTGCCGTCCGGCGTCCAGTGCTCCTCGTCCTCGCCGCGCACGAACACGGTCATGCGCCACACACGCCGGTCCTCGGGACCGGCCAGATCGTGCCAGCGCTCGTCCAGCTCGGACCGCGGCAGGAACGCGTACGGCCCCGGCGAGAGGACGCTCGGGTCCATGAAGAAGAGGTTCTCGGCGTCGTAGCCGACGAGGAGCACGTAGTGGCCCGCATCCCACACCTCGGGCCAGGGCTTGTGGTCCTCGCGCCAGGCTTGCAGGTCGACGATGGGCGGCTGTCGCGCGTCCACGGCCCTCTCGAGCTGCGCCAGCGTCACGTCGCCGTGGGCGTAGGTCGCTTCCAGGCCGACCACGTCGCGCAGGTACGCCTCGATCGGCTCGGGCTCGGTCCCGCCCTTCGCGGTCGTCTGCAGCGGCTCGAAGAGGTCGTCTTCGTGGGCGTCCTCGAACGCGCCCGGCACCCAGTACCGCAGCAGCGAAAGCGTCGCGGCCGCTCCGCAGCTGAAGTCCGTCCGCTGCTTCACGCTGGGAACGTGGATGAGGTTGGACGGGAGGAGCAAGGTGGCCCTAGAACCGTAGTCCGGCATGGCAGGTTCGAGCTCGAAGACGCGCAAGAAGATCGAGTGGCTTTTGCACAGGGCCGAGGGGGCCCTGCTTCCAGGAGCAGTGACCGACGCTGAAGGGTCGCATCTGGACTGGCCGGACGCCATGCGGCGACTGTCGGATCTCAGGGATGAGCTGACACTCGCCGGAAATGAATCGCGATTCGACCAGCTCGGCCGTGCCATCGAAAGCGGGCGCGACGAGGACCGGAAGGCCTACTTCGAGCAGCACGGCGTCGCCGGCGTCCGGCGCTTCCACTCGTCTCGCGGGGCGCGCATCTACTGCATGAGTGTCGAGACGTTCCCGCACCACATCAACAACGTCTACCTGCTGATCGAGGACGACTCGCGCATCCTCTTCGACTGCGGCTCGGGCGCCGCGAGCTCGCGGCGCGACCTCGCCCTGGGCTTCGCCGTCGTGCGGGCCGCGTTCGGCGAGGACGTCCGCTACGAGGCGATCGACTGGTGCGTCGTATCGCATGCGCACTTCGATCACTTCGGCGGAGCCAACCTCGTGAAGGAGCAGACGAGCGCGCGCCTCGCGGTGCACGAGCTCGATGCGCGCGTGCTGTCCTGCTTCGACGAGCGCATCGTCATCGCGTCCAAGGACTGCGACGTCTTCTGGCGCCGGGCCGGGGTGCCGGACGCCGAACGGGCCGTCTTGCTCGAGATGTACTCCGCCGCCAAGGCCGCGTTCCGCCCGCAGGAGGTGGACCGCGTCCTGCGTGACGGCGACGCGATCGGTCCGGGCTACCGCGTCCATCACGTGCCGGGACATTGCCCCGGGCTGCTCTGCTTGCAAGTCCACGACGTGCTCCTCACGAGCGACCACGTGCTCGCGCGCATCACGCCGCATCAGTTCCCGCAGGCGATCACGCCGTTCGCGGGGCTGGAGCACTACTTCCACAGCCTCGCGAAGATTCGCCGACTCGAGGGTGTCAATTTCGCCCTGGGCGGTCACGAGGAGCCCATCTGGGACCTCCGCGCGCGCATCGACGCGATTGCCCTCTTCCACCGCGACCGCCTCGCCAAGGTGCTCTCGCTGTGCGAGGAGCCCCGCACGGTGGTGCAGGTGGCCGCGGGGCTCTTCGGTGAGCAGGAGGGATACTCGCGCATCCTCGCGTTCGACGAGGCGGGAGCTCACGTGGAGTACCTGCACCAGCTCGGGAAGCTTCGAATCGCGAATCTGGAGGACGTGTCCAGGTCGCGCGATCCGGTGATCGAGTACATCAAGCGCCACTAGGGCGAGAAGTCACGGCGCCCTTGGTACACCGGGTGCAGCCAGCCTCGCGCGCGGAGGTTGGAACATGAAGCGTTCAGCAAGGCTCATCGGGCACATTGGTCTCGTGGTCGTCGCGACCGCAGCTGGGACCGCGATGGCGGCGCAAGCGCCGGCCACCACCGGCCAGCAAGAGGCGCCGACCACGTGCGAGGGCACGCAGAATCCCGCGCCGCCCGAGCCGGGGAATCAAAGTGCCTCGGGTGATACGTCCGGGCCCGAGAAGCTCATCGCGGATGCACTGTCGAAGGTGTGCCTGAGCGACCAGCAACGCGTGGCCATCGAGCAGCTGGGCAAGGAGGTGCGGGCGAAGGAGGACGTCGTGCGGGAGGCGCGTCACAGCTTCGTCAAGGCGCTCGCCGAGCAGGTGCGCTTGGACCACGTCGACGAGGACGCGCTCAGGCCCGAGATCGACGCCCTCGTGAAGGCCCGTGAGGAGGCCAGCCCGGTGCTGCGAAAGGCCCTGGAGGACATGCACGCCATCCTCGACGCGGGGCAGCGGACCGCGTTCGTCGACGCGCTCGAGGGAGACATGAAGCAGCTCCACGACGCGGCCGGCGGCTGGTTCGACTCGTTCGCGTCCGACCTCGGCCTCACGGACGGCCAGAAGGAGCGCATCAAGAACGACCTCACGCAGGCGAAGGCTGACGCCGAGACGGAGCGCGACAAGGTGAAGGCCGAGTTCGATGCCTTCAAGGGCGACAGCTTCTCGATCGAGAAGATCTTCCCGGAGTCCGAGGTCGGCCAGAAGACGCGGGTGCACGCCGACAAGATGGTCAGTCTCGCCAGGGAGGTCGCGGACATCCTGACGCCGGAGCAGCGCAGCAAGCTGGCGGACAGGATCGAGGGCAAGGCCGAGCGCGGGGCCCCGACCGGCGGAGCGCCGACCACGCCGGGCACGCCGACCATGCCGGGGGTGCCGACGGCGCCGGGAACCGGCGCGCCTACTGGGCCGAACGTCGGCACGCCGAGCACGCCGAGCACTCCGACGCCGATGACTCCGGGCGCTCCCACGCCCATCGGGACCTCCCAGCTGCACTTCATCGCCGCCGGCGGCTATCGCGCGGGCGCGATCGGAGGCTGGGGCGGCGGCTTCTCCCGAGGCGTGGGCTTCGGCGGCGTCGGGATGGGGTACGGCGCCGGCTATCCGTTCGTCGGAACCTGGCGTCCGGGCATCTGGTAGTCGCGGGCGACGGAGAAGAGGACCGGGAGCGCCGCTCTCACTCGGAGGAGCCAGAGCGACGTCCCGGTCCTCGCGCGGAGGTTCGTCATGAAGCGTTTCACGCCAGCAAGACTCGTCGGACCCATGGGGCTCGTGGTCGTCGCGGCTGCGGCCGGGACCGCGATGGCCGCGAGGCCACCGCTCGCCACCGTCCAGGAGGCGCCGGCCCCGAAGTGCGAGAGCACACCGAATCCCGCGACACCCGAGCTGCCGAATCCGAGCGCGTCGGGCGATCCGTACGGGCCGCAGAAGCTCGTCGCCGACGCCCTGTCCAAGGTGTGCCTGAACGACAAGCAGCGTGTCGCCGTCGAGCAACTCGGCAAGGAGGTCCGGCCGAAGGAGGACGTGGTCGGCGAGGCGCGTCACGCCTTCATCGAGGCGCTGGCCGAGCAGCTGCGTTCGGACCACGTCGACGCCGGCGCGCTCGAGCCGGAGATCGACGCCCTCGTGAAGGCCCGCGAGGAGGCCAGCCCGGTGATGCGAAAGGCCCTGGAGGACCTGCACGGCATCCTCCAGCCGGAGCAGCGGGCCGAGTTCGTCGACGCGATCGAGGAAGACACGAAGGCGCTACGCGACGCCTCGAAGAGCTGGTTCGACTCCTTCGCGTCGGACCTCGGCCTCACCGACGGCCAGAAGGAGCGGATCAAGGACGATCTCACCCAGGCCAAGGCGGACGCCGAGACGGATCGCGACCGGGTGAAGGCCGAGTTCGAGGCCTTCAAAGGAGACACGTTCTCGATCGCGAACTTCTCGCCGGAATCGGAGGTCGGCCCGCGAACGCGGGTGCATGCCGGCAAGATGGTCGCCCTCGCCAAGGAGATCGCGGACGCCCTGACGCCCGCGCAGCGCACCAAGCTGGCGGACCGGATCGAGAGCAAGCCCGTCGCCGGCGAGCCGAGCACCGGGGCCCCGAGGACGGGGACACCGAGCACCCCCACGCCCGTGGGGACGTCCCGGCAGGGCCTGGTCGTCGGCAGCCGCGCGGGCGTGCTGGGCGGCTGGGGAGGCGGCTACGTCGGACGCGTGGGCTACTTCGGGGGTCTGGGGATGGGGTACGGCGCCGGCTACCCGTTCATCGGAACCTGGCTTCCGGGCATCTGGTAGCCGACGACGGACGACTCACTCGTCCGCCTCGTGCTCCATCGCGTCCAGCTCCTCGTCGGTGAGCTGGCGCCCCGAGGCCGCCGCGCGCTCACGCGCGAACATGCGGTTCAGGGTGCGGCGGTCGATGCCGAGGACCTCGGCGGCGCGCGTCTTGTTGCCGCCGGTGCGCGACAGCACGCGGTCGATGTAGCGGCGCTCCAGCACCTGGAGCGTCGGCCAGTCGTCGGCCAGCGTGCCGGAGCCACCGGTGGCGGCGACGTGCGCGCCGAAGGAGCGCGCGACCTCGGGAGGCAGATCGCTCGCCGTGATGACCCCCTCGCGCGCGAGCAGCATCGCGCGCTCGAGGGTGTGCGAAAGCTCTCGCACGTTGCCGGGGAACTCGTAGCCCTCGAGCATCTCGTACACCTCGGGGGCGACGCGTGGCGCGGGGCGCCCGAGGCGGTCGGCGTGGCGCGCGATGAAGTGCTTGATGAGCAGCGGGATGTCCCCGCGCCGCTCGCGCAGGGGAGGCACGTTCACCGTGACGACCTGCAGGCGGAAGAGCAGGTCCTCGCGGAAGCGGCCGGCGGCGACCTCGGCCTTCAGGTCGCGGTTGGTCGCGGCGACGACGCGCACGTCCACCTTGATGGTCTCGGCGGCGCCGACGCGGCGGATCTCGCCCTCCTGCAGCACGCGCAGGAGCTGCACCTGCATCTTGGGACCGATCTCGCCGATCTCGTCGAGGAACAGCGTCCCGCCGCGCGCCTCCTCGAAGAGCCCGCGCTTCTGGGCGCTCGCGCCGGTGAAGCTCCCGCGCTCGTGCCCGAAGAGCTCACTCTCGAGGATCGACTCCGGAAGCGCACCGCAGTTGATGGCCACGAAGGGCTTGTTGGCGCGCGGGCTCTTGGCGTGGATGGCGCGGGCGACGAGCTCCTTGCCGGTCCCGCTCTCGCCGACGATGAGCACCGTCGCCGTCGTCGGCGCGACGTGCGCGACCGTCTTGTAGACGGTGAGCATGCCGGGCGTCGTGCCGACGATCTGCGCGACCGCCTGCGCGTCGGCCTTGGTCGGCGGTGCGATCTCGCTCTGCGCGAGCTTGCGGCGTGCGATCGCCTCGCCGACCATGCGCTTCAACTCGGTCGGCTCGATGGGCTTCGCCAGGTAGTCGTACGCGCCCTCGCCGACGGCGCTCATGGCGCCTTCGATGTCGGCGTACGCGGTCATCAGGATGACCGGCGTCTGCGGCGCGGCCTCGCGCACGCGCTTGAGCACGTCGTGCCCGCTCGTGTCGTCGGCCAGGTGGATGTCGCTCAGGACGACGTCGTACTTGGCCAGCCGCGCCCCGGCGGGCACTTCGTTGGCGTTGTCGTGCACGTCCACGTGGTACCCCTCGGTCCGCAGCACGCGGGCGAGCAGGCTCGCCAGGGTGTCGTCGTCCTCGAAGAGCAGGATGTGTGCGCCTGCGCCTGCCGGTTCGGCCGACGGCTTGTCGCTCGTTGCGTCGCTCATTCGCTGCCCCCTTCTTACCAGGTGGGTCGCCCCGCTGCTCGTCGTCGCGCTGAGGCACGCTGTCCCATGCTGACCCATGACACCCACCTCCTTCGAGCCAAGCTGCCCCGCCATGGGGGCCGTTTTCGTGTCCTGAGGCTCTTCCTTTCACGAGCGATGCCGAAGGCAGGGGTGTCGCGCTAGCCTCCCGGGCGGTGCTGCCGCTCGACCCCCTGCGAGTCCAGGAGCACGTGCACGGACACGTGGGGTGGCTGGCGGCGCTGGCGCTCGTGCACCCCGCCATCCTGCTCCGGCGGACCAAGCGCAAGGCGCATCTGTCGGTCGTCCTGGCGACGTCCGTGGCCACCCTGGCCGGCGTGATGGGCGTCCTGATGTACGGCGACTACCGGGACAAGCTGCGGCAGCACATCTTCCAGCAGGCCCGGACCATGGGCTACCTCTTCGAGCGCAAGGAGCACCTGGCCTTCGGCGCGATCTTCCTCGCCTGGGCGGGCACCCTGGCCTACTTCGGGGCGATATGGCTGGAGGGGCAGCCGCGGGAGCACCTGCGACGGGCGGCGCACTGGTCGTTCGTCGCGGCGGCCGCGCTCTGCATCGTGACGGCGGTGCTCGGGACGATGGTGGCGGCGTTCAAGACGTTCTGATACCGACTCCCCCATGACCCTCGCGCTGTACGGCATGGCGTACTCCCCCTACAGCGAGAAGGCACGCTGGGCGCTCGACCATCACCGCGTCTCCTACGAGTGGCACGAGCACGTGCCCATGATCGGGGAGCGCAAGCTCCGCAAGCTGGCGGGCGCGAACGGCGGCAAGGTGAGCGTGCCGCTCGCCGTCGACGGCGGCACCGTCCTCCGCGACTCGCTCTCGATCGCCAAGCACGCCGAGCGTGTGGGCAAGGGCGGCCGCCTCTTCGCCAACGAGGCGGCCGTGGGGACGTGGGCCGCCCGGAGCGACGATGCGCTCGATTCGGCGCGCGTGCTCCTCCTGCAGCGGCTCCTCGACGACCGCGAGGCGCTTCGCGAGAGCCTCCCTTCGTGGGTGCCCGGCCCGCTGCGTGGGCTGTCGACTCCCATCGCCGCGCGCGGCACGCGGCATCTGGTGCGCAAGTACGACACGGCCGGTATCGATCCGGCGGCGGCGACGACGAAGCTGCGCGAGGTCCTCGCGGCGATGCGCAAGGTGCTCGGCAGCCGCTCGACGATCCTCGACGGCTTCTCCTACGCCGACATCGCGATGGCGGTGGTGCTGCAGATGATCGCGCCGGTCGCGACCGAGTACATCGCGCTCGGCCCCGCGCGCCGCCGCGCGTGGACCGAGCCGACCCTGGCGAGCGAGTACGCGGACCTCGTCGCCTGGCGTGACGCGCTCTACGCGAAGCGCCGGCGCTAGCGCTCGTAGCGAAGGATGCTCTCGCATCGCGCGGCGCCGTGGCCGACGCACGCGATGCGCTCGGCGTTGCAGCGCGCGTAGCCCATCGCTTCGAACATGTAAGCCATCGTGTAGATCGACGACCAGCAGAGGAACGGGTGATGCCCGGGCCAGTTCTCGACGACGCTGTGGGCCTCGCTGGAGGAGAGGAGGGTCATCGACCGGTCGCCCGTCGTGTGCAGGCGGCGCCAGAGGCGCTGGATGTGGCTCGCGTAGAGCTCGGGGGTCGCCGCCGTGCGGAAGATCATGCGGTAGATGCCGCGGATCATCTTCGGCACGATGACGCGGTTGGCGGCGTTGGCGATCTCGCGGCCCTCGTTGCCGCGCACCTCG
>DATJYG010000072.1:0-3242 GCA_035499695.1 Polyangiaceae bacterium
CCAGACGTAGAGCCCCTGCCACGTGCCGAGGGCGAGTCTTCCCGCCGTCACCGGAATGGTCTCGCTCGATCGCGTCACGGCCGAGCGCAAGTGCGCGGGCATATCGTCCGGTCCCTCGTCGTCGTGCTCGTAGTGAGGTCCTTCGGGCGCGAGCCGATGCATCCACTTTGCCATGTCGCGAAGCACCGCCGGGTCGGCGTTTTCCTGGATGACCAGCGAGGCGCTCGTATGACGGATAAACACCGTGACGAGGCCCGTCGCGACGCCGGATTCGGCGACCACTGCGGAGACTTCGCGCGTCACGTCGTAGAGTCCCTGGCCTTTCGTAGTGACCGAGAGCGTTCGCTGGTGCTGCTTCATGGCGTCAACGCGATTCGTACACGTGCATTGCGGGCAGCTCGAGCACCGTGAGAAAGCCGCTCTTTCCCGCGCCGGTGTCGAGCCCGACGCAGCAGGGTCCCGCCCAGATGTCGAGCGGGTCTTCCGGCGTGTAGGTGCTGAGCTCGGGAGGCAGATACGCGGTCGCGGTGTGACCGAAGACGACGAGCTTGCCGCGGTAGCCCCGGAAGAAGTCCTCGTCGCGAAGCCAGAGGAGGGCGACCGGCGCGGGCGCCTTCGACGGGTGGAGAAACCCGTCTTTGCCTTTGGGCAGCCCTGCGTGGACGTAAATGGCGTGCTCGTCCTCGTACCAGTAAGGCAGACCCTCCATCCACTCGACGACGTCGCGCGGAAAGAAGCTGCCCTTCAGCAGCGCCTCGAGCTCCTGGGGCTCCGGCTCTTCGGGCGCCTGATCGGGTCTGCCGGCAAAGGAACGCAGTGCGGCGAGACATCCGTTCCCGGGCGGCATCACGAACTCGGGCCAACCTTGGTGGATGACGCGCAGCCACGCGTCTTCGTGATTGCCACGCAGGGCGACGATCTTCGAGCGCGTCTCGTTCGAGAGTCGGCGAACGAAACGAAGTACCTCGGCGGAATGGGGACCGCGATCGACGTAGTCACCGAGAAAGACCACGGTGTCGGTCGGCTCCAGGGACGGAAGGCGCGCGAACACGCGCTGCAGGGCGTCGAGGTCCCCGTGAATGTCGCCAACGGCGAACGTGCGTGCCACGCTGGTCATCGTATGCCCTCGATGGGTCGGAGAAGGAGTCTTTTGACCGGAATGGGCAAAAGACGGATGCGACCAACCAGATCGGAGCCAGTGTTCTTTGACCCGGAACAGGCAAAAGACGGATGCCCTGGAGCCCGAGTCTTTTGATGCTCAGCGGGCGGGAGCGCTCAGCTTCCGGATGGCATCCAGCGCCTCACTCGTGTGCCGCCAGAACTGGACCTGCGACACGAAGACGTGGCGAACGACGCCTTGGCGGTCGATGACGAACGTCGCGCGGCCCGGAAAGAGCCCGAGCGTCTTGCTCACACCGTAGAGCGCGGCGACCTTCCCGCCCGTGTCGCTCAGGAGCTTCACGCGAAGGGCGTGCTTGGCCGAGAAGTGCGCGTGCGACTCGAGCGAGTCCGGGCTGATTCCCACGACGTCGGCGCCCGCTTCGACGAACGCGTCGTACTGATCACGAAACGAACACGCCTCGCGGGTACAGCCGGGCGACTCGTCCTTCGGGTAGAAGAAGAGCACCAAGGCGCGGGCGCCGACCAGGGAATCGAGGCTCACAGGGCCCGACGCGGACGGGAGCGTGAAGCCCGGAGCTTTCTCACCAACCGCCAGCGTCATGGAGGCCCTCTGCGCGGGATGATGGCTCGTCCACGAGCACGTGGCCAGCCGCTCCGCGCTCGATCGAACTCTCGCGTCAGTCCGCTTTCGCGATCTTGTCTTTGAGCTTCTGAACGATGTTCGCGTACCCCTCGTCAGGGTTGTGCATCTTCTTCCGGAACTGATCGTAGTAGTTCTTCGTGAGGCTCGAACCCTCGGTGACGATGTCGACTACTTTGAATCCGTCGCCTGTCCGCTTGACGACATAGTCGACACGGACCGCGGGCTCGCGTGGCTTCAGCTTGCTCTTGGCTTCCGTCATGACGCGCGTGTCGCCGGACGCGTCCCGCGAGCCGCGGTAGTCGACGTCGTAGTCGAGCGTTTTCGTGAGATTGCGCTCGTAGGTCTTTCGCACGAGCTGCTCGAGCAAGTCCCGCACGGTCGCGCGTTGGTCGTCGGTGTACCCGGCCCAGATGTCCTCGCAGGAAGGCTCGGCCGCCGGGCACGGCTCGCCGAAGGCCCGATGGGTCAAGTCGTCGTACCCGACGAAGGCGCCGAGCGCCTGCCGCACCTGGCTGTCGCGCCCGCCCGACGGGGGCTGTCGGAGAAGCTGCTCGATATGCCGGTGCTCGCGCTGGACGAACGACTGCGCGTCATCGCCCGCCGCAAAAACCGGACCCTCGGCAACCGCCGTGGCGACGACCGCCACCCCCACCATCCACGCAATCGCACGACGAAACGGCATCGGAACGAACCTCGAGAGCAGAAGCGGGCGCACCTCTTGCGCCGGGACCCTGACCCGCGTCCATAGGACGAGAGCAACGATGATGCCATTCAATTGGTCGCGCCGGCCGGGCCCGGTCAGACCGTCGGGGGCGGCCGGTTAGACCCTCGGAGGCGCCCGGTCAGACCCTCGGAGGCGGCCGGACGCTCTTCGTAAGACCGCTCACGTCGCGGCTCAGGGTGAGCTGAAAGCTCGCGCCGCCGCCGGGAGCGCGCCGGACCGCCAGCGCGACCCCCATCGACGCGTGATCGTCCACGATGCGCCGGACGACCGCGAGACCGATGCCCGCTCCGTGCGTGCGCGTCGTGAAGTAGTCGTCGAAGATGCGATCGCCGACGTCCTCGGGCACGCCCGGTCCCTCGTCCTCCACGGCCAGCGTGACGTCCCGTTCGCGCAGCACGAGCGCGACCTTCACCATCGACCCCGCCGAAGTGGCCTGAATCGCGTTGCGCACCAAGTTCCAGAGCACCTGGCGCATCTGGGCACCGTCGCAGCGCGCGAGCGTCTCTTGGTGAGGCCCTTCGTAGAGGACGCGCACGTCGTCCCCGCGCGCAGCGTTGGCCGCCAGAGCCACGACGTCCCGTGCGAGGGCCGAGAGGTCCGTCGCCTGGGCCTGCGGCGGGCGCGGCTTGGACAGATCGACCATGTCGCCGACCAGATCATTCAAGCGGCGGGCCTCGCGCTTGATGATGTCGCAGAGTCGCTGGTCCTCGTCCGACAGATCCGACGACTCGCGGAGCATCTCGATCGAGCCGG
>DATJYG010000073.1:0-10910 GCA_035499695.1 Polyangiaceae bacterium
GAGGACCTCGTACCCGACGCCCTGCGCGCCGACCTGGAGAGGGTCCAGCGGGTGCTGGAGATCGCCCGCCGTCGCGAGGCGCACGAGCGGTGCCGGCGCTTCGAGTCTGCGCCGCCGTGGTGGTTTCCGGAGGGCGCCGCGCTCCTGCACGTTCAGGCGCGGTCCGCCGATCTCGCCCAGCCGCGCCCCGAGTGCGGCCACGCGACGAACGCCGTCTGCGTCATCGGTCGGCGCTCGTGCACGCGCGGTCTCTTCCTCGACCGCCGCGCATTCCTCGTCTCGTACGACCCCGGCTGCGACGAGGACGGTGCCGCGCTCGATCGACTGCTCGCAGCGGTCACCCCCGTGCTCGCCGGCATCAACCTCGAGTACTTCTTCGGGTACGTGGACCCGACCGGCTACGGGTGCGGCACCAAGCTCCCGCACAACGTGACGGGGCTGCTCGGCGTCATGGACGGACCGCAGAGCGACCTGCGCACGGGGCTCCCCTGGCAGATGCTCGAGATCCACGAGCCCGTGCGCCTCAGCACCGTGGTCGAAGCGACGCCGGAGGTCCTCCGTCGCGCGGTCGAACGCAACGCATACCTCGGGCGCCTCGTCCGCGGCGGTTGGCTCTACCTCGCCGCGCTCCACCCGACCGAGCGACGTCTCTACGAGATCGACGGGACCGACGCGCGGCCTTACGCAGCGGAGGACCCGCTGCCGGTGGTACGCGGCTCGTCGCGGTCGCACTACGCGGGGCACGCGGAGCACCTTCCGTTCGTGCGCATCGAGGCGGAGGTCGCGTGAGCTCGCCCACCTCGCTCCTGCAGGCGTGCGTGCTGGTGATGTGCGTCGCACCCATGGTGCCCCTCGCCCTGCTCTCGGGGGCGGCCATCTTCGGCCGTCGCGCCAGCGAGAACGCCGTCGCGGCGACGCTCCGAGCCTCGATCATCGCGGGGTTCGTCGCGGCAGCCGTCGCGCTGGCGGACCGGATCGCGCACCCCTCGGCGACCAGCCTCCTCTCGTACGGTCAATGGTTCTCCTACGGCGAGGACTCGTTCACGCTCGACTTCGTCGCGGACGCGCCGGCGCTCGGATTCGCGCTTCTCTCGACGGGGACGTGCGGCGTCGTGGCCGCGTTCTCGCTCCGCTACCTGCACCGCGAGCGCGGGTTTCACCGGTACTTCGTGCAGTTCTGCCTCTTCACGCTCGGCATCACGCTCGTTTCGCTGGCGGGAAGCATCGAGGTGCTCTTCGCGGGCTGGGAGCTCCTGGGTCTGAGCTCCGTGCTGCTCGTCGGTTTCTTCCACGAGCGTCCAGCACCGGTGGCGAACGCGCTTCGCGTCTTCACCGTCTACCGCGCGAGCGACGCGGCGATGCTGAGCGCGGCCGTGCTGCTCCACCACTGGGCCGGGAGCGGCAGCCTGCCGCTCCTCTTCTCGGGCGTCCCGACGGCAGCGCTGGGGCCGGGTCGCTCCCTGGCGATCGTGCTCCTCCTCATGATCGCCGTCGCCGGGAAGAGCGCCCTGCTCCCATTCTCGGGCTGGCTGCCCCGGGCCATGGAGGGTCCGACCCCTTCGAGCGCCGTCTACTACGGCGCCCTCTCGATCCACGCGGGCTGCTTCCTGCTGCTGCGTGCCGAGCCTCTGCTCGTCGGCGTGTGGCCGGCGCGGCTCCTCGCGGCTCTCGCCGGCGGCGCGACGGCGCTGTACGCGGCACTCACGCTTCGCGTGCAGACCGACGTGAAGTCGCGCCTCTCGTACGCCGCGCTCGCGCAGGTCGGCATCATCGTGGTCGAGATCTCGCTCGGGTGGACGACGCTCGCCTTCCTGCACATCGTCGCGCACGCGTCCGTCCGTCTGCTGCAGTTCCTCAGCGCGCCCAACGTCATGCACGACCAGCACGAGCTCGAGGACCGCGCCGGCGGCCGCGTCGAGCGCAGGGTGCCGCTCACCTTGCCTTCGTGGCTGTATCTCTTCGCCCTCGAACGCGGCTTCGTGGACGTCCTGCTCGACCGGATGTTGGTCCGACCATTCTTCGTCGTCACGCGATGGCTCGATCGCCTCGACAGACGACTCGTCGGGGCTCCCGACGAAGGAGGCCGACGTTGAGCGCGACCCTCCTCTGGATGGCGGCCATCGCCTCTCCGCCGCTCGTCGTCGTCACCCTGGGAAGGGCCGGTCTCGCGGTCGAGCGCCTCCGCACGACGGCGGCAGCGTGCGCGGCGATGTGCGTGCTCGCTTGCGCCATCGTCTTCGTGAGCCCCGAGCTCGGTGCGCTGCGGCTACCGTGGCCCGTCGCCGGGGCCCATCCTGCACTTGGAGCCTCGCTCTTCCACGTCTCGGAGCTCTCGAAGTTCCTCCTGCCGCTGCCGTCGACGCTCTGGCTCGTGTCGGTCGCCGTCACGCCGCGCAGCAGACTGGACTCGGCCGGGCTCCAGCGGACGGCGGCGGCGACCCTCTCGACGACGCTCGCGTTCCTCACCGAGAGCCCAGTGCTCCTCGTCGCGCTCTGGATGGTGTCCAACCTGCTCTTCGTGAGCGGGCTCTCGCCCACCGAGCACCGTCGGGCGCGCCGTGTCGCGAGCGCGTACCTGTGGACGAGCGCAGCGTTCCTCGGCTCCGGCGTCGCGCTCGAATCCTTTGCGACGGCCCCGATGCTTCGCGACGCCGGCGTGTGGCTCGTCGTCGTCGCGGTCCTCATCCGCAAGGGGATCTTCCCCTTCCACGCGTGGATCCCCGAGGTCTTCGACAGCGGACGCATGGGACCGATCATCCGATTCAGCGCGCCGCAGCTCGGATCCTGGATCGCCGTCGTTCTCGTGGTCCCGCACGCGAGCGCCGGAGTGCTCCGGGCGCTCGCGATCCTGTCGCTGATCACCGCGGTGTACGGCGCGGCGCTCGCCCTGGTGCAGCGCGACGCGCGCCGCGCGTGCGGGTACCTCTTCGTCAGCCAGTCGGCGCTCGTGCTGGCGGGGCTCGATTGCACGTCGCCGCAGGCGCTCGCGGGCTCGCTCGTGCTCTGGCTGTCGTCGGCGCTGGCGTTCACGGGCCTCACGCGCACCGTGCTCGCGCTCGAAGTGCGCAGGGGCCGGCTCGATCTCACCCGGTACCACGGCGGTTACGAGGAGCTCTCGCAGCTGGCCGTGAGCTTCCTCGTCCTGGGGCTGGCGTGCACCGGCTTCCCCGGCACCCTGGGCTTCATCGGTCAGGAGATGCTCGTCGAGGGCGCGGTCCGCGAGTTCCCCGCACTCGGCTTCTTCGTCCTGGCCGCCGCGGCGCTCACCGGCCTCGCCGTGCTCAGGATGTACTTCTCGCTCTTCTGCGGAGCGCGCTCCACGTCGTTTGGCCTGCGCCGGATGCTCTTGCGCAGAGAGAGGCTCGCGTTCGGCGCGCTGACGGTGCTGCTCGTCGCCGGCGGTCTCTTGCCACGGACGATCGTCGCGTCGCGCCTGGAGGCGGGCCACGCGATGCTGAGAGAACGCGAGCACACGTCCGCGCCCGCTCACCCCTGATCGCCTCGGCGCAGAAAATGCGCCGGGCCGCAGGGACTCGACCGAGAGATCGCAGCGGATTCGGGCACGCGGGGCTCGGAATGAACGATGCAGTGCGTTCGGGGCGATGCCGCTCGCATGGGAGGTCATGGGGCCGCTCCCGGTCCGGAGACGACTCACGGTCCTCCGTGACGGCTCGGCCCGCGCCTCGGATCTGGTGTTCTGCGGACCATCGGGATGCTCGGTCCCCCTCTCGCGATGTGCGACCTGCGGCCACGGCGGTGCCGTCGCGCTCGACGCGAGCGGCCGAGCCATGACGGTCGAATGCACCCGATCCAAGCTGTCGGCGACCGACGGCGAACGCTTGCGGGGTGCGGCGGTGACACGCGTCGCCGCGATCCTGCCCGTCGGGCTGAGCCTCGTTCGGCCTGCCGTCTGCTTCACGTCCGACGCGCCGCTGCGGATCGCCCTGGGTGCCCTCGCGCGGGAGTCGATTGCCTCCGGCATCGCCGTGGTCGACGAGCAGCAACGGCTCGTCGGCGTCCTCCCGCGAGCCAAGGTCTCGCTCGCGCTCGTCGACGCCATCGACGACGTGGCTTCGGCGCACATGACGGCGGACTGGAGATCCGTCGCAGAGGGCGCCACGTTCGGAGCGGCGTTCGGCACCATGGCCGCCACGCACGCACGCGAGCTGATCGTGCTGGGTCAGGACCGCACGTTCGTGGGCATCGTGCGCGACATCGACGCGCTGAGATTCGTCGCACACGTGTCGCGCACGGGCTTGCGGCCCGAGTTGCCCTAGACTCGGCTGCCGTGAACGCGTTCGGAAGCACCGGGATCGAAGTCTCGCGGCTCGGCCTCGGCGCGGGCGGGCTCGGCGACGTCGGGCTCTCGGAGAACGAGGCCGAACGGCTCCTGCTGGGCGCGGTCGATCGCGGCGTGACCTTCGTGGACGCCGCGCGCAGCTACGGCGCGGCCGAGGAGCGTATCGGGCGATTCCTGGGCCCCCGCCGTGACGAGGTCGTGCTCTCGACCAAGGGTGGATATGGAGTCGACGGCGTGGCCGACTGGACCGGGGACGCCGTGCGCCTCGGCGTCGAGGGCGCCCTGCGGCGGATGCGGACCGACTGCATCGACGTGTTCCATCTGCACTCGTGCCCCGTGGATGTGCTCGCGCGTGGCGACGTGGTCGAGGCGCTGCTCGCGGCGCGCCGGGCGGGCAAGATCCGTGTGGCCGCCTACTCGGGAGAGAACGCCGCCCTGTCGCACGCCGTCGAGTCGGGCGCGTTCGGCAGCGTGCAATGCTCGGTCAACGTGTTCGACCAGCGTGCGATCGAGGGCGCCATCGCGGCGGCCGCGCGTCGCGAGATGGGCGTGGTCGGCAAGCGCCCGCTCGGCAACTGCGCGTGGCGGTTCGCCGAGCGACCCTCGGGCCAGTACGCCGAGGAGTACTGGCTGCGCATGCGCGCGATGGCGTTCGATCCGTCCCCGCTCGACTGGGGCGAGCTCGCGCTCCGGTTCGCGGCGTTCACGCCGGGCGTGTGCACGGTGGTGGTGGGGACGACGCGCCTCGAGCACCTCGATGCGAACGTGCGCGCCCTGGAACGCGGTCCGCTCGACGACGATCTGCGTGCACGCGTTCGCGCCGCGTTCGTCGCTCACGACGACGGATGGATCGGGCAAATCTGACGGGCTCGGCACCGACGCGCTTCTTTCAGATCGCGGCGGGTCAGTCTCTCGACTAGAACTCCGCCACCCATGGCGGTCCTCGCAACCCACCGCGCCACCGATCGCGACGTCCCGTCCCTGGAGCGACTCTGCGCCGAGGCCGCGAAGGCCGTGACGCTCTGGGGTCCCCGGCGCGAGCGCCTCAACCCCGCCGCATGGATCTCCGCCCGCGTTCCGCTCGTCGTCGTCGCCGACGGCGCGGACACCATCGGCTTCGCGGTTGCGCTCTCGGACAACGTGCCGCTCGGCTCCGCCAAGTGTGCCGAGGCGATCGCATACGTGCTCCCCTCTCATCGCAGGCGTGGCGCCGCGCGGGGTGCCATGTCCGAGCTGCTCTCGGTGGCCCGCACCATGGGCCTGTGGAAGCTGGTTGTGTACTCGCTGGCGGACGACGCCGCGGCGCGTGCGCTGCTCGATCGCATGGACTTTCGCGCGGTGGGCACTCTCGTGAAGCACCTGCAGATCGAGGGCAGCTGGCGCGACGTTGCTCTCCACGAGAGGCTCGTGCTGTCGGCTCGGAAGTCGATGCCGTCGATCCCCGAAGTGTAGAGGCACGCGCTGCTCATCGGCCCCGCGCGCGGGGCCGCACGGTGGAGCTCACCATGGACTCCTTTCTGCACGCCGTGCGGAGGGCCCCCATGCGCTTGATCGTCAATCTCAATCGTTGCCAGGGCTACGCGCAGTGCTGCTTTCTCGCGCCCGAGGTTTTCGAGCTGCACGGTGAGGAGGCGCTCTGGTTCGACCCCGCCCCGGACGAAGCGCAGCGCGAGCGCGTGCTGCGCGCCGCGGCTTCGTGCCCCGTTCAGGCCATCGTGGTCGAGTGGTCGGGGGCCGAGGACGGCGGAAAAGGCGGAGGCGTCCCGCCCGCGACCGGGTCGCCATGAGCGGTGCTGCTCTCGGCGGCGGCGCCCACATCGTCATCGTGGGCGCATCCCTCGCGGGCTTGCGTGCGGCCGAGGGGCTGAGGGCCGAGGGGTTCACCGGACGGCTGACCATCGTGGGGGATGAGCCGTACCTGCCGTACGATCGGCCGCCGCTGTCGAAGGCGGTACTGGCGGGGAGGGTTCCTGCCGATCACACGACGCTGCCGCGCATCCGGACGCTGGCCGACGTGGAATGGCGGCTGGGCATGCCCGCGACGAGGCTGGACCTCGCCCGGTATCAGGTCAGCCTCGCGGACGGGCGCGCGCTCGAGTTCGACCGTCTGCTCATCGCGACCGGGACGCGAGCACGTCCCTGGCGCGACGCGGAGCAGGCGCGCCTCGATGGCGTCTTCACCCTGCGAACCCGCGACGACGCCGAGCGCCTCCACCAGCGGCTGAGCGCTCGACCGGGCAGGGTGCTCGTCATCGGCGCCGGCTTCACCGGGTCCGAGGTCGCCTCCGTGTGCCGGGAGCTCGGCCTCGCGGTCACCGTCGTCGAGCGATCAGCCGCACCCCTCATCGGAGCGCTCGGCCGGACGATCGCGCTGCGAGTCGCGGAGCTGCAGCGCGCACACGGCGTCGATCTGCGGTGCGGCGTCCAGGTGGAGGCGCTCGAGGGCGACGCCGAGGGACGGCTGCGCCGTGCTCGGCTCTCGGACGGCAGCACCGTCGACGCCGAGGTCGCCGTGGTCGCCCTCGGAGCCCTCCGCAACACCGAGTGGCTCGATGACTCCGGGCTCGCAGCGGGTGACCTGGGCGTCGCGTGCGACGCGGGGTGCCGCGCCATCGACGCGAACTTCGTCGTCACCGACGACCTGTTCGTGGCAGGAGACGTCGCGCGCTTTCCTCACCCGCTCTACCGTCAGCAGTTCCTCGCACTCGAACACTGGGGCAACGCGGTGCAGCAGGCCGGCGTGGCCGCGCACAACATGGTCTGCGCCCCCGCCGACCGCCGGCCGCATCTGGTCGTTCCCGAGTTCTGGTCGAGTCAGTTCGGCGTCAACATCAAGTCGGTCGGGGTCCCGTCCGCGGCGGACGAGGTGATGATCACGCAAGGGTCGCTCGAGGAGGGCCGCTTCGTCGCCGCGTACGGGAGGGAGGGACAGGTCGTGGCCGCGGTTTCCTTCAACCAGGGACGGTGGATGGAGTTCTACGAACGCCTCATCGCGCAGGCCGCTGCGTTCCCTCTCGAGATGAAGAGCGGCGAAGGACGCCCCCTCGGTCCGGCCGTTCCCGCGTGGTTCCCGGAGCCGGCTGTCGTGAGCCGGCAAGCGACGGCGATCCTGACGGGTCACGACCCGAACACGCGGCGAACGAAGTGGATCCCACGACGCAACGTGCTCGAGGGCGCAGGCGTTCACGGACGTGCGTGAAGGAGAATCGCCATGGAGCAGAAGAGCATCTTGAGGAGGATCTTCGACCCCGCCAACCGCGCGAACCCGTATCCCCTCTTCACCGAGCTGCGACGCACACCGGTCTGCTGGCAGGAGGACGGGCCGCACGAGGACGGGACGTGGGTCGTGAGCACCTACCGCGAGATCGTCTCGCTGCTCCACGATCCGCGCGTCAGCTCCGATCTCCGGAACTGCGAGCAGACCGGTGGCGACGGGATGGCGGTCGAGCCCTACACGTTCATCCGCCTCGACCCACCGGAGCACGACCGGCTGCGAAGGCTCACCACGCGCCACTTCGGTCCACCGGAGCGCCCCGGGTTCGTGGAGCAGCTCCGTCCGCAGATGGAGCGCATCGCGACGTCGCTGGTCGATGGGCTCGTGGGCGAGCGGCCGATCGACGTCGTCGCGCGCGTCGCCTACCCCCTGCCCGTGCAGGTGATCTGCGCGATCCTCGGCGTACCGCTGGAAGATCAGCCTCGCTTTCGCGCGTGGGCCGACGCGCTCGTCGCGGAGGCGGGGCGCCAGACGACGGAGGCGCGCACACGGCGGAACGAGATCATGATCGCGCTGCGGGATTACATGCTCGAGCTGGTGGAGCGCCGTCGCCGAGAGCCGGGCGACGACTTGCTCTCCCGGATGGCGACGGACACGGGGCCGGACGGCCGCATGGCGGACGCGCACCTCGCCGCGACCGCGTCGCTCCTGCTCATCGCCGGCCACGAGACGACGGTGAACCTCATCGCGAACGGGGTGCTCACGCTGCTGCGGAATCCGGGCGTGTTCGAACGGTTGCGCCGCGAGCCGGCCCTCGTCGTCGGTGCCGTCGAGGAACTGCTCCGGTACGAACCGCCGGTGCAGCTGCTCTCGAACCGGACCACCCTCCAGCCGATCGAGATCGGGGACACGACGATTCCCCGCGGGGTCATCCTCACGCTCGCGCTCGCAGCGGGCAACCGTGACCCCACGAGGTTCGTGGATCCCGACCGCTTCGACCCGGAGCGGCGAGACAACGCGCACCTGGGCTTCGGCAGCGGCATCCACTACTGCTTCGGCGCTCCGCTCGCGCGCATCGAAGCGCAGATCGCGCTGAGGGAGCTGGCGCGCCGTCTGGAGCGCCCGCGTCTGGTCGTGGACCCGCCGCCTTACCGGTCTAGCCCCATGCTGCGCGGCCCGAGGGAGCTGCTCGTCGAGGTCGACGAGGTGCGCCGCCCCGACGCGCCCCCCGCACCATTCGAGGGTCGAGCGCGGAGCTGAGGGCGTCGAGCGTGAGGTGGTAGAGCCCTGTAGATGCTGAGAGATCCGGGAAGCCGAGACCGCCCCTTGACGCTCGGCCGAGGGTGGTTATCCGATCGGTGAGTTCACGGCGTTCGACCCCCGCCCGGGCGGTGGTTTTCCTCCGTGTTTCGGGTCGGGTCGGAGCGTCTCTCCGGGTGAGAGGCGCGCGCTGGCGGACTCGAATCAAAGGAGGACTCCATGCTGACGAGAGCGAGGAAGCCATGAGCGTCTATGCGGAACGAAGCGACAACTTCCGAACGCTGGTACGGATCGCCTCGCACAGCATCGCGGACCCGCCGTGGTTCGCCGCGCCGGTCAACGCCGAGGAGGATCAGGAGTCGGTCACCGTCGACTTCCACGTCCCCGGAAACAAGCGCAGCCAGCTCCGCGTTCAGGCCAGCGATGAGAGCGTGACCGTATGGGGCGGTCGGGCTCGCGACAAGCGAGCCATGCGTCTCTGTGCACTTCCGTGTGAGGTGGTCGCAAGCCGCGTCGAGACGACACGGGTCGGCGACCTCCTGCGAGTTCGCATTCCCAAGAAGCGCCCGGCGGTCGACTCGCGCGAGACGTCGTCCACGACCTAGAGCGCCAAGCCGCTCTTGACTGCCGGAGAAGAGAACTTAATCGATGTTTCCAGGTTTTCGACCCAACGACAAAGGAGGCCTTCCATGTTGACCAGATGGGATGCCGTCTCGACGTTGGACCACATGTTCGATGACGTCATGGGGTCCATGCTCGGTACGGCGACGAGTACCCGCACGTTCGACCCGTCCATCGATGTTCACGCGAGCGACAGCGAGGTCGTCTTCGTGTGCGACGTCCCGGGCATCAAGCAGGACGATCTCGAGATCACCCTCGAGAACCACGTTCTGACGATCAAGGGGACACGCAAGTTCGAAGGCAAGGAGGACGAGCAGGTGATGCTGGGCCGTGCGTACGGCTCCTTCAGCCGCTCCTACACCCTGCCGGACTACGTCGACGACGAGAAACTGGCCGCTCGACTGGCGGATGGCGTTCTCACCATCCGCATTCCGAAGCAGGCCAAGGCCAAGCCGAGGAAGATCCAGATCTCCAACGGTCACGACTCCAAGCAGCTCGAGGAGTAGCCGCAGCGGCCGTCTTTTTCGCTGACCGCAGTACCACATGACAACCTGCACACTGGGGGGCGACACCGTCCTGGTGTCGCCCCCTTTCTTTGCCTCACGCAGGAGGCGAAGCATGGCAACGCGGAACTACTACGTCGTCCTGGGAGTCGCCTCGAACGAAACGGAGCAAGGGGTACGAGCCGCTTTCCGCGATCTCGCGAAGCGCTACCATCCGGATCATGTCGGTCCGTCCGGGGCCGGACCCTTCCGCGAAGTAGCCGAGGCGTACGAGGTGCTCGGCGATCCTGCGCGTCGTCGACAGTACGACGAATCGCTCCAGAAGCACCCCCGCGCGCGCGAGCGACTCGTACGTGACGTCTCGATGCGGCGCGATCTCGTGGGTGTGCGCCCGTCCGAGGAGGCCATGTTCAAGAGGTTCGAGCGGAACTTCACCCGCGAGGCCGTGCCCAAAGGCGAGCGTGTCGACGAGCTGAACGTCGAGGTGGCCATTTCGTCCGAGGAGGCCCGCAAAGGCGCCCGCCTTCGAATCGGTATCCCAGTGTTCGGGCGTTGCGCGCGCTGCGGTGGCCGCGGGTGCATCGACTGCGAGGGCACAGGCACGGTGGAAGGCGAGCGCCCGGTGGCGGTCCACTTGCCGCCGATGTCAGGCAAGGGCACGACGTTCGTCCTCGCCCTGGACGGGCTCGGCGTCCACAACTTCTACCTGCGGGTGCGAGTTCGCGTGGACAAGGCCACCGAGCCGCAAGAACGATGACGACCGCGAGTCGCATTGAGGACTTCCTTCAGACAGCGAGAGCGCTGCTCGAGCAGGCGGAGAAGTCCGCGAGCGATCAGCGGCTCATCATGAGGGTCGGGGCCGAGCTGGCCGCATCGCTGGAGTACGAGACTACGCTCCAGAACGTCGCACGCTTGGTCGTCTCGGACTTCGCGGACTGGTGCTTCGTGGACGTCGTCGATCGGCAGGGTCGCGTTCGGGACGTGGCGATCGCTCACCGCGACCAGGACAAGG
>DATJYG010000074.1:0-19292 GCA_035499695.1 Polyangiaceae bacterium
GAGCGCGCGGCGCGCAGTCGTGCGGACGAGCCGATCCGGGTCGAGCGTCGCCGCGAGCTCGAGCGACGAGCGACGCAGGGGTGCGCCCGCGTCGGCAGTACGCCCAGCCAGCGCCTCGACGAGAGCGCGCCTCACGCCGAGGTCCGTCTCGAAGGCGTAGGCGTCGGCGAGCCGTCCGACGGCGTCGCTCGCTGCGCTCCGGGCCAGCCCGCGGGCCACGTGCGCCCGCAGCACGGTGTCGCGCGAGGCGAGCAGCGCGGCCACGGCGTCGCCGAGGCTCTCGTCCGCGCGCGCGGCGAACTCCATCGCGGCGAGGGGTGCGTCCACCGAGCCCGACTTCGCGTGCTCGAGCAGCGTCAGGGTCGGCAGCTCCACCGAGCGCGCGTCCTCCGGCGGCCGGTGCCCGTGCTCGCGCCCGTCCAGCGCGGCGAGCGCCTGAGCGCCCACGGCGCGGTCGCGCGCATCGGTCGATGCCGCGAGGGTGTGCAGGAGGGCATCCAGCCGCGCGCTTCGCGACCCGTGCGTCCAGCGGCGCACGAAGTACGCCCGCGCCGCGAGACGCCGCGTCGCCGGTGCCGCCGCAGCCATCGCCTCCAGCGCCGACGTCGCCGCGAGGCTCGGAGAGCGTGCGAGCGCCGCCGCCACCTCGCTCGCGATCGATGGATCGGCCGCCAGCGCCGCGAGCGCGCCCACGGCAAGCGGGCTCGGTTGACGGCCCAGCGCGGAAATCGCGGCTGCACGGACCGAGGGCTCCGCGGACGCCGCGGCACGCGCCGCCGCCGCCTTCGTCACACCCTCGCCGGCGACGAGCTGCGCCAGCCTGAGCCCTTCGCGGCAAGTCGCGTCGTCCATCACGAGTCCCTCGACCGCCGTCGCCGCATCGGGCGCTCCGAGCCGGACCAGCGCGTCCCCGGCGGCGATGCGCACGCGTGGATCCTTGTCGTGCACCGCGGCGCGAGCCGGCTCGAGGACGCGCGCATCGCCGAGCACCCCGAGCGCCGCGAGCGCGGCTGCCCGCAGACCCGCGTCGCTCGCCCGCATCGCGCCCGCGATGGCGTCGATGGACCTCAGGTCGCCCACCTCGGCCGCCAGCGCGATCGTCCCGGGCGTCGTGAGCGCGACGCCACCGAGGAGAGGCGCGACGGGCGGCACCAGCGCGAGCGCCTGCAGCGCCGGCTCCTGTCCGGGCCCGCTCGATCGCCCCGCGGCCACGAGCGCCTCGATGGCGAGAGCGTTCCCGGAAGACGCGAGCGCGAGGGCGGCCTCCTGCCGAGCGAGCAGGATGCGCGCCACGGCGTCCGCCTCGTCGCCGGCCGGATCGTGGCTGCTCGGCGGCACGCCTCGCATCACGAGCGCGTGGGTCTGCGCCTGCAGCAGCGCGGCGAGCGCTTCCCGCGCCCTCTCGCGATCCATCCAGCGCGCCAGCCCGCGGACGACGACGAGCATGGCACGCTGATCGAGCGGCCCGATGCCGTCGGGCCCGGTCCGCAGGTCGAAGTCCCCGGGGTCGAGCGACTGCGCGGCGCGCACGAGCAGGTCGAGCGACTCGGGCGTGCCGAGGCCGGCGGCGCGCTCGAGCCCCCGGAGCTTGTCCTCCGCGTCGGTCGACTTGAGCAGGTGCGCCGCCAGCTCGGTCCCGAACCGGGAGCGGACACCCTCGCCGTCGGCGTTCGCCCGCGGTGGTACCGCGGCGAGGACCACCGCGGCCGCCGTCGTGACGACGGCGGTCCGCAGCGGCGTTCTCACGGCTTCTCCTTGGTCGGCACCAGGATGACGAGCCCCACGCCGCCGGCTGCCGCCGACGGAAGCTGCTTCACGGCATCCCACCCGACCGCCTCGGCCGCCGACGGACGGTGCGCATACGTCGCGATCCGGTTGGCGACGAGCATCGCGCGCTCGAGCGACGCCTTCTCTGCATCCTCCGGCTTCCCCGGTCCCGGGCGGACACCGACGCCGAGCGTCCAGTCCGGGTGGCGATCGAGCTCGAGGGTGATCGCCCGCAGCGTCATCGTGCTCGCCGGGTCGATCTCGGGCTCCTTGGTGCCCGCCGTGAACGCGACGGGCCGCGCGGGCTGCAGCGAGACCGAGTCACCCTTCCGTACGACGACCACGAGCGGCTTGCCTCCGTCGTCGGGGCATCCGTCGTCGTCCTGCACGCCGTTGAAGACCTCGGCCTTGTCGGGGCACTTGTCGATCTCGTTGTCGTAGCTGTCCCCGTCGCGATCCGGGTTGGGGCATCCGTTGCGCGTCGGGTCGGTCGAGGGCTCGCCCTTCTCGCGCGGGCACGCGTCGTCCTTGTCCGGGATGCCGTCGCCGTCGTCGTCGAGGTCGGGGCAGCCGTCGAAGTCCTCGTTGCCGTCCTTGTCCTCGGGCTGATCGGGGCAGCGGTCGGAGTCGTCGGGGATGCCGTCCTTGTCGCGGTCCTGCGCCTCGGCGGGGCAGCCGTTCTTCTTCGGGTCGTCGCTCTCGACGCCCTTGACCGCCGGGCAGGCGTCGACCGGATCGGGCACGCCGTCGCCGTCGGTGTCGGGAGCGGGGCAGCCGTTCTTGCGCGGGTCGTTCCACCAGACTCCGGGCACGAGCGGGCACGCGTCCTGATCGTCGAGGATGCCGTCGCCGTCGGCGTCGTCCTCGGGGCAGCCGTCCTGGTCCTGGATGCCGTCCTTGTCCTCGGCCAGGTCGGGGCACTCGTCCAGGTCGTCGGGGATGCCGTCGTGGTCGCGATCGTGCGCGCGCGGCGCCCAGCCGAGCGACGCGACCGCGCGGAAGACCGGGACGCCCACGGCGGTATCGAGGCCGAGGTCGACGCCGCCGAGCACGAAGAAGTCGCGGTAGTGCCCGAGTGCGATGCGATCGTCGAGTGCGAGGAGCACGGGCGAGAGCGCCGACGCGCCCGAGCCGCTCAGGCCGAAGGGCGCCACGGGGCTCGCCGGAAGTGAGCCGTGGACGGCGAGCTCCCACGACTGGCGGTCGCCCGGGTCGAGCCCAGGAGCGAACACCTTGGGTCGCACGACGAAGCCCGCCGACCAGGGGATCGAGTCGCCGAAGGTGACGCCGCCGAGGCTCGCGTCGGGCCACGTCTGCTCCGCCGTGCGCAGCGTGTAGCCGAGGCTCGCGCGGACCGCGCCGACGCCGAGGGCGTACTCGCCGAGCAGCCGCAGGGACACCGTGGCGGAGCCGTCGCCGTGGAAGCTCTCGCGGTCGCCCGTGGGGAGCGTGAGCGTGCCGAGCGCCGCGAGCCCGAAGCCGCCGCTCAGGCCCTGCCGATCGTTGGACACGATGGTGGCCTTGCCGACGAGAGCCACGTCCCCGACGCCGCTCGTGGGCACCCCGCCGCTCGACACGAGGCCCGGCGGCAGCCCCGACGTGCCGTCTTGCCAGAGGAACAGAGGCACGTCGACGCCGATCGCGGCCCGCGAGCCGATCCCCAGGCCGGCCACGAGGTCCATCCCGAGCTCGTGCGCGAGCGGCTGCCAGGCGATGGATCCGCTCGACGCGTTCCTCACGGCCACCGGCGCCTGCTCGTAGCTGAGCCAGGCGCTCGCGTTCCATTGCCAGGCGCCGGGCGACGACGTGGGCTCGAGCACGAGCGCTGCCTGCGGGTCGATCGACGGCCGCCAGGTGCGCGCGTCGATCGACGGCAGCGTCTGCGCACGCGCGGGGGAGCTGGACCAGAGGAGCAGGGCCGAGCAAGCGAGGAGTGCGGAGCGGGCGCGCATGCGTGGATGGGCGGACGGGCGAAGCGACCCGCCCAGAGTAAGCGACGCGTCGGCATCCATGAAAGCCGCTCGTACTTGTATCCTGCTCTTCGATGACGACCGGCACGTCCACGACCACGAGGGCCGCCTCGCTGCATCCGCCCGGCCGCATCCTGTCGCTCGGGACGAAGCTCACCTTCGCCACGGTCTGCGTGCTCGCGGTCGCGTCGACGTTCCTCTTCTTCGAGCTGACGCAGCGCGAGTGGCGCGCCCTGCTCGCGGCGAAGACGCAGGCCGCCTCGATGGTGTCCGATCTCTTCGCCGCGACGGTCGCGGCCCCGGTGGACTTCTTCGCCACGGACCCCGAGTCCTTGCAGACCGAGCTCGGGCACCTCGAGACGAACCCCGACGTGACCTGCGCCGTCGTGTGGGCCGTTCCGGACGGCCACGTCCTCGGCAGGGTCGACCGCGGCGGCTGCGGCGACCTCCAGATGCCGCCGGAGATGGCCCTGGGCAAGGTCGTGGTGCTCGGCGATCGCGTGCAGGTCTCGCGCCTCGTGAAGTCGCCGACCAACGGCGCCCCCATCGGCCGGACCACGCTCGTGTTCTCCCTCGCGTCGGAGAACGAGGCCTACGCCGCGAGCCGCATGCGCATCTTCATCCTCTCCTTCGCGCTGGCCGCCGTCACCTCGTTCGTCCTCATCTGGATCACGCGCCGGCAGATCGTGAGCCCGCTCGGGATGCTCACGCGAGCCTCGCGTCACATCGGGCGCGGCGACTTCGGCACGCGCGTCGAGGTCCGCTCGCGAGACGAGATCGGCGAGCTCGCGCGCGCCTTCGACAAGATGCGCGCCGCGATCGCCGACCGCGAGCACCGGCTCGACCTGGCGCGCCAGGAGCTGCGCGACCTGTTCGACAACATGCGCCAGGCCATCTTCGCCTTCGGGCGCGAGGGCCGCGTCGTCGGTGCCGTGTCCAAGCAGGCGACGCGGCTCTTCGACCGCGTGACGCTCGAGGGAGAGCGGGTGCGCGACCTGCTCTACGCCGGCGCGGCGCCGAACGACGTCGACGCGCAGGCGTTCGACGAGTGGTCGAGCATGGCCTTCGACGTCCCGCTCGACGAGTGGGCGAGCTTCGCGCAGCTCGCGCCGCGAGAGGTGACCATCCGGCGCGGGGCCGAGCAGGTCCCGCTCGAGCTCGAGATGCGGCCGGTGCTCAAGAAGGGCGAGCTCGATTGCGTCATGGTCCTCGCGACCGACGTGAGCGAGAAGAAGCACCTGGAGAAGACCGTACAGACCCAGGAGGAGGAGCACGCGCGGCGGATGGCGGCGATGCGTCGCCTCATCGCCGGCGGCGGCCAGGTGTTCGTGCAGTTCATGGACGCCGCGCGTGAGCGCATCAAGCGCTGCATCGAGCTCGTGGGCCCCAACCCGCGCATGCTGCGCACCGGCGAGATCGACGAGCTGTTCCGCCACGTGCACACCATCAAGGGCGAGGCGCGCGCCTTCGACCTGCGCGAGCTCGAGTCCGAGACGGCCAAGATGGAGGAGGAGCTGGACGAGCTGCGCGCCCTGGCGCGCGGGGAGGGCTTCGTCACGACGGGCTCGGTGCACGGGGCGCTCGTGTCGCGCCTGCACCGCGCGCTCGCGGGCATCGACAAGGGCGCCGAGGTCTTCGTCGCGGCGTCGCCCCTCGGGCGGGCGGCGCTCGATCAGATCACGGTGCAGCGCCCCGACGTCCAGGCCGTCGTCGACATGAGCGAGAGGCTCGGCAACCCCGAGCTCACCCGCGCCGTCGCGGCGCTGGCGTCGCGCCCGTTCGGCGAGAGCATCGCCAGCCTGATGGACATGGCGCCCACCTGGGGCGACCGCGAGGGGAAGCAGGTGCGGCTCGACGTCGATGGCCGCGAGGTGCGCGTCCCGGCGAAGCTCGCGCGCGTGCTGCCCGGCGTGCTCACGCACCTCGTGCGCAACGCGATCGCCCACGGCATCGAGCCGCCCGCGGGGCGCATCCACGCGGGCAAGCCCAACACCGGCACGGTGCGCGTCACGGCGAAGCCGGGCGGGGGGAGTCCCACGATCCTCATCGAGGACGACGGCCGCGGGCTCGACTACGAGGCGATCCGCGAGCGCGCGAAGGAGCTCGGTCTGGACGTGAGCGGTCGCAACAACCACAGCCTGACGGAGCTCGTCTTCGTCGCGGGCCTCACGACGGTGCCGGCCGCCGGCACGCTCGCAGGCCGCGGCGTGGGACTGGGCGCGGTGCGCGACGATCTCGCGCGCGTCGGTTACCGGATCGACGTGGCGAGCGAGCCGGGCAAGTACACGCGCTTCACGCTGTGCCCAGCGTGACAGCGTGCGCCTCGGCGGGGCTCGCCGCCTCGGTCTCGCGATCGCTCGTGCGGTCGGTCGTGCGCTGGCGCGCGTTGAAGCGCTTGATGGCGCCGCTCAGGATCTCGCCGAGCAGCGTGCGGTAGTCGATCTTCGCGCCGTTCGCGATGAGACAGAGGTCGCTGTAGTCGGGCGTCAGGCCGGGCAGGGGATTCACCTCGAGGACGAACACGCGCCCCTCGGGCGTCAGGCGCACGTCGACGCGCGCGACGTCGCGGCAGCCGAGCGTCATGAAGGTCGTGCGGCACACGCGCTCGATGGCGCGCAGCTCCTCCTTGGTGAGCTGGGCGGGGCACTCGTAGCGCACGTGCTCCGGCCAGTGCTGCTTGCACTCGTAGTCGTAGACCGGGCGCTCGGCCTGCTTGAGGAAGACGACCTCCATCGGCGGGAGCACGCGCGGGCGCTTCTCGCCGAGCAGGCCGACGGTGAGCTCGCGGCCGAAGATGTACTCCTCGACGAGCGCCGGCTGCCCGTACTTCTCGATGAGCTCGCGGGCCACCTCGCGCAGACGCGCCTCGTCGTCGCAGACGCTCTTCGGGCCGATGCCCTTGCTGGTGCCCTCCTGGTTCGGCTTCACGATGACCGGGTAGCGGAAGGCCCGCAGCTTCTCGCGACCGGTGACGAGCACCTGGAACGCCGGCGTGTCCACGTCGACGAGGAGCCGCTTGGCGAGCGCCTTGTCGAGGCAGATGGAGAGCGTCGCCGAGTCGCTGCCGGTGTACGGGATGCCGCGGAGCTCGCAGAGGCTCGGCACCTGCGCCTCGCGGCTGCGTCCGGTCATCCCCTCGGCGATGTTGAAGACGACGTCCACGTTGGACGTCATGAGCGCGCGCGGGAACTCGGCGGTCGCTTCGAGGGGGACGACCACGTGCCCGTGACTCTCGATGGCCTTGGTGATCGCCTGGATGGTCTCGGGCGCGTCGTACTCCGCCTCGCGATCGTCGGCGTTCGAGTCGATGCGCTTCATGTTGAAGGCGAGCCCGACGCGCAGGTTGGTGCGGCGTGCCGCCCCGCGAGGCGGGCGAGGCTTGCTCGTGTCGAGCAGCGGGAGGAGCCCGTGGCGCGCGGCGGCCGAGCGCAGCACCGCGAGCACCATCGCGTCGTAGCCCACGCCGACGGCGGCCGTCGCGGTCGCGAGGGCGCCCTCCGTATCGAAGGCCGGGATCGCCGTCGTGCTGAGGAACCACACCTCGCCGTCGGGAGCGACGCGGAAGTTGAGCGCCGCGACGTCACGCAGGCCGAACGCGGCGAAGATGCGGTCGGCCAGATCGCGCACGCGCTCGGCGACGGGCGGCGCGAGGTGCGCCGGAGCGCGACGCCGCACGAAGCGCGTGTCCACGTTGGCCAGGCGATAGTCGATGATGTCGTGCCGGCGCCCGTAGGCCGCGTCGACGAGTGTCTCCACGGGAGGGAGCGTGGCGAGGCCCTCGACCATCACGACGCGGACATCCATGCCCGGCACGTACCGCTCGACGAGCGCGCCGTCGGGATACTTCGCGAGCACTTCGTCGAGCACGCGCCCGAGGGCGATGGGGTCCTCGACGACGCTGTCCTGCCCGATCCCCTTGCTGGAGCCCTCGAAGTTGGGCTTCACGATGACCGGGAACGGCAGCTCGTCGAGCCCACCGGCGCGCAGCGTCGCCCGCGTCACCCAGCGGCCGCGCGGCGTCGGCACGCCCCAGCCCGCGAGCTGCTTCTTGGTGAGCGCCTTGTCGAGCGTCACGCAGAGCGTGTACGCGTCGCTTCCGGTGGACGGCAGCCCCAGTTCCTCGAAGAGCGCCGGGTAGAAAGCGCGCCGCGTCTTGCCGCGGTGCCCCTCGGCCAGGTTGAACACCATGTCGGGCGCGAACGCCTCGAGCCTCGTGACGAGGAGCGACGCCGGTCCGGTGACGTCGATGGGCTCGACGCGGTGCCCCGCCGAGGACAGCGCGCGCTCGATGGCGGCGATGGTCTCCGGAGGGTCGAACTCGGCTTCTTCTTCGGAGTCGGTGACGCGGAGGTTGTGCGTGAGGGCGATGCGCATCGCTGCGCATGCCAATCTACTCGCCGTCGCCGCTGGCCGCGAGCAGCACCGCGGGCAGGTCGTGCTCCATGCGCAGGCGCTTCGCCTCGAGATAGCCGGCCGAGTGGGGGGTCGCCGGCACGATCACCGGCACGCGTCCGGACACGCGCACGCCGAGCGACTCGAGCGCCTTCACCTTCTCGGGGTTGTTCGTCATGAGCCGCACGCTCGCGACGCCGAGGTGCGACAGCATGTCGCGCGCGGCGTCGTACCTGCGCGCGTCGTCGGGCAGCCCGAGCATCCGGTTGGCGTCCACCGTGTCGTGCCCGCGCGCCTGGAGCGCGTACGCGCGAATCTTGTTGGCCAGGCCGATGCCGCGCCCTTCCTGGCGCAGGTAGAGCACCGCCCCGGCGCCGGCGCGCGCGATGGCCGCTATGGCCGCGTCGAGCTGCTCCTTGCAGTCGCACTTGAGCGACCCGAACACCTCGCTCGTGAGGCACTCGGAGTGGACGCGCACGAGCGCGTCCTCTCGGCCGGCGAGGTCGCCGCGAACCAGGGCGACGTGCTCACCCCGGAAGACGAACGTGTCGAAGTCGCCGTGGCGCGTCGGGATTCTGGCTCGTGCCAGGCAGTCGAACGATGTGGTTTGAGGCCGGATCACCCGAGGGGGGACGTGCATCTCAATGCTCTCCGTGACACGAAGCGATTCGATGACGCAACCTAGGGACGAGTTGCTCGCGCGTCAAATGGTCGAGCTGGTCCCGCGCCGCCCCCGCCCCGGCAGAGCCGTGTCAGCATCTCCTCGAGGATCGCGTCCGCCGGCCGCCGGGAGCTCTTGAGCGCCAGATCGGTCTCGGCCAGCACGAGGAGCCACCGCTCCACCTCGCGCGGCTTCACGCTCCGGGCCTTCTGCCCGAGCTCCCGCGCGCGGTACGGCTGGTAGACGCCCGCGACGCGCGCCGCCTCGTCCTGCGACGCGCCGTCGACCAGCGCCGCCTGGAACCGAGCGAGCTGGCGGATCGACCACGCGAGCGCTCCGAGCAGGGGGAGCCCGTGGTCGCGCGGGTCGTACGCATCGGCCAGCGTGCGCATCGCGTGCCCGAGGTCGCGGGCGCGCACCGCGTCGACGAGGGCCCAGGTGTCCGCCGTGCGCACTCGGGCGACGCAGGCGGCGATCGCGTCCTCGTCCACTGCAGCGCCGGGTCCGACGTAGAGCGAGAGCCGCTCGACGGCGTCGTCCACCGGCGAGAGGTGGGGCCCGGCGAGAGCCGCCAGCAGCTCGGCCACGTCGCGGTCGATCGCGTGGCCCTTGGAGCGGAAGCGCGCGGCGATCCACGAGGGGAGCGAGCGATCGTCGAGCGGCTCGCAATTGACGAGGAACCCCGCCTTGCGCGCCGCCACCACGAAGCGCCGCCGCCCGTCGAGCTTCGACGCGACGACCACGAGGCACGTCGAGTCCACCGGGTTCGCCGCGTACTCCGCGAGCGCATCGAACGGCGACGTCTCGGCGCTCACGTCACCGACGTCCCACCGCTCGGCGCCGCGCACGAGCACGAAGCGCTTCGGCGCCATCATCGGGGCGGTGCGCGCGGCGGCGATCACCTTGTCCACGCCCGCCTCGCCCGCGGTGAACTTGTCCTCGTTGAACGCGGCGACGCCTCCCCCGAGCGCCGCCGCGCGAAGCTCGGCCACGACCTCGTCGCGGAGGAGCATCTCCTCTCCCGCCACCACGTACAGTGGCAGGAGCTTGCCGCTCTTGGCTTGCTGGACCGCTTCTTCCGGCGTCACGCGCGATCGCGCTTATCACGCCTGCGCCGCGCGAGCATCAGAGCCACGGCGCCCGCGAGCGGCAGTGACAACACGCCCACCGCGGTCCCGCTGCCGGCGGCTACGCAACCGCAGCCGCTCGGGTGACCTTGCACCGCCTCTTCCTCCGCCGTCTTGTTGTACGCGCTGTCCGGCACCATGCTGCCGCCGTTGCCCTCGGGCGCCACGTCCGTGGACACGGGCGCTGCCGACGTGTCGTCGTTCGACGCGACCTGCTGCCCGCCATCGAGGCCGCTGCTCACGGCCTGGATGTTCTTGTTTCCCTTCTTGCCGGAATCGCCGCTCGCGAAGTCCATCGCGCCTCGGTAGACCGGCGGGTTGTCGCCGGTGAGCGTGATCTTCTGCGAGCCGCCGACGTCGCCGTCCGGCCCCGAGAGCGACACGACGTACTCGCCTGCCTCGAAGTACCCGCCGTCGCGCCGCAGGTCGAACTCGAAGTAGGTCGACTTGAAGACCTTGCCGCTCGCGTCGGCGAAGTCGACGTCCATCGACTGGATCTGCTTGGGCGGCGTGTCGAGCACCATGCGGTGGTGCACCGGATCGGCCCCCTTGGACATGATGGCGCGCTCGTCCACGACCTCCTTGGAGAACGTGAAGCGCATGGGGATGTGCATCATGCCGGGCGCCCGCGCGAGGTCGATGCGCACCTTGACGTGCCACTCACCGTTGCTCTCCGAGACGCTCGTCGTCTTGACCGTGAAGTTGCCGGCCCCCGCGTACGCCGCGCTGCCAAAGAGCACGGACAGGAGGACCAAGAGGATCGTGGCTACCCAGGCTTTCCCTTGCATGGCCCCCGCACGGTACATCGGAGCGCGATGCCCTTGCGAGCAGAGGTTTGCGGTTGGGGGAGGGGCCCCAACCGAACAAACCTGGGGGCGGGCCCCAAAACTACGACGAGATTGGCGCGGTGCGATATGCTGCCCCTACCCCCCGTTTTCGCGGGGTTTTATGGCTTCGTTAAGCGGTCCCACCTCGCGTTGACACGCTGTAAGGGTGCAGGCACACTGAGATGGCGGGTGACTGTGCTCATTTGCCCTGAACTCCGGGTCGGAACACCTTCATGACCGAACGCGCGTCGTCGGCGGCACTGTCGAAGAGCTCGGGGCAGCCCGATCCGCTCATCGGACGGGTCATCAACGATCGGTTCAAGATCACCGCGCTCATCGCCCGCGGCGGCATGGGCAAGGTGTATCGCGCCGAGCAGGCCCCGCTGGGCCGCGTCTGCGCCATCAAGGTGCTCAACCCGAACTACGCGGGCGAGCACGACCCCGAGTTCCACAAGCGCTTCTTCCTCGAGGCGAGCATCGCGTCGAAGCTCACGCACCCGAACACGGTGACGATCTTCGACTACGGCCGCACGGACGACGAGATCTATTACATGGCGATGGAGTACCTGGAGGGGCACACGCTCCACCGGGCCATCCGCGAGGCGAGCCACTTCCCCGAGGAGCGCGCCGCTCACATCGCTCGTCAGATCTGCCGCGCCCTCCGCGAGGCGCACTCGCTCGGCGTCATCCACCGCGACCTCAAGCCGGCGAACATCTTCCTCGTCGAGCACGGCGACGAGACCGACTTCGTGAAGGTGCTCGACTTCGGCCTCGTGAAGAACGTCTCGGGTGACGGCAAGGGCGAGGACCTGACGCAGACGGGTCTCTTCATGGGCAGCCCGAAGTACATGGCGCCCGAGCAGATCCGCGGCGACAAGGTCGACGCGCGCACGGACATCTACGCGCTCGGGATCATCATGTACGAGATGATCACGGGCAAGGTGCCGTTCGATCGGCCCAACAGCGTGAACATCCTCATGGCGCACGTGAACGAGGACGCCCCTCCGATGCGCGTCATGAACCCGAGCATCCAGCTCTCGCCGGCGATCGAAGAGACCGTCGGGCGCTGCATGGCGAAGGACCCGGACCAGCGCTTCCGCTCGATGGACGAGGTGCTGGCGGCGCTCAAGCGCATGGGTGGCGCGGCGCTCACCGCGACCATCAGCGGCGTCGGCACCGGCGAGTACCGCTCGCTGTCGGGATCCGGAAGCGGCCCGCAGGTCACGCAGGGCGGCAACGCGTCGAGCGGCGCCAACCCGGCGTTCCTCTCGCCGAGCGGCAGCGGCAGCGATCCCGGGAGCATCCCGTCGCCCCTCACGGTGCCGAGCGACTCGCCGGCCGCGGGCGCCCCGCTCATCACGCAGCCGCCGGGCAAGAGCGGCTCGAAGGGCATGCTCGTCGCCGCCGTCGTGGGCGCGCTCGCCCTCGCCGGCATCGTCGGGTACGTGATGCTGCGCCCGAGCCACGTCTCGCCGGTCGGACCGCAAGCGGCGAGCAGCGTCCCGACCTCGCCGACGGCCACTGCCCCGGACACGGCGACCGCTCCCACTGCGGCGCCGATGGCCACCCTGGTGAAGGTCCGCATCATCACGGATCCGGACGGCGCGAGCGTGAAGGAAGACGGCGTCGAGCTGTGCAGCGCCACGCCGTGCGACATCCTCTACAAGGGCTCGGACGCCGACCCGAACAAGCAGCACAAGCTCACGATCACCCGCAACGGCTACTTCAACGAGTCGCGCAGCGTGACCATCGGGGACAGCCCGGTGACCGTGAAGCTCAGGGCAGCTCCGGTCATCGTCCGCCCCTCGGCGCCGCAGAAGCCCGACCAGCCGTCGCTGCCTCCGGGCTACAAGCCGGACATCCCGTACTGACCTAGCGGTCCACCGGGCGCCGACGCCGAGAAAGCGTCGGCCAAAAAAGAGACCACAACGATGGCTCTGCTGTATCCTCGCGCCGAGCGCGAGTGGCCTGCAGTCCACGTAGCCACGCCCGCGCGCTTCTCATCGAGGGAGCTCGAAACGTGGCGCTGAGAAAGATCACGAAGATTGCGGCCGGCCTGGCGTTCGGCACGGTCTTGCTCGCTTCCGGCAGCGCACTCGCCGACGAGCGTTCCGAGGCGCGTACGCACTTCAAGAAGGGCATGGCCGACATCGCGGACGGCCGGTACGACGCGGGCATCGAGGAGCTGAAGAAGGCGTACGACATCCTTCCGCACCCGAACGTCCTCTACAACATCGCGCGCGCGTACGTAGACGAGGGCGACCTCGAGAACGCCGTCGCCTATTACAAGAAGTACCTCGAAGGCGGTCCCAAGGATCGCGACGAGGTGACGCAGATCGTCTCGTCGCTCGAGGCGCGCATCCGCAAGCAGCAGGCGCAGCTCATCGAGGCGCAGCAGGCGCAGACGCCCGGCGGACCGACGCCCGGAGGACCTGCCGGTCCCGGCGCGGGTACCCAGCCCGGTCCGGGTGGACCGACGGGGCCGACACCCGGCGGAGTCGCCGGCGGTCCCAAGCCCGGCGGCCCGGGTGGCGAGATGCCCGGCGCGAACCTCCCTGCGGGCGGTCTGAAGACCGAGCAAGTGTTCGAAGAGACGGTCGTCACGGCGTCCAAGGTGGCCCAGAGCCCCCTCGACGCGCCGAACTCCACCTCGATCATCACCGAGCAGGACATCCGCCTCTCGGGCATCACGCACATCCCCGACCTGCTGCAGCGCCTCGCCGGCGTCGACACCATGGTCACGACGGGCGGGCAGACCGAGGTCTCGCTCCGCGGCTTCAACCAGCGCCTGTCGAACAAGGTCCTCGTCCTCGTCAACGGCCGCAGCGTCTTCGTCGACCTCCTCGGCGCCACGATCTGGTCCCTGCTGACGATCGGCGTCGAAGACATCGAGCGCATCGAGGTCGTCCGCGGCCCCGGTTCAGCTCTCTACGGCGCCGACGCGTTCAACGGCGTCATCAACATCATCACCAAGCAGCCGGGCGAGGGCGGCAGCGGCTTCAACGTCGGCTACGGCAGCGACAACACGACGCACGGTACCGCGTATGCGAGCGGGCGCGAGAAGGAGACCGCGTACCGGTTCTCGGTCGGTTACGACTACCTGCCGCGCTGGTCACGCGAGGTGCCCCCCGGGCGCAATGACCTGGTGCTCGGCATCGGCAACCAGAACGTGTCGTCCTCGGTGGTGCGCATGGACGGCACCGTCACCAGGCAGCTCGGCAAGGACGTGACCGTCGGCGTCCAGGGCGGGTTCTCGCAGGGCGAAACGGAGCTACTCGGCGTCGGCCCCGTCAACGACATCCTCATCAACCCGTTCACCAACACGGACATCACCGCGTTCCTGAACGCGAAGCACTTCGAGGTGCGCACCTTCCTCAACCGCACCACCGGCTTCGACAACATCAATGCCGCCACCATCGGGCAGACGCTGCTGCCCGGGCGCTTCAACCTGAACGTGTACGACGCAGAAGCGCAGTACATCGACCAGTTCGAGACCGGCAAGGGTGTGGACCACGACCTGCACGTCGGCCTCAACTACCGCCTCAAGTACGTCGACTGGGCTTACCTGAGCGGCGCCATCTCCGAGAACCACGCCGGCTTCTTCGTCCACGACGAAGTGAAGATCGGAAAGCCGGTCGCCATCGTCGGTGACTACCGCGCGGACTACGACCCGTACCTCGACCGCATCATCCAGTCGCCGAAGGCTTCGCTCCTCGTGCACCCGAGCGAGCAGTCGACCATCCGCGGCATCGTCGGCACCGCGTTCCGGACGCCGACGTTCCTCGAAGCGTACCTCGGCTTCCCGATCCAGCTCCCGGTCACGGGCGGCTCGCAGCTCGCGCTCGGCTCACGGCCCGACCAGGCCAACTTCAAGCTCAACCCCGAGCAGGTCATCACCTACGAGCTCGGTTATCTGAACTCGGAGAGCGACCTCTTCACGTTCGACTCCGCGTTCTTCTACAACCACGTCAACAACCTCATCGACATCGCGCCGACGCGGCCCATCACGGTCGGCGACCTCGCGAATCCGAACGTGCCGACGTCGCAGGACATCCAGTCGGGCACCTACCCGCTCTTCCTCGGCGGGTTCGAGAACCAGTGCCAGACGTTCAACGTCCTCGGCGCCGAGGTCGGCGGCCGCCTCCTGTCACCGGTGGAAGGCCTCGACTTCTACGTCAACGGGACCCTGATGGACGTGAAGCAGGACAACTCGAATTGCAGCGCGTTCCAGCAGTCCCTGCTGGTGGCGGACTCGCGGACTCCGGCCCTGGTGATCAACGGCGGCACGCAGCTCCGTACCAAGTTCGGCCTCGATGCCTCGCTCGACGTCCACTACGAGTCGGCCGCAGACTGGGCCGAGCAGGTCGTGGACATCCAGAAGCAGCAGATCCACTACGAAAGCTTCCACCTCGACCCGTACACGCTGGTCAACTTGAGCGTCGGCTACCGGTTCCTCAAGAACAAGAACGCCGAGATCCGCGGCGTTGGCTTCAACCTGTTCGACGACGAGCACCGCGAGCATCCCTTCGGCCAGGTGGTCGGGCGGCGCTTCATGGGCCTCTTCACCTACAAGTTCTGAGAGACACGCGACATGAGAACCTCACGCTGGATCTTGTCACTCGGCCTGATCGGTCTCGTCGCATGCACGACGAACATCCCCACCGACACGTCGGGCGACCCGACCTCGCGCGAAATCCCGGCGAGCGGCGTCATCCGCGGCGCGGTGCTCTACACGGGGCCGCACCCCTGCTCGGAGAACGGACACATCGTCGGTAGCGCGGTGGTCCTCGTGTTCGACCGGCGCAATCCCCCGCCGCCGAACGGCCTGGCGACGACAGCCGTGAACTTCGTCGCCGTCACGGGCGACCTCCTCTTCCCGAACGAGCCGCGATGGACGGGGTCGAACAGGTACTGCCCCCTCGATCACGGCATCGTCGACGACGTGACGGTGACCGCGCCCTTCGCGATCTCGCCGCTCGTCGCCGGGTCGTACGTCCTCGAGTCGTTCTTCGACTACACCGGCAACTTCCTGCCGACGTTCAAGTTCCGCAACCTGCCCGAGAAGGGCGACGTCGGCGGCGGCGTCATCGACGCGGCGGACGCGCTGCTCCCGGTCAACCAGAACCCGAACTATCTGCCGCACTTCCTGCCGGTCGACATCGGCACGCCGCAGCCTCTCCCGAAGGGAGCGCTGCCGGGGCTCGTCCCCAACTTCGCGATGCCGGCGAGCGGGTACGTGGCCGACAACGTGAACGTCACCGTCGGCAAGGTGTTCACGAGCACGCGCCCGTACTTCTACGCCCAGGGCCTGAGCATGGGGACGATGGGGTCGGGGTTGAGCGCTGCGGTCGTCGGGACGGTCGTGCAATCGTCGGATCAGCAGGCGACGAACACCACGGGCATCACCGGCTCCGTCGATGCCAAGGACTGCACGAGCGATCCGAAGAAGATCGTGAACTCCAACTGCGCCAACTACGCGCCGGTGCTCACCATCCCGCAGGACATCCAGGCTCTGGCGCCGCCGACTGCGAGCGATCTGAGCCCCGCCGACGCGAACGCGTTCGAGAATTCGTATCCGCACCTGCGGCTCCTCTTCGGAACGGCTCCGTCGGAGGCGTCGGACGCCCAGGCGTCGCCCTACAACATGCAGCTCACCCCGTTCAACCCGAACGGTGGCGGCGGCGGGATCCTCGTCTGGCAGAACGAATACTTCGATTCCACCACTCAGCTGTGGAAGCCGCAGCAGATCCCCGAGGGGAACAACGTCCCCAACCTCTGGCCGCTCGTCGTTCTCAGCAAGCTCGTGGACGACGGTGGTCCTGCGAACAAGCACGCGAACGACCCGGCGCGCCTGACGGCCCAGGGTGACGCCACGCACCCCGTGGTCATCATGGAGGGCATCACGCTGCTCGGCGGCGCGATGGCGAGCAACCCGGCGGTGGGCGCGACGGAATCGGACTCCCTGCTCAACACCGTCGAGGCAAGCGGGTACCCGTTCCCGCCCAACACGCTCACCGACGCTACGGGCCAACCGCACCAGTTCCTGCAGGACCACCTGACGGTGATGCTCCGGCCGGCCGTCTTCTGCTTCGACACGTTGTTCGACCCGAACAATCCGGACAAGCGCGGCAACATCGTGACTCCGTACCTGACCGGCGCGTCGGCGACCCCCGGGAAGACCGGCAACATCGTCCCGCTCGGGCTCCTGCAGAACGACGGGAAGATGCTCGCGAGCGTCGCGAACCTGATCAAGCCGCCGCCGAACTACACCGCGGGCGTGACGTCACCGGCCATCCAGGGATGCTTGCCCACGGGGAAGTACTCGATCAACGTCGTCTACCCCGACGGTCAGGCCTGGACGGTCCCGAACGAGATCGGGGCATGCACGGGCCAGGCGTCCGGCGAGGGCGATACGCAGTGGAACAACAGCCCCATCACCTGCACGTTGCAGGGGATCCGTCACGTTCTGCGCTCGCAGGGTCCGCGTGCCGTGGTCGAGATCGTGGCTGCCACGAATCCGGCGCACTGCAAGGGCGCGTCGCAGTCGTCGACGAACCCCGGCGTGGTGCCGTCGATCTGCGGGGGACAGTGACGGCACCCCGCGGCTGAGCCATTCGGCTCGCGGGTGCGTGCGTGCTAGACGTGCACCTCGCCGCAGCATGGGCGCCGCTCTCCTCCGCATCGATGACGCGACGCCCCCGCCCGCAGCAGGGCCGTGCGCGCTGGTCGTCGGGAACTTCGACGGGGTGCACATGGGGCACCAGGCGGTGCTCCGTCAGGCGGTGGAGGCGGCCAAGGCGGCCTCGCTGGCGACGAGCGTCCTCACGTTCGATCCCCACCCCGCCGCCGTCGTGGGGCCGGGCGCGCCTCCCCGGCTGACCACCCTGGAGCGGCGCACGGAGCTCATGGGGGAGCTCGGCGTGGACTCGGTGTTCGTGCGCAAGTTCGACGCGAGCTTCGCGGCGTGGCAGCCGGAGAAGTTCGTGCGGGAGCTCGTGGTCGGCGCGCTCCGTGCGCGCATCGTGGTCGTGGGGCAGAACTTCCGCTTCGGCGCCAAGCGCGCCGGGGACATGTCGCTCCTGACGAAGCTCGGGCAAGAGCTCGGGTTCGAGGTGCGCGTGCACGCGACGGCGTCGGATGCGCGCGGGCCCTTCTCGAGCACGCGCGCCAGGGAGGCCATCGCGGCGGGAGACGTCGCGGAGGCCGCGCACGTCCTGGGCAGGCCGCACGCGCTCTCGGGGCCCATCGTCCACGGGGACGAGCGGGGGCGAAGCATCGGGTTTCCGACGGCGAACCTGGACGCCTCCGAGATGCTGCCGGCGGACGGCGTGTACAAGACGCTGGTCGACGAGCTCGGCCCGGGCGGAAGCGCACGGAGGCTCGCCGCCGGCGTCACCAACGTGGGGGTGCGCCCCACGGTGGGCGGGGGGCGGCGCACCGTCGAGACGTACCTGCTCGACTTCGATCGCGATCTCTACGGGACGAACCTGCGCGTTCACCTGGTCGCGCACATCCGCGGGGAACGCCGGTTCGGGTCGCTCGACGAGCTGAAGGCACAGATTGCCAGGGACGTCGCGGCGGCCCGAGGCTAAGAGTAGACCCATGAACCGCGCGGAGCTCGAGAGGCTCGACCGCGATGCGCTCCTGGAGCTCGCCGAGGAGGCGGGGGTCACGCGCGCCCGCATCCTCACGCGTCCGGAGCTGGTGGACGAGCTGCTGCTCCGCAGCTCCACGGACGAGGCGAGCAAGAGGAGAGCCCGCGGCTTCTTCGGCCTCGCGCGTGACCTGGTAGCTCGCGTGGTCGAGCGCGGTCTGCACCTGCCGGATGCCGCCGAGACGATCCGCAAGCTCGGCCTCGCCCCGCCTCCGAGGCGCAGCGCGCCTGCGGCTCTGCCGACGGTCACGCTGGCCGAGATCTACGCGGCGCAGGGGCATCGAGAGCGCGCGGTCGATACGCTCGAGAGCGTCCTGTCACGCGAGCCGGATCACGCTGCCGCGCGCGCTCTGCTCGTTCAGCTGAGGGACTCGGCGTATCCGGTCCCGCCGCCGCCGCTGCCCCCCGAGGAGGAGGAGGCGGCCGCGAACGCGGCGTCGTCGATGGTCGCGGAGGCGCCGGCATCCGGCGCCGAGGAAGAGCCGCGCGAGCCCTTCGGCATGCTCGACGACACGCCCCTGCCCACCCGATACGACGTCGACGAGTGCGTCGCCATCCCTGTGGACCCGACGACTCTGTACGTCTACTGGGAGGCGCGCGAGTCGACGCTCGCGAACGTGCGTCGAGCGGCGCCCGGCGGATCGCTGGCCCTGCGCATCGTCGTCATCGTCCCCACCTGGGACGGGCCGCAGTCGCGCACGAAGGACGTCCCCATCGACTCCTCCCTCGGCGACTGGTTCGTACGTGACCTGCCGCCCGGCTGCGTCGTGCGTGCCGCCATCGGCTGGAAGCACGGGGACGCGTTCGACTCGATCGCCCACTCCCCGTCGCTCGAGACGCCGCCCGGCTCGCCGTCGCCGCTCGTCGCCGACGTGCTGGTCCGCTGGACCCCCG
>DATJYG010000075.1:0-3403 GCA_035499695.1 Polyangiaceae bacterium
TAGACGAAGACAGGGAACCGTTCTACATGGCTCCCTGGAAAACGTGACAGTGTCCGTTTGATCTCCGTCTCGTAAGCTGCGAGACTCTGAGGAGCGAAAGTCCGTAGGGGCGTGGCGGTGAGGTGCCACTGCGTTCCGCCCAGCAGCGAATCACGGAGCCTCGCATGCCCAACACCATCTTCGTCCCGCCGAACGTCACGCAAGAGCCTGGCAACCAGCCCGCCTTCCAGGAGCCCGGCGTCGGCCCGGCCCAGAACGTGTGGCCGCCTCAGGCCGCTCCGCCGCCGCCGGCGGGCATCTTCGGCGAGGCGTTCATTTCCCCGCTCTCGCTCTCGCAGGCGACGTGGTTTGTCGATCCGGTGAACGGCAAGGACACGAACGACGGCTCGACGCCCGCGACCGCCATCCAGTCGTTCGCGGAACTGAGCCGCCGGTGGGGCAAGGGCAACGTCCTCACGCCGGCGGGCGGCACGACGACCGTGACGTTGCTCAACAGTGCGCCGCCGTCCGATCCGTTGAATTTCAACGTCGGGCTCAACGGAACGACCCTCGCTTTCGTCGGGACGGTGCTCTCGGAGACCCCGCTCGCGGTGACCGCGGTGCGCGCAAAGAACCGCGCCGCGAACACGCCTTGGGCTCTCACGCTCACCTCGACGGCCGCGTCCTTCATCTTCGCCCGCATCCTCGACCAAACGCAAAGCGCGCCGGGAAACCCCGGCTACTTCTTCGGCGTCAAGGACGAGGGCGCGGACGTGCTCCGCGTCAGCGAGCCCATCTTGGCCGACTACACGCCCTTCGTGCCGGTCAACACCGACACGTTCGTCGTCCAGACGCTCACGGAGTTCACGCCGGGCGCGATGACGGTGAACGGAAGCGGAGCGACGGTGTTTCCCTTCCCGCACGGCGGCAACCTCACGTTCACGGATCTGCAAGTCGCGTCGCAGTTCGCGCTCCTGTCGGACGTGGGCATCCAGCTGCAACTCGTCGGGTGCGTGGTCACGGCGCCCGGGGAGATGCGCCTCGGGAGCAGCTTCCTCAACGTCATCACGAACTCCGTCCTCGGCGGACCCTTCCACCTCGCGTGGGCGGTCGGGAGCTTCACGCTCTTCGAGGCCGGTGCGATCGTGGGCCTGCCCGCGGGACCGCCCACCTTCATCGTCGACATCAGCTGCACGCTCCGCTTCAGCTTCGACGTGCTCCTGCAAGGCCTCCTCGGTGGGGCTGCGGTCCTCTCGGGCACGCGCTGGCTCTTCGACACCATCGGCATCTTCGACAGCTTGCCCGGCGGTCCGGGGGGTCAGAACCCGACGGGTGCGGGGATCTACATCTCGCCCGGAGCGACGGGCGCCGTCACCTTCCAGGACGAGGATCCGACAGGTCCGGCGATCTGGGGGAGCGGAAACGCGGGAGCCGGGATCACGGTCGGCTCGAACGCGACCTTCTCCTACGACCCCACCTTCAACCCGGCACCCATGAGCATCACGGGAGCCGGGGGCGACTTCACGCTCGCCGGCAACGCGGCCTCCTGGGCGCCGCCCGTGAACGCTCCGGCGGGCCCGTCGCCGGACACGTGGGCGAACCTCTTCGCCGGGGGCGCGGGACCGTTCCCCGCGGGCGTCGCCTTCGACACGACCTACAACGCCTGGATCGCGCCCTTCCACTGAGCGCGATCTACGCCGGAAGGTCGTAGACGAAGACGGGGGCGGAGACGAGCCGCGTCACGAGGGCCGCGACCCGCCCCCAGTCGCCGCCGGCGAGCCCGCATCCTATCCGCGGCATGTGCACCGAGGCACCTCGGTCGGAGGCGAACCGATCGAGGTGCCGGAGGCACAGCGCCAGGGCGGGGTAGCGGATCCGGGGCTCGTCGGAAGGGCCGAAGCCGGCCTGGGCGATCATGTTGAGGACGGCGATGGCGCCGGACGTCTCGGTTCCCTGGATCTGCCTCGAGCCCTCGACGGAGACGAGCTGCGACTCGCCGAGGGCGAAGCGGCCCGTCACCTTGTGCGGGGACTCGTTCGTCTTGTGCCACTCGCGGTAGGCGCGCTCGGGCTCGGGCCACCGGCGCGAGAGCGAGACGACGAAGCCGCGGCCCCAGCCGCCGGCGTCGTTCGAGACGTGGGCGATGATCTTGCTGCCCGGCCCCTCGGGCGGACGCGTCGCGTCGCCGACGCGGTACTCGATCGTCACTTCGCGTCTTGTCGCAGGGCGACGATGTTGAGCGTCGTGATCGCGCTCGCGAGCGAGTCGGCGAGCCGGCACTGCGCCTCGGCGAGCTTGAGCTGCGTCTCGACCTTCTTCTCCTCGATCTTCGCGTTCTGCGCGGTGACGTCGCTCAGCATCTGTGCGAGCGTGGGGGCCATCTGCATGAGAAAAGTTTCCCACTTTTTCTGCTTCGCGACCCTCGTACGCGCCTTCTTCGCCATGGCACGCAACCTAAGGCCGCGCGGCTCTACTTCAAGGTGTATCGGGTGAGCGTCACGAAGCGCAGACGCCCGCGGAGCGTGTGCGTCATCGAGTGCTCCGTGTAGAGCTTCGTCGCCGGCACGACCTCGAGGTCCTCGTCCACGACGAGTCCCTTGCGGACGAGCGAGCGGAGGGCTGCGATCCCTTTGTCCTCGACTATCCCGCCGCGCCCGGCGGAGATGATCTTGTCGAGCCACCACTGCTGGTCGCGCGTCAGCGTCACGCGTTCGAGCGTATCATTTCTCCGGTCTGATTTTCGCGGCAACCGCGGGGTCGACGCGGCGAAACTTCACGTGCGCCGGGGCGCGGCTCTCGAGCTTGCGCAGCATGTCCGCCCCGCCCTTCGGGTTCAGGGTGTGGATCGAGATGTCCGGGACCCAGCGGTCCTTCTCGTGCATCCACTCGAGGACGGCGTAGCCGGTCAGCTCGACGAACGCGGAGCGATCGATGGGGTCCGGCTCCGGGCCCCAGCCGAAGAGTAGCTCCTTGTAGTGCTCGTCGGCGAGATCGTGGTCGAGCGAGCAGTGCACGATCTTTTCGCCGTGCTCCTCGAGCATCTGAATGGCCTCCTTCGCGGTCTTCGCCCAGAGGTCGTAGCCCCATGGGGGCTTGCGCTTGTCGTCGAGCCAGAGCTTCACCTAGCCTCCGAGATCCCAGCGCGTGACGGTTTCTTTTTTCTTCGGTTCATCCTCTCGTCTCCGAGCGCCAGTTGATTTCGAAGCTCAGCGCGTGTTTGCCGGGGACGACCCAGTACGAAAGACGCAGCGGCCCGAACTGGAGCTTGTTCCGCGCCACGCGCCCGAATCCGAAGCGGTTCAACGTAAGCTCAACGTCGACGACCATATCAGCCACGCGATGAGGAGCGGCGTCCTTGAATCTCCGGCGGCACCTTACGCTTCGTCATTCGCGCTGCTCCTCCGGACGCCAGGGGCGCCGCTCG
>DATJYG010000076.1:0-8542 GCA_035499695.1 Polyangiaceae bacterium
ACCGACGGGCGCGCGCGCTGCAGGGACGACTCGATGTGCGAGAGGACCTCGCGCATGCTGAACGGCTTGCCGATGACGTCGGTCACGCCGGCGCCGCCCACCACTTCTTGCTGGTCGACGGCGAGCATCGCGATGACCGGAACGCCGCGGGTGGACATCTCGCCCTCGAGGGCGCGGCACACGCCGGCCGGCGTCATGTCCGGCAGCTCGGCATCGAGCAGCACGATGTCCGGACGCCGCTCGCGGGCCATGCGCATGCCCTCGCTGGCGTTCTGTGCAGTCTGCACCCCGTGCCCCGAGCGTCGCAGCTGCTCCTCGAGGACCTCGCGTGACTCCCTGTCGTCGTCGATGACGAGAACGCGCGCCATAAGTTATGTCCCTGCTGCCAATTTCCCCCAATCCTCGGGCGCATTCAAATTCAATCGGACACGCCTGTCGAGCACTGGAATGCGGGCAATTCGCCCCGGCTCCCAGTCCCTCATGACGTGGTCCAGCCGGCTTTCGGCATGCAGTCCCAGGACATGGGTCACCATGGCCGCGGACAGGAGCACGGGGTGACCCCCGGCCCCCTCGTGGAAGGGCACGGCAGCGTCTATCCCGCTGCCGGTTCGGGGCCCCTCCCCCGAACCTCCGCGCTGCCACGCCTCGTAGAGGGCCTGCCACACCGCGGGCGCGGCGACCGGCACGTCCACCGGCAGGATGAAGGCCGGGGAGCCCGAGACGCGCAGCCCGCACTGCATGGACGAGAAGGGCCCGTGCTGGGGAGCGGGGTTGACGACGACCGAGACGCGGTCCTCGAGCTCGGGGAGGGCCTCCAGGTATCGCTGGCGATCGAAGCCCAGGACGAGCACGGCCCCGGCGCCGAGCGCGTCGATGGCGTCGAGCTGGTGCTCCAGCCACGGCTTGCCCCCGATGGCCCAGAGCCCCTTGGGCTCTCCCATGCGCGAGGAGCGCCCGGCGGCGAGGATGACTACCTCAGGCAGCACCGGTCCGCCCGTGGTGCACGCTGAGGAGCTGGGCGGCGATGCTCACCGCGACCTCCTGCGGCGACTTGCCTCCCGTGTCGAGCCCGATGGGGCAGTGGACGCGATCGAGGTTCTCGGCCGGGATGCCGCGCGCCTCGAGGCGGTCGCGAAAGCGGCGCCACTTCGTCTGGCTGCCGATGAGGCCGAGGTAGCGCGCCGGGCGCTTCACGACCTCGGCGACGATGGCTTCGTCCACGTCGTGCCGGTGCGTCATGATGGCGACGTAGGTGCTGGCGGCGCTCCACGGCGCGTCGCGCACGTAGGCGTCCCACGGCACGCGGTGGCGGTGCACCTCCGGCGGGAGCGCGCCAGCCCACTCGTCGCGCTCGTCGACGGCGTGGATCGAGAACGGCGTGCCGGAGAGAACGCGGCAGAGCGCCTGGGCCACGTGCCCGGCGCCGAAGAGGTGGAGATGGGGGCCGGCGTTCTGGACGTCGACGAAGGTCTCGACGACGCCGCCGCAGCACTGCCCTGCGGTGGCGCCGAGCGGGTAGCGGCACATCTTGCTCTCGCCGGACGCGATGCACGCGCGCGCCTCCTCGATGACGAGCTGCTCGAGGTGCCCGCCGCCGACGGTGCCGAAGAAGGCGCCGTCGGCGAGGACGATCATCTTCGAGCCGGGCGCCGCCGGGGTGGACCCGGCGCAGCGCACGACGGTGACGAGCGCCGCCGGGGTGCCGCTCTCGGCCAGCTCCTCGAGCTTACGCGTCCACGGCCACATCGGCCCATCCTTGCATGAAGTCTTCGACGAGGTTCAGGGCCACGCGCCGCCGGTAACGCGCCGTCGAGCGCACGTCGTCGATCGGCGAGATGGCCGCACCGAGCGCCTCGCAGACGCGATCGGCGCTCTCGCCGGCCAGCAGCGCCTTCTCGGCCTCCCGTGCGCGCACGACGATGGGCGCGACGCCGCCGAGCGCGATGCGCACGGCGTTCAGGCGTCCGCCGCGCAGGTCGGCGCATCCCGCGAAGCACACCTTCGAGATGGCCTGGGCGCGGCGCGGCCCCACCTTCCGGTAGAAGTGCACGCGCCTGTCGCCCGCGTGGGCGCGCGGGACCACGACGGACGCGATGATCTCGCCGGGCTGCGCGACCGTCTGCTTGTAGCCAGTGTGGAAGTCGGCGTAGGGCACGCGACGCGTCCCTGAGCGCGACGCGAGCACCAGCTCCGCCCCGTACGCGAGCAGCGCCGGCGGCGAATCGGCGGCCGGCGAGGCGTTGGCAATGTTGCCGCCGAGGGTCCCTCGGTTCTGGATCGCAACGCCGCCGGTCTCGCTCGCGGCCTGCACCAGCATCGGCAGCTCGCGCGCGACGACCTCGTGCCGGCGCACGTCGGTGTACGTCGTGAGCGCCCCCATGACGATCGCGTCGTCGCGGACCTCGATGCCCCGGAGCTCGTCGATGCTCCACACGTCGACCCAGCGGGCGTGAGCCAGCTTGCCCGCCGAGAGGAGCACCATGACGTCGGTTCCCCCGGCGAGTGGCCGGTAGCCCGCTTCGACGCGCTCGCACGCCTCGCGCAGCGTCGCCGCCTGGGCGAGCTCGAAGTCGCCGAGATCGCTCCTCACGGCGCACCTCGCTCGAGCTTCACCGCGTGCAGGACGCTCTCGAAGATGCGCGTGTACCCGGTACAGCGGCAGATGTTGCCCGCGAGCGCCTCGCGCACGTCGCCCTCGGTGGGATCCGGCACGCGGTCGAGCAGCTCCTTGGCCGCGAGGATCATCCCCGGCGTGCAGATGCCGCACTGGGCGCCCCCGAGCTCGGCGAACGCCCGCTGGATCGACGCGAGTGTGTCGCGCCGGGCGAGGCCCTCGATCGTCGTCACCTCGCGCCCGCTCACCTGCGCGACCGGCACGAGGCACGAGTCGACCAGCTTGCCGTCCACGAGCACCGCGCACGCGCCGCACTCGCCCTCGCCGCACCCCTCCTTCGTCCCGGTGAGCGCGAGGTCCTCGCGCAGCACGTCGAGCAGGCGACGCATCGGGTGCACGCACGCCGTGCGCTCCTCGCCGTTCACGCGCAACGCGATCTCTCGTTCACGCGACATGGGCGGGCTCCATCGCTTCGAAGAGGACCTCGGGCGTCGCCGGCACGCGCCGCACGCTCACGCCCGTCGCGTCGAGGATCGCGTTGGCGATCGCCGGGGCCGGTCCGTCCATCGGCAGCTCGCCGATGCCCTTGGCACCGTGCGGTCCCTGCGCGTAGGGGCGCTCGTCGAAGACGACGCGGATGGGCGGCACGTCGGCGCTCGTCGGCACGATGTAGTCGGTCATCCGGTCGTTGGCCATGCGACCGTCGCGCCACACGACCTGCTCGAAGAGCGCCCAGCCGATCCCCTGCGCCACGCCGCCCTCGATCTGCCCGGCGGCGAGCACCGGATGGATCACCTTCCCCACCTCCTGCAGCGCCCAGAAGTCCTCGACGCGCGCCTCGTAGGTGCGCATGTCGACCGCGACCTGCGCGACGTAGACGGCCCAGGAGTAAGCGCCGTACGCGTCGCCGCGGAAGTGCTCTTCGTCCCACGAGATGTTCTTGGGCTGCACGTACTCCGCCGTCGCTCGCAGGCGCCCGTGCTCGCGGACGTACTTCGCGCACGCCTCGCGGAAGGCACGCGCGTCGTACGGCTCGCGAAGCATCCCCGCCGTCACGAGCTGCGCCTTGATCGACGACGCGGCCGACTCGACGAGCTTGCCCACGATGGTGCACGTGCGCGAGGCGACGGTGGGCCCGCTGTTGGGCACGTCGCGCGTGTCGGGCGTGGCCACCTCGACGTCGTCGTAGCCGATGCCGATCGCGTCGGCGGCGATCTGCGCGAAGATGGTGCTCGTCCCCTGCCCGATCTCGGTGCTCGCGGCCAGGACGCGCACCCGACCGTCGGCCATGCCCTCGGCGCCGACGACCGAGGCGAGGTGCTTCTCCCCCGACCCGGTGAACCCCGTTCCGTGCAGGAAGGTCGCGAGGCCCATCCCGCGCAGAACGGGCCCGCCGCGCGCGTTCTCCTCGGCGAAGCGGGCGCGCTTGGAGTTCCACTCTGTGAGCGCCAGGGCCCGGTCGAGCATCTCGCCCATGTCCACGTCGTCGCGCACCACCTGGCCCGTCGCGAGCGTCTGCCCCTGCCGCACGAAGTTGCGCCGGCGAAGCTCCACGGGCGCCATGCCGAGCACGCGCGCGATCTCGTCCACGTGCCGCTCGAGCGCGAAGAGCGACTGCGGCGCGCCGAACCCGCGGAAAGCCCCGTGCGGCGGCGCGTTCGTGGCCACGGCGCGCGCCCGGATGCGCACGTTCTCGACGTCGTACGGTCCCGCCGCGTGGATGCACCCGCGCGAGAGCACGACCTGCGAGAGCGTCGAGTACGCCCCGCCGTCGATGGCGAAGTCGATGTCCAGCGCGACGATCCGTCCGTCGCGCGTGACGGCGGTGCGGTGGCGCGTGCGCGAGGGATGCCGCTTGGTCGTCGCGGCCATGTCCTCGGCGCGGTCGTAGACGATCTTCACGGGCCGCCCGCTCTTCTTCGCGAGCAGGGCCGCGTGCACGGCGATCATCGAGGGGTACTCCTCCTTGCCGCCGAATCCCCCGCCGGTCTCCATCTGCACGACGCGCGCGTGCTCCGGCCCGACGCCGAAGAGCTTCATCAGCGCCTTCTGGATGTAATACGGGCACTGCATCGAGCCGCTCACCGTGACGGCGCCGCTCGCCGCGTCGACCACGGCGATCATGCCGTTGGGCTCGATGTAGAGCTGCTCCTGGGCGCCGGTCGCGTATTCGCCCTCGACGAGGACGACGTCGGCGCGCGCGAGCGCCGCGTCCACGTCGCCCTTGCGGATCCAGTACTCCTTGAACACGTTGTCCGTGCCCCAGACGACGTTGCGCGCGGCGAGCGCGTCCTCGATCGTGAAGACGGCCGGCAGCGGCTCGACGTCGATGGTCACCGCGGCGCGCGCCTTCTCGAGCAGCGCGCGGCTGGGGTGCGCCAGGAGCACGACCGGCTCCTCCGGGTGGTTGATCACGCCGTCGGCGAGCGCCGGCTGATCGTCGTTGATGAGCGCGACCACGTTGTGGGGCACGTCGCGTGCGGTGACGACGGTGATCTCGTCCCAGGGGATGCCGCCGCCGAAGGTGATGCCACGGATGCGCCCGCGCGCGCACGAGCTGCGCACGGTGATGCCGTGGATCATGCCGGGCATCGTCACGTCGTCGACGTATCGGGCGCGCCCCGTGACCTTGGCGTGCGCTTCTTTGCGGAGGACGGGCTGACCTATCGTCGACATCGGGAAGCCCCGGAATCTGCACCGGAAGGGTACGCCCCGGCAAGTGCCCCGGCTATGCTCCCTGCCGGCGCGAATGACCGTGCGCATCCTCTATTTCGCAGGGCTCCGGGACGCCCTCGGCATGGCCGAGGAGACGCTCGAGCTACCCCCTGGGGTCTCGACGGTCTCGGCCCTGGCCGAGCACCTGGCCCGCCGGCACAGGGCCTATGCGGAGCGGCGGGGGCACGTCCGCATCGCCCGGAACGAGGCGTTCGCGGGCGACGACGAGCCGCTCGCCGACGGGGACGTCGTGGCCCTGATTCCCCCCGTGGCAGGAGGCTGAGCGGTGGCAGCGGAGAAGCGGCCCATCCGGGTGGCGGCCATCACCGTGAGCGACACGCGCACCGCGGCCGACGACGAGGGCGGAGCGAGACTCCGCGAGCGCCTGGAGGCGGCCGGATTCGTGGTGCCCGTGCAGCAGATCGTGCGAGACGAGCCCGACGAGCTGAGAGCCGTGGTCGCCCGCGTGTGCGACGACGACCTGGCGGACGCGATCGTGACGACGGGGGGCACCGGCATCGCGCCGCGCGACCGCACGTACGAGGCGGTCTGCACGCTTCTCGAGAAGACGCTCGACGGCTTCGGCGAGGCGTTCCGGCGGCTCTCCTGGGACGAGGTGGGCCCCCGCGCGGTGCTCTCGCGCGCCGTCGCCGGCATCCATCGGGGGCGGCTCGTCGCGGCGCTGCCGGGCAGCCCCAAGGCGGTCGTGCTCGCGGTCGACCGTGTGCTCGCGCCCATCCTGCCGCACGTGGTCGCGCTCGCCCGAGGGGAGAAGCATGGCCACTGATTCGAAGCTGCTCTCGTTCGACGAGGCGCGCGTACGGGTGCTCAGCGGCGTGCGGGCGCTCGCGAGCGAGCGCGTACCGCTCGTGGACGCCGCGGGACGTGTGCTCGCGGCGGACCTCGTGGCGACCGGCCAGCTTCCGCCCTTCGACCACAGCGCCATGGACGGCTACGCAATCTCCACGGCGGATGTCGAGGGCAACGGCCCGTGGGCGCTCCCGGTCGTCGGTGAGAGCAGCGCCGGACGCCCCGCGGGGCCCCTGGCGCGCGTGACCGCCTGCCGCATCTTCACCGGAGCTCCCATCCCGCCCGGGGCCGACGCCGTGGTCATGCAGGAGAAGGTGCAGCGCGACGGGGAGAGCATCCGGCTCTCGGAGCCCGTGAAGGCGGGGCAGCACATCCGCCGCGCCGGTGAGGACCTGGACCGAGGCGCGGTCGCCATCGGTGGCGGAACGCGGTTGCTCCCCGGCGGCCTCGCGCTCGCGGCCATGCTGGGCGTGTCGGAGCTCGTCGTCGCGCGGCGCCCTCGCGTGACCATCCTCTGCACCGGCGACGAGCTTCGCGCCCCGGGTGACGTCGCGGGACCCGCGTCGATCCCCGAGTCGAACAGCGCCGCCCTCGCCTCGCTGGCGCGACAGGCGTCCGCCGCCGTGCGCATCGCCCCCATCGCGAAAGACGAGCCGGAGGCGACGCAGCGGGCGATCGAGCAGGCGCTCGAGGGCACCGACGTGCTGCTCACGGTGGGCGGAGTGAGCGTGGGCGATCACGACGTGGTGCGCCCGGCGCTCGAGCGCGCCGGGGTGACGCTCGACTTCTGGCGCGTCGCGATCAAGCCGGGCAAGCCGCTCGCGGTGGGCCGGAGCCCGAACGCGCACGTCCTCGGGCTGCCGGGCAACCCCGCGAGCGCCCTCGTCACGTTCGCGGTCTTCGGGATGCCGCTGCTGCGCGCGCTCCAGGGAGACGCGCGCCCCCTGCCCTTCCCGCTGCGGATCGCCCTCGCCGCCGCGCGCAAGCGATCGCTGGATCGCCTGGAGCTCGTGCGGGCGTCCCTGGAGAACCTCGACGGCGCGCTCACGGCACGCGTCCACGACAACCAGGCATCCGGCGCGGCCACGAACCTCGCGCACTCCGATGGCCTGCTCTTCATCCCCCCCGGGGAGACCGCCGTCGCCAAGGGCGAGCTGCTCGACTTCGTCCGCTGGGGAGACGCGTGATCGGATCCGGAGTCGGAGTCGGATCCGGACACGGACTCGGACACGGACACGGACACGGACTCGGACTCGGATGCGGACTCCGAGTCCGAACCCGACTCCGTCGTGCGGACGGTTTGATTGCATGCCGGGCGCGGAAGAAGCGCGCCAGCTCCTCACGGCGCGGCCTGTCGCCATCGTTCGCTGTCACGCTTCTTCCGCGATGGGGGGCATGCAATCAAACCATCCGCACTCCTCGCGTCCACCTTTCTTCGCGCTCGAAGTCGCCATCCGGGCCATCGAGGTCCTACGGCCCGTCGTGGTGCGCATCCGGCAGTGCGATCGCGATCTCGGCGAGCAGCTCCGGCGCGCCCTCAGCTCCGTCGCCCTCAACGTCGCCGAGGGCAACAGCAACGAAGGCGGCACGCGCCTCAGCCGCTTCTCCACCGCCGCTGGCTCCAACAGCGAGGCACGTGCCGCACTCCGTGTCGCCGTTGCGTGGCGCTATGTCGACGCGTCGCAAGTCGAGGCCGGCGAAGCCCTCCTCGATCGCGTGGCTCGCCTTCTCCACGGCCTGGGCGCACGGCGGTGAGGGTCGCCCGTGAGCGCGGTCGCCGGTATCTTCGTCGGCGGCCGCGGCGAGCGCATGGGCGGCGCCGCAAAGGGGCTGCTCGTCGGCCCGGACGGGCGACCGATCATCGAGAACCTGCGCGACACGCTGAAAGGCTTGGGGCTCGAGGTCGTCCTCGTCGGAAAGGATCCCCGCTACGAGCCTCTCGGGCTTCCGGTGGTCGAAGACGAGCCGGGCGGCATTGGCCCACTCGGAGGCCTCATCGGCCTGCTCCGGCATGCGGGCGACCGCGTCGTCGTGGCGATCGCATGCGACATGCCCTTCGTCCAGGCTCCACTCGTGGAGAAGCTCCTGGCGGCGCCGCCGGCATCGGCCGTCGCCCCCCGTCGGGGCACACGCTGGGAGCCTCTCTTCGCTCGGTATGCCCCCGAGCGCGTGCTCTCCGTGGCCAGAGAGCGCGCGTCCCGGGGCGAGCGATCGCTTCAGGGCCTTCTCGACGCAGTGGGTGCACGCGAGATGGCCCTGTCGCAGGACGAGTGGCACCAGCTCCGCGATTGGGACACGCCATCCGACGTGGGGTAGCGCGCTCTTCTCCTCTTGAAGGAGCGTCTTCTCCTCTTGAAGGAGCGTCTTCTCCTCTTGAAGGAGCGTCTTCTCCTCTTGAAGGAG
>DATJYG010000077.1:0-5256 GCA_035499695.1 Polyangiaceae bacterium
GCCCGGAAAATTCCAGCGATCAGAGCGTCAGGGATGCGGGCAGTACAGCGTCAGGGTGTTCTCGACGCAGTCCGGATAACAGGGCAGGAACGACGTGTACTTGAGCAGGCAGTCGCAGCGGCCGCCGTCGGGCACCGAGACGCACGCGGCCGGGATCGGCTGACACCCGAGGGCGAACGCGTCGGCGGACGCTTCGGCGCTGCAGTTGCCGTTGAAGGCGACGTAGCTGGTCCCGCCTCCGAAGCAGTAGTCGGTCGGAGGACACGCGCACATGTTGCACAGGGCGATGGGGTCGTACCCATCCGGCGGCGAAGCGTATGGCGAATCGTACGCGGCGGAGTCGTAGTAGACGCCGGCGTCCTTCCCGGGGCCCTCGGACTGCATGCTCGACGGGTAAGGGACGACGTTGTTGCCTTGCCCGAGCGGCTGCGTGTTGTCGGTGCACGCAGCCGCGATGACCGAGGCGCCGGCTGCGCCGAGCAGGACGACCGCCCACCAGAAGCGCCGCATGACACAAGCCTAGCGCGTGGAGCGGGCGTCAGAAAGGATCGTTGACGAAAAGGAGCTGCCCTGCGGCAGGTGCGCACACGAAGAGCTCTCTCGCACCCGCGGCGACGACGCAGTGCGCCCCCTTGGTGGTGTCGACCGAGCCCAGGATCGTCGGCATGCCGCTCTTCGGATCGAGGTGCACGACCGCCATGGCCGCCGCCGTCGGTGACGGAACGTACAGACGCAGCGTCGTCGGGTCGTACGAGACCTGATCGAGGCTCGCGCCAGCCGTCACGCCGCCGATCGTTTTGCCCGTCTTCTCGTCCAGGACCGACACGAGCCCAGCTTCGCACGCGATCATCACCCAGCCGTGCGCCGAGTCGACCGCCAGGCCGTGCGCGGTCTTGCATCCGTTCGGCCACGTGCCGCTGACCATGCGCTTGCTGACGTCGATGGCGTACGTGCTCGAGGCGCCGTTGGTGAACGCCATGCTGCTCGTCGGATCGATCGCCAGCGACTCGGCTGCCGGCACCGAGAGCACCGTGGACGACTTGGGGGGCATCGCCTCGGTCATGGGCAACGCGAAGATCTCGATCTGGTTCGATGCGGGCTCGGTCACCCACACCTCGTTCGTCGGGGCGACGTAACGCACGTACCCGGGGGTGGCGGCGAGCATGGCGCTCGCCACGACCTTGCGCTGCTTCCCGTCGATCACGGTGAGCGTCTTGTTCGTGCGGTCGGTCGCGTAGACGACGCCCCCGCCTTCGTCGGCCGAGGTGACGCCGAACGAGTCGTCCCCGGAGTAGGTCGGAGAGGACGCGAAGCCGCCGACGGGCGCGGCGACCTCCGCCGACGGGTCGACGAAGTCGAAATTGCCGGTGCGCCCCGCGGGGACGAGGATCTGGCTGAGCGTCGCCGAGAAGCGCACGTCGTCGAAACCGATGCCGGGAGAGGCTCCGGGCAGGGTGACGGGGACCGAGCCCGCGTCCACCGGCGGCAGCGATCCGCCGCTCGTGCCGACGGATCCCGGATCGCACGGGTCGTCCGCTTGCTTGTTGATGATGGGCTCGGCGTACGGCCCACTGCTGCTGCTGCAGGCCGCGACCGCGACGGGAACGAGGGCGCAGAAAGCAAGGCGCATCACACGACCATCCTACCTCGCCTCGTCGTGTTACGCTGCAGCTGCAGCGGAGGTCGTCATGCAAGCCCGCATCGAGAGCTTCGAGGAGTTCTGGCCGCACTACGTGCACGCGCACCGCAACCCGATCAACCGGGGCCTCCACTACGTGGGGACGACCGCCGCGATCGGATCGGTCGCGACCGCGGCGCTGACGCTCAATCCGGCGTGGCTGCTCGTGGCTCCCGTCGCCGGGTACGGACCCGCGTGGATCGGGCACTTCTTCTTCGAGAAGAACAAGCCGGCGACCTTCGAGCACCCGCTCTGGTCCCTGCGCGGAGACTTCAGGATGTACTTCCTCGCGCTGCGCGGGAGGATGGCCGACGAGGTCGAGCGCATCTGCGGCGGCGACATGCCGGCCGATCACACGCACGCCGACCACCTCGCGCGCGCCAACGGCGCGACGGCGACGGCGGCTGCCGCCAACGCGTGAGCGCGTGACGTCGGGGCGCGCGGTCGCGCTGCTGCTCGTGCCGGCAGCGATCGCGTTGGCCGTGGTGCTCCTCGTGATGCGTGTGCGGCTCGAGCCGCCGACGGTGCCGACGTTCGAGCTGCTCGACGGCGGCACTGCGGTGCTTCACCCGGGCGGCCGGTTCGTGATGGATGTGGAGCCCACCTCGCAGCTGGTCGGGGCCATCGGAGTGCACGCGTTCCTGGTACAGGAGAACACGGTGCGGTCCTGGGACCCGCCCGTCGACGTGGCCAGGGGCGGGCTGGTGCACATCGAGGGATCCGTGGACCGCCTCTTCGCCGGAGTTCCCGCGGGAGAGTGGGACGTGACCCTCGCCGTCGGACGACCCGAGACGCTGCCGAGGGCGCCCGTCGACGTGCTGCAAGCGAGTGGTACCGATGCAGCCGCCGCCGCATGGCGACTGGTGCGCATGCACGTGCGACTCGCCGCTCAGTGAGCAAAGAGGCGCGGCACGACGTCGCCGGCCTTGCCCAGGCGCAGCTCGTCGAAGGCGCGCGCGTTGTCCGGAGCCTCGGGGCCGACGTACACGGTCTGCGCGCGACCGCGCACGGCGGCGACGAAGCCGGCGGCCGGATAGACGGCGCCGCTGCTGCCGATGGTGACGAAGACGTCGCACGCACCGAGGGCATCGCCGATCGCGTCGAGCCCCAGGGGCACCTCTCCGAACCAGACGATGTGCGGCCGGATGCGCGCCCCGCAGTCGCAGCGCGGTATGCGCTCGTGGGCGGTGCGATCCTCGAAGGGCGGCCTGTCGCACGCCTCGCAGCGACTCTTCATGAGCTCCCCGTGCATGTGATGCACGCGCGTCGAGCCGCCCTTCTCGTGCAGGTCGTCGACGTTCTGGGTGCAGAGGAAGAGACGGTCACCCAGGGCGTGCTCGAGACGCGCGAGCGCCCGGTGCGCGGCGTTCGGCTCGCAGGTGGCCGCCTGCGCTCGCCTCTGGGCGTAGAAGCGCCAGACGACCTCGGGGTGGGCGGCCCACCCTTCGGGCGACGCCACTTCCTCGAAGCGATACTGCTCCCAGAGGCCGCCGGCGTCGCGGAACGTGCGGATGCCGCTCTCGGCCGAAATGCCGGCGCCGGTGAGGATGAAGACGCGGGCGCCGGGCGCGATCGCGATGGGGGCGTCGTCGCGGGAGGTCACGGAGGAAGCTGCTCGAAGGCGTAGCCGAGCGCCAGCATCTGGGCATCGCGCCACGCGGTGCCGAAGAAGGAGATGCCGACCGGCAAGCCGTTCACCTGCCCCATCGGCATCGTCAGGTGCGGATAGCCGGCGACGGCGGCGGGCCCCTCGGAGCCGTGGAGCGTCGACGGATCGCCCGTCTTGTAGTCGATGGCCCACGCCGGATCGAACGTCGGCGACACGAGCGCGTCCAGCTTGGCCGCCGAGAGCGCCTTGTCGATCCCGCCCCGCGTCGCCATCTGGGCCGCCTGCTTGGCTGTGACGTACGTGGAATCGCTCAGCCCCGTCGTCGCCTGCGCTTGCGTGAAGAGCTCCTGCCCGAAGTAGGGCATGACGGTCGACGCGTGCGCCTGGTCGAAGGCGATGAGATCGGCCAGCGTCGTGGGCTGCCCGGGCACGGAGTGCGCCGCGAGATACGCGTTGATACCCACCTTGAACTCGGTGAGCAGCATCGTCAGCTCGTTCTGCTCCCACGACGTCGTGTCCAGCGATATGGGATTGACGATGACGGCGCCCGCCGCCTGCATCTTGGCGAGCGCCGCGTTGAACACGTTCATCACGTCGGTGCCGAAGTCGAACGCCAGCACCACGCCGAGGCGCTTGCCCTTCAGCGTCGCGTTCGCGAGCGGCCCCTCGAAGTCGAGGCTCATGCCTTGCGGGATGTTCTGCGTCGCAGGGTCGTTCGCATCCGGTCCCGCGATCACGCTCAGCATGCGCGCGGCGTCACCGACCGTCCGCGTGATCGGGCCGACCGTGTCCTGAGACGCCGAGATCGGGATGACCCCCGCGCGACTGACGAGGCCCACGGTCGGCTTGAAGCCGACGACCCCGTTGACCGAGGACGGACACACGATCGATCCGTTGGTCTCGGTGCCGAGCGCCGCCGAGGCGAGGCCCGCGGCGACGCCGGCGGCCGACCCCGAGCTCGAGCCGCAGGGATCGTAGCCGGTGTTGCGCCCGTCGAAGGTCTGGCCACCGAGGCTGCTCCAGCCGCTCGTGGGGCTGGTGCTGCGGAAGTTCGCCCACTCGCTCAGGTTGGTCTTGGCGAAGACCAGGCCCTGCGCGGCGTGGATGCGCTGGACGACGTACGCGTCGTCCATGGGCACGTTGTTGGCCATGGCGAGCGAGCCGGCCGTCGTCGCGATGCCCTTCGTGTCGATGTTGTCCTTCACGAAGATGGCGGCCCCCTGCAGCAGCGCGCCCTTGCCGCGCTCGGCGTCGAGCGCGGAGGCGTGAGCCATCACCTGCGGGTCTGTCACGATCACGGCGTGCACGCCGCCGTCGCCCTTGTCGCGCGTGGCGATGCGGCCGAGGTATCCCGAGGTCAGCCCGGCGCTCGTGATGATCCCCTTGTCGAGCGCCGTCACTTGCTCGCGAAGCGGCTTGTCCAGATAGTCGAGTGGATTGCCCGCTTCGACGTCGAGGCCGGCGTCGCCGGGGACGCCCGTGTCGGCCCCCACGCCCCCGTCGGTCGGCGTGCTCGGCGACCTGGCCCCGTTGGCGCCGCACGCGGCGACGGCGATCACGAACGACGTGGCGCAGAACGATGCGCCCGAACCCATGAGCAAGCGGCTCGTCCCCATCCCCATGCCAGGCGGCTTACCACGAGAGGCAAGCGCGGACACAGCGCGCGTGTGAATCGCAGTTCTCCTTTTCCCGCACGGCAACGTGATTGCGCAGGGAACGGGGTGGCGCAGCTCATGCAGACGGGCGCGCCCGATGGAACGCTCCCTCTTTTCGAAGGGTCTCTTGATCATGGGCCTCGTCGCCGGCTGCAGCGGCTCCAACGCGGGCTCGCCGGGCGCGAACGGCAAGTCCGACGCGGCCACCCCGGTCGACGGCGGCGGGCAGGACGCTGCGCCTGAGATGGACGCCAGCTCTGGCGAAGATGGCGGCTCCTCCGACGACCGCATCGACCCCGTCGTGCTCGGCCACG